>JAISUW010000038.1 GCA_031271865.1 Oscillospiraceae bacterium
GCGCAAGCGGCCCCCCGGGCGGGGGTGTGGGGGCGGCGCCCCCAAGGTGGAGGAACTCACCTATCCTTTTATAAATCCCGAGGGCAAAACCCAACCAAAGTGCAAACCCATACCACCCAACCAGAGGCAAGAGGCAAGAACACCACCCCACTACTTTCGTCAAATTCACGATTGTTCAAGCGAAAATACACCATTTTCTTGTGATAATGCACAAACCCGGTATCGAATAAACTACTGAGGAGGGCTTTTCTTGAAGAACCGAATCGCTTGGAAGCGCATTACTGCAATTCTACTCACCTGCTGCCTGCTCTGCAGCTTACTGCCGCTCGGCGCAGCCGCCAAAGCCACCGTTGGGAATCTTCGTTTCTCAGCGGAGGGCGAATTCAAAATCCTTGCCATTACGGATATGCACCAAGGTTCGCAATACCAGCCGAACATGGTGCGCTTCATCGCGGCAGCGTTGGACGCACATCAGCCCGACTTGGTCGTATTCGACGGCGACAACTTAGACGGCGAGCGTTCCGACCCCTTTGCAAGCGAGGCGCAGATGGAAACATCCATGCGCTACTTCCTGACCCCCCTCTTGGAGCGCAATGTACCCTTTGTGGTGGTGCAAGGCAACCACGATGCTTCCTACGGAAGGAATTCCGGCTTTGACTCCGACGCACAGTACGCCATGTACCGCCGCATCGGCGGCAACCTGAACCTAACCCGCGACCCCGTACCCTCCCTCAACGGTACAGGCAATTGCAATGTGACCATTGCCGCTTCTGCCGGCAGCAAAACAGCAATGAACCTCTACTTCCTCGACTGTATTGAGGACAACCCCCTGCCGGAGCAGATGGAATGGATGGCGGGAATCTCCCGCAGCCTAAAAGCGCACAACGGCGGCGCAACCGTACCGTCCATGCTGTTCCAGCACATAGTGCCGGCGGAAGTCATTGAAGCGCAGACCCCCCTGCCGTTCAGTCTGGGTTCCCTGTCGCGTTCTTTCAATGATAAGAGCTACGGATTCTTGGGGGATTTATGGAACTTCGACGGCTACCCCTTCGAGCCGGTCGGCGGCCGCAGCGCCGAAGGAGAGGTCGAAGCCATCCAAGCGCAAGGGGATATCTTCGCCGTGGTGTACGGGCACAACCACCTGAATTACTACCAGACGGTCATAAACAACACGCGGTACATCAACATTCCTTCTTGCTCTGAGCTTGGGAGTTACGGCAACTTCCTCTTCCGCGGTGCAACGCTTTTCACATTCCACGAAGGCAACCCCGCTGACTTTACGATGGAGAACGTCCCCTACTGGAAGCTCATAAACATCCAACCCTTGACGCTCAAAGAATACTGGGACTACAGCCCCGATTTCTGCCAGCAAAAACTCTTGGAGCCGTTTTCTTTCCTTTATTATATAGTGGAGATGGGTGCGCAGGCTGTCCTGTTCCCATTCAAATGGGTCTTCCGTGAGAACAAACCGGTATGGGTCGGATAAAAACGGAATACAGATGTACGATTTTTCGTACATCTGTAACACTTTATTCTGCCAAGCTTCAGCACTCACAGATCATCTGCGTCCTGCTCCGGGGTCTCGAGGGTGTCGCCATCATCTGTGAGGGTATCCGGCGTGCCAGTGTAGGAACCCAGCGGGTCAAACCGACCGCCGAAAGCTTCCTCTTCCGCAGGGAACTCCGCCGCTGTCTCCCACCATGCATGGGGAACGCGCCTGTTCTTTGTCTGTCCGAACATCCGCCGAAACCAGTCTTTTCGCTGCATTTTACCAAGCTCCTTTGTCAGATTGGATACTAAACGAGTATAGTATTCCAAAGCGGGGGCTTGGTTATACTTATGCAGTCAGGGCTTTCTGTAGAACCCGCCGCTGCTGTCGGCAGCGAAAACAACCGGCCGCCGGACGGTTTCCGGCGGACGGCGCTTTGGCATCCTTTGGTTTTATGTCCTGTGGGTTATGACGCAGTAGGTGGAAGAGAGTTACGCCTCATCCTGGAGGGCATCGAAGCCTTCCTCACCGGTGCGGACTTTGATGACATTCTCCACATCGTAGATGAAGAGCTTGCCGTCGCCGTAGTTGCCGGTGTACAGTGCTTTCTTGACCGTATCGGTGAGGACATCGGTCGGTATCTTGCAGATGACAATATCCACCTTGACCTTTGGCAGCAGACGGGTCTCGACGGGTTGGCCGCGGTAGTATTCTTTCGGCTGACCTTTCTGCATTCCGTAGCCCATGACGTGGGTGACGGTGATGCCGGTGATGCCGATGCTGTCCAGCGCATCCTGGAGCTTGGAGAGCCGCTCGGGCTTGGTGACGATGGTGACTTTGGTCATCTTCGCACCCGGCGTGGAGGAGTTGGCCACTTTTACGGCAGCCTCTGCCGGGACTGCACCTTCCGGCACTTCCTCATCGGGCGTGTCGAAGTCATGGACGGCGGAATCGAAGTCCGGGTAGGCCTCGTTGCCGTGCTCGCCGATATCCAAGCCCTCGATTTCCTCTTTGGCTGTCACGCGGATGCCCATGGTTTTCTTGAGGAGAAGCCACACGGCAGCAGAGCCGAGGAAGCCGAAGACTGCTACGGCCAGAACACCCAGCGTCTGCACGCCTAAGAGCCGGAAGCCGCCGCCGTTGAACAGCCCATTGGCGGGGGAGAGCGTTGTGACTCCCTCTTTTGCGAAGAGACCGATGGCGATGGTCCCAAGGAAGCCATGCACCAAGTGGACGGAGGTGGCACCGACTGGGTCATCCACGTGAAACTTATCGAACATAAGTACGGAGAATACAACGATCACACCGCTGACGGCACCGAGGAGCATGGCTACGGGAATGCTCACATATGCTGCGCCGGGCGTGATGATGACCAGCCCGGCCAAGCAGCCGTTGATGGTCATACCAAGGTCGGGCTTGCCTATCTTCAGCCATGCCGTGGCGGTAGAGGTCAGGATGGCGACGACGGCAGCGGTGTTGGTGGTGAGGAGGACGTGTGCCACGTCACCCGGTTCGGCAAAGGAGAGCGTCGAGCCGGGGTTGAAGCCGAACCAGCCCAGCCACAGCACAAACACACCGATGACAGCGAGGCTCATGTTGTGCCCCGGGATAGCCTTGGCTTTGCCGTTCTTGCCGTACTTGCCGATGCGCGGCCCGAGAATCATGGCACCTGCAAGCGCGGCGATGCCGCCCAAGCCGTGTACGACCGTCCCGCCGGCGAAGTCTTGGAAGCCCATGTCCGCCAGCCAGCCGCCACCCCAAATCCAGTGCCCGACGATCGGGTATATCACCAGCGTGAGCGCGAATGAGAAGATGATAAATGCCACGTACTTCACGCGCTCCGCAACGGCACCGGAGACTATTGTCGCCGCCGTGCCGCAGAACACGAGCTGCCAGAAGAACTTAATCCAGAACGTAATCGGCGAACCGAGCAGGAGGGTATCCGGATTGGTGTACCACTCCGGGATGTTGCCGAGAATCCAGAGGTTCTGCGTGCCGACAAAGGGGTTGTCCGAGCCGAACATCAGCCCGAAGCCCAGCACCATAAACCCAAGGGAGGAAACAGCGAAGACAATAAAATTCTTGGAGAGAATATTGACGGCGTTTTTGGCGCGGGCCATGCCGCTCTCTACGGAGGCAAAGCCGAGGTTCATCCAGAACACAAGGAATGCCGCGATGGCTACCCATAAAGTATCAATGACTACTTGACTCAATTTGACAGCTTCCTTTCATAGTCCCCCCATCTCCCGACGGAGGCAGATAATAAAATGCGCCGAAGGCTTATACACCAACCATTTCGGGGGGGTTCTACCTGCCCGGGGGCCCATCCGGACAAAAGAAACCGCCTTCCGAAAGGCAGTCAACCGACACCTTCGTCGCATTGTCCATATTGTAACATATCTGTAAGGATTTGTCAATAGCTTTGGAATATTTTTTCGCCGGACCGCTCGCTGACGGCTATCCCTTACTGTGCCTCGGCCGATTCGGCATAGCGGTACACGCGGACATAGTCGATGATGTAATCTGTTGCCGGACCGGTGACACCGGTCTCGGTGGCGTTGTCCCAATCGGTTTCTACGCTGAGCCACAAGAACTCCGGGACGCGGCTGACGCCTCCCGCCGTTGTATGCTCGGTTTCCATGCCATCTATATAGAAGGTATAGCCGCTTTCATTCCACTCCAGCCCATAGGTGTGGTAGACACTGTAGGGATTGCTGACAGCATAAGGCTTGCCCCAACTGCCTTGCTGCCAGCTCTCCCCCTTCTCTCCGTAGCCGTTCCAGTACATATTGGAGGCTACACAGTTCTTGAACAGGCGGTCGGGCTCATAGAACGGGCTCTCGAACACATCTATTTCCGTGCCGTCCTCGCCGGCACCGTTCTCGTTGGTGACACCGTTGCAATAGAGCCAAAACGCCGCCCACATATCCGTGCCGGCCGGCAGGATGGCGCGCACCTCAAAGTAGCCGTAGCATTGGCTGAAGCTGTTGCGCGTGTCTATCCCGCAACTGTACCACCCCGCAGGGTTTGCGCCGATGCCCTCCGGAATATAAGCAGTCCTTATGTGCAGCTTGCCACCCTCCACGATGCACTGCGCCAAGTCCCAGTATCCGTCGCGGCGTTTGACGGGGGATGTGCCGCCGTAGATACCCCACACGTCCGTATTGAGTGCAGAGCCGGAAAACTCATCATGCCATGCCAATTCGAACTTCGTCAAATCCACACGCTTGGCACCGTTGGGCAGGCACGGCACGCCGAAGAAGGACAACAAAGCGTTCAACCCGGCCAGTAGGACAGAAACAAGACTTATCCGGAGTTGCTTCATCCGCGGACTCCCCCCTCATTCCCTGCGGCGCTTGCAGGTAAGAACTCAAACAAGCTACGCGCCCCAACTGTTGGCGTACTCGCCGTGTACAGGCCCCTCCGCTTGCAGTAGTTTCGATTCGCTGAGCGGACTCCCCCCTCATTCCCTGCGGCGCTTGCAGGTAAGAACTCAAACAAGCTACGCGCCCCAACTGTTGGCGTACTCGCCGAGCACAGGCTCCTCCGCTTGCAATAGTTTCGTTTCGCTGAAGCGCGTTATGCCGTACGCTTTGAAGTCGCGGTAGAGTTGGATATTCGCTTCCAACACCGCCTCCGCTTCGAGGGTGTCGGCAAACTCGCCTTGGTGCGTTGAACTCTTGAAGTAGCGCCAGCTCAGCCGGGACATCTCCAGATGACGCAGCATTGCTGCATCTTGGGTGGAGGCAATGGCCTCTTCCCAGAGCTTATCCATGTAGGCGACCTCTTTATCTGATAACTCCATAATCAAACCGTCGCCCGGGTCGCGGTAAATGGTCATGGCGGGGGATTGCCCGGTGAAGATATATACAATATTTTCCCATAGCTGCGGGAAGTAGGAGCCGTGTGTCAATTTGTGCATCCAACTGGATGGCAGCCATAAATTCGTCAGCAGCGATGTTTTCTTATTGCCTGCGTTCTCGGAACACATCCGCAGGAACTCCTTGATGTACTGCCAGCCCTCGCCGTAATAAGCTTTCAGGAAGCCGTTCATCTCTGCATCAAAATCCAAATCCGGGTTATACAGCAGGCGGGCCAGCAGGTAGGCACGAAGTTCCGCAAACTCGCTGTTGCAGGAGGCGGCGGAGTAATTGCCTTCCTCATATACACCTTTCACGTGGTTGTCACGGAAGAACTGCATATTGGCTTGGAGAACTTGGAAATTCGGGAAGATACAGTTATAATGCGCGTAATTGGTGGTATAGTCCCAGACATAGAGCGTCTTGGCGAGGGAGGCCCAGGTCTGAATGTCCGCCGCAAACTTCTTGTTTGTGGCGCAGTTGGGGTCATTCAGCGGGTGGGCGAAGCAGCACTCAATGCTGCAAAGGCGGACAATCACGTTGTCGCGCGGTTGGATGGTTTTCGGCGGGGTACGGGTGTATTGGTACGCAAACGTATCCAGCAGTATGCCATCCATGGCGGGGTCTTTGGCGAGCTCTTCGCTCACCTTATTTATAAACCAGATGTTGGTACCGGCCTGCGAGCCTTCCGCTTCGTCTATGGCGGCGCAGTTGGGGCACTGGCAGTAGGTTTGGTTGTCGTGCTGGGTGAGGCAAACGATGCGTTTGTCGGGCTGGCTTTGGTCACGGCTAAGCCACAGCGCTTTCACTTGCTGCACCACAATCTGCAGGACATCGGGGTTGGTCAGGCAGAGTTGTGTGCCTATGCGCACACCTGTGCCCTCGGGGACTTGGTGGCCATAGGCGCCCCAACCGTCATCCCCGCGGTCGGAAAACTCTGTGGGGTCGGCGCGCCATGCATAGTATTCGGGGTGGCTGTCAAAGTAGGTGGCTACACGCACGAACTGTGTGGTATAGGTATGGGCGAAGCTGTTGATGTAGCCGAAGTTGCCGCCTTGCGCGGGGCTTAAATAACGATAGGAATTGCCGTTGAGGGCATTGGCCATGCTGTAGGCGGCGTTGGCCGGCGAAATCCAGTCCGTCTCGCGGTACTGCAAATCGGGTACATATGTGCGGTTGTATCCAACCGGGATGGTGAGGACATTCTCCGCCGCCGGGGTGACAATCAAGTCTTTTGTGTACCAATGGCAGTTGAAGAAGTGCTCCAAGAAGTAATAGCAGCCGTAGAGTGTCCCTCTGCCCCCACCGCCGTATATGTAGAGCTTCCCGGCACCATGTTCGTAGCTGACGGCGTAGCCGTCCGTTGTAAGCTTCGTGCGGTCAAAGGGGGTTGCCTCGCGTGCGGTCTGACCGACGATGATTTCTTTCGCCTGCGGCGCAGTACTGTCGTTTACAACGGTCAGGGTTACGCCGGTGCAGGCTGCCAAGGTATTCTTCAGCAGATTCGCCGCCGTGGCACCGACCGCATCGCTTGTGCTGTAGACAATCTGCCAGCCGTCCAGCGAGACATCCGTACCTACAAGCTCCACGATAGCCGCCTCCGGTTCGGGTACAAAGTCCGCTATATCCGGGTCGAAGAGGCTTTGGATGGGGGCGCATATGAAATTGAAGACGGAGAAACAGGACAGTATCGCCGCCCAAATCTTCACCCACATGGCATCCAAGACACCGTAGAATACGCTCCAATCATCGATTTGGAATGTGAAAGACTGCCAATACGCCCAGATTTGATCCCATGTCATACCGTATCACGCCTTTGTTTCAAAATGGTTCCCCGATATATCGGAGGATTCTCAGTACTGTCTGCGGATTTCTGCGGATTTCTGCGCTTGGTAAGCGCAGGGGCTTATATAATTATTGTAACATGATTATGAATGCTTGTCAAGTGATTTTGGGGGATTTGTTACAAATGTCTTTTTTCTTTACTATCCGGCATCTTTATAACCATATCTTTATAACTTTTACGTCTGTTGCGTTGATTATTTCCCTTGACACGCCTTCCATAATCTGTTATAATACTTTCACGCAAGCGAAAAATCGGAAACTTTAGCGGGGTGCATTAAACGCAGCGCAGGAGGATAGCTATGATATACCGCAATTACGGCAAACGGTCCGGTGAGAAGATTTCCGCTCTCGGGTTCGGCTGTATGCGCCTGCCGGAAACAGAGAAAGACGGCAAATGGAGCATTGATGAGGAGCAGACCATCCCATTGCTGCGCCGCGCCAAAGAACTCGGCGTAAACTACTTTGATACCGGGCTGTATTATTGTCACCAGAACTCGGAGGCGGCGGTCGGTAAGGCCGTGAAGCCTTTCCGGGAGGAGATTCTGCTCTCCACCAAGTGCCCCATGGGCTTGGTTTCCAAAACCAAGGACTACCGCGCCCAATTGGAACGCTCCCTCAAAACCATGGGTTCGGATTATATCGATTTTTATCACTTCTGGTCCTTAGACCGAACCGCTTTCGATTCCAAAGTCATGAAACTGGGTCTGATTGACGAAGCGCTGAAGCTCAAGGAAGAAGGCTTGATTCGGCATATTTCGTTCTCTTTCCATGACGACGCGGAGGTGATTCGGCACATTATCGATACCGGTAAGGTGTTTGAAACCATGCTGGTGCAGTATAACCTCCTTGACCGCGCCAATGAGGAGATGATCGCGTATGCGGCTTCGCAGGGCTTGGGCGTGTGTATTATGGGTCCGGTGGGCGGCGGAAGGCTCGCCGCTCCGACCGGTTTGGCCGGACGTATCCTCGGCGAAAGCGGCAAAACTTGGCCGACCTATGAGCTTGCTCTGCGCTTTGTGCTGGGTAACCCGAATGTCAGCTGTGCGCTCTCCGGTATGGGCAGCTTGGAACAGTTGGAGCAAAACGCGAAAATTGCTTCGGATGAAACGCCCCTCACAGAGGCGGAATGGAAACAAATCGGTGACAGCTTGGAACAAATCCGTAAGTTCTCCGGGCTTTACTGCACCGGTTGCGCGTACTGCCAGCCCTGCCCCGCAGGAATTGACATCCCCAAAATCTTTTCATGCTACACCATGCACAATGTTTATGAACTCTCCAAGCTCGCCAAAGAGGAATGGAATAACTATATGCGTAAGGTCGGTCTCACCCTCGCCCATTGCAAAAACTGCGGTATCTGCGAACGCAAATGCCCGCAGCACATCAAAGTCCGGGAAGAACTCGGCCGCGTGGAGGGAGTTTTGGCACGCCTATGAAAACTGTCACCGTCCGAAAAATCGTTGCCGCCGCGCTCCTGGCTGCCGTTGGGATTATCCTACCGCAAGTCTTCCACCGCATCGGCGGACAGGCTGCAGGGGCTATGTTTCTTCCGATGCACTTGCCCGTTTTGCTGGCAGGCTTTACCCTCGGCGCCCCCCTTGCTTTGGCTTGCGCTGCGGTTATCCTCACCCTTTCTTTCGCCCTCACCGGTATGCCCCCACTCCCTGCCCTCTGGATGATTGCCGCACAGTTGGCTGTCCTCGCCGCCGCTTCCGGTTTGCGGTACGAAAAAACGCACGGTTTCTTGCGTGTCTCCGTATCCATCGTTATCGCTCAAATTGCAGGCCTCCTCGTCTATGGCTTGGCCGCCGTGCCCGTCCTCCATCTGAAACTCCTCGCAGGTTTGGCTCTCGCTTTCGGCGGCGTCCGGAAAGCTGTTCCCGGGTTCCTTTTGCAGATTGTCTTGGTTCCGTTGCTTGTTCGGGTCTTTCGGCGATGGAAACTGTAATGCTGCAGCGCAGATAAGTATGCATTTCAACGATTCCGGTTCAGCACGGCTGAAGGATTCCGGTTCAGCGCGGCTGAAGGATTTGCAGCGGCTGTGTAAGCTGAGTTTAACTGAGTTGAGTTGAGTTTAACTGAGTTGAGTTGAGTTGAGTTGAGTTGAACTGAGCTGAGTTGAGTTGAGCTGAGCTGAGTTGAGTTGAGCTGAGCTGAACTGAGCTGAGCTGAGTTGAGTTGAGTTGAGCTGAGCTGAGTTGAGTTGAGCTGAGTTGAGTTGAGCTGAGTTGAGTTGAACTGAGTTGAGCTGAACTTAACTGAACTAAACTGAACTAAACTGAGTTTAACTGAACTCAGTACCGACAGGAGCAACACCTATGTTTGGACATAAGAAAGAGCACAAAGAGGCCATCCGCAGCGGGGAATACTATGCTGTAGCCTCCATAGGTTTTACCACAGCAGCCATCATCCAGCCCGGTCTGCAAGGGGTCATAGATTTAGTAGCGAACCGCATGGTAATACACCGTGTCTGGGACAAGGTTGTGGGTTTAGCGGCAGCATATCTATGGGCATTGTGTAAGGTAAGGTACATCTGGGGGGAGACGATGAGTGAAGCTGCGTATGCCTATCTGAAGAAACGCGGCATGACGGTAGAGTTCGATACACTGGTGCCGCAAATTCTGCGCAAAGACGGCGCCGGTATCTGTCCGATGGAGGAGAAAGCACTCTCCGCAAAGGATGCTGTTGCGTTCTACCGGATGATTGCGCCGTGAAGAAAAGCGGATAGGGCATCAATTATAGAATTACAGACAGCGGTTTAGCCGGTATATTCTGTTCGGCAATTGCATAAGATTGGACAAACCTTTATTCTAAAGGGGAGTCTGCAAGAGCCGGAGAGAATTATGGCGACCATTCATATAGGATCCAAGCCTTTCGATGAGGCGTGTGCTTTATTGCCGCAGAGCATCCGCGAAAAGCTAAGCTGTGTTCCGGAGCACATACGCACAGAAGCACTGGAAATCCGCCTACGGAGCGGGGCTTGTATTGCGATTACGGCGCGCCAAGGGATGCGCTACCTGACAGGGAACAACACCATATCTGAGCTTTGGAACCCGTCTTACACGCGGATGGACGCACGCGAATTGGAGGAGTGCCTCCGCGCTCTGTGCGGCTGGAGTGTCCATAGCTATACAGAGGAAATTTGCCGCGGGTTTATCCCGCTGCCCGGCGGACACCGGGCAGGTTTATGCGGAACAAGTGTTACAGAACACGGTCGTGTTGTGAGTGTACGGAATATCTCGAGTATTTCCATTCGCATCGCCCGCGAAATACCGGAGGCGGCAGTCGTTGTCTGTGCAAGACTGTTCGGCGGAAACGAATTACCGGGTGTTCTCTTTTGCGGGGCACCGGGAGCCGGTAAAACCACGCTCCTGCGTGACTTGTGCCGCCGTATCTCTGAGGGAATCGGTGTTCCGCCGCGCAGGATAGCTCTGATTGACGAGCGCGGCGAAATGGCCGGTATGCGCGATGGCACTCCCTCCTGCAATGTCGGTCCCAACACCGATGTCCTCACAGGTTATCCGAAAGCGGAGGCTATCCTGTTGGCCATCCGCTCTTTATCACCGGAATTAATTATTTGCGACGAACTGGGCGGCAGAGAAGATACCGAGGCACTCCTCGCCGGTGCCAATGCGGGGGTGAAATTTGCCGCCAGTGTCCATGCCGGCAGCGTGGATGAGGCAAAGAAACGCCCCGTCCTGCGCGGTCTGGAGGAAGCCGGTGTATTTGACTATGCTTGTACCCTCAAGCTATTTCAAGCACCGATACTCTATCGCTTTTCCAATGGGGAGGGATTGCTTCCCCTCCCCTGCCCCGTTCCGGAAAACGGCCGTATATATCACATCTAATCCCACAATTGTAAAACAACTATTAACCGTTCATGTATTAAACGTGAACGGTCAATGTGTTGCTTTACTTTTGCCGAAAAATGTGATATAATAACGGGTAATGTTTCGACCGCTAGCAGCAAGGAGATTTACCATGACCCATCCCGATATACTAGCCATACCGCAGCGCGTCAAAGAACTCAGGGAGATTCTCGAGATTCCCGCTGAGGAACTCGCGGCCAAAATCGGTGTCTCACCGCAGGAATACGCTGCCTTGGAGTCCGGCGAGCAGGATATTGCCATCAGTACACTATACGAGATTGCCGCTGTACTGGAGGTGGATTTCACGGAATTGCTTACCGGTTCCGCTCCCCATATGAATACCTACAGCGTTACACGGCGCGGGGAGGGGGCGAAGATTGAACGCTTCCCCGGTTACGACTACACAAGCCTGTGCTTCAACTTCAAAGACCGCGGGATGGAACCGCTGCTTGTGCGTCTGCGCCGCGGCGAAGAGGAGCATACGAAGCCTGTTATGCATACAGGGCAGGAGTTCAACTACGTCTTGAAAGGAACCGTCTGCGTCACGGTCGGTAAGAAATCCATTCCGCTGGAACCCGGGGATTGCATTTACTTTGACCCGCGCATCCCGCACAGCCAAACCGCCGTCACGGAGGAAGCATCTTTCTTGACGGTCATTATGGAATAACAATCACCGCACTTATGTGCGAACGAATCATGCAACGAGGAGAGAAAACTTGGATACCATTATCAAGCGTTATTGCCCACGCATAGGATTTGATTCCTATGAGGATTTCAAAGAGAATTTTCGTATTGAAACCCCGGTGGTCTTTAACTTCGGCTTTGATGTCGTTGACGAATGGGCGCGGTTGGAGCCGCAGAAGCAAGCCTTACTTTGGACGGACGATGACGGCAACATAAGAAGCTATACCTTTGCGGACATAGCGGCGCACTCCAACCGAGCTGCTAACTACTTCCGCAGCAAAGGGATTCATAAGGGCGATACCGTGATGCTTATTCTGCGGCAGAGACCGGAGGTATGGTTTTGCATTGTCGGGCTGTGCAAGTTAGGGGCTGTATGTATACCGGCTTCCTTTCAGCTTACGGCAAAAGACATTGCTTACCGCTGCAATGCGGCAGAGGTGAAGCTTCTGGCTGCGGTCAATGAGCCGTATGTAGTGGGAGAAATATCCAAAGCCCGTCCGGACTGTACTACGCTGCAAAGCGTAGCGTTGCTGGGCGAAGATGCTGTCCCGGAGAGCTTCACGGACTTGCGGGATTTATATGCTGCTTCCCCGGACTTCCCGCGCCCACAAGGTGCCGACGCCGCAGCAAACCATGACCGAATGCTCATCTACTTCTCCAGCGGTACAACCGGGATGCCGAAGATGGTGTGGCATGACTTTGCTTTTCCCTTGGGGCACATCACCACCGCGCGCTACTGGCAGCAGGTACAGGAAAACAGCGTCCATATGACGCAGACCGACAGCGGCTGGGCGAAGTTTGCTTGGGGAAAGATTTACGGTCAGTGGATATGCGGTGCCTGTATCGGAGCCTACGACACGATGAAGTTCACGACGGAGGGTACGATAGCCGCCATTCTGCGACTGCATCCGACCACTTTCTGTGCCCCGGCTACGATATATCGGATGCTTATCAAAGAGGACTTGTCGAATGTGGACTTGTCTTTTATCCGCACTGCCTGCGTAGCGGGGGAACCGCTGAACCCGGAGGTCTACCGCAAGTTCTTAGAGATTACGGGTTTGGAGATTCGCGAGGGCTTCGGGCAGAGTGAGACACCTGTTATGTTTGCGAATTTCGGCTTCTTTGGTGTGCGCCCCGGCTCTATGGGCAAACCCGTGGCAGGTTTTGATATAGATGTCGTAGACGAAAACGGTAACCGCTGCGAGGATGGTATAGAGGGTGTCATTAGTTTCCTTGGCGTAGGGGAAGGCTTCGCCGACCCTGCCTTAGCGGCTGAACACTCCGGCGGCCCTTCCGGATTGTTCCGGGGTTATTATAAAGACGAGGCGGCTACTGCGAAAGCGTGGCACGGCGGTATTTACCGTACGGGTGATATGGCATGGCGCGACGGAGATGGGTACTATTGGTTCGTCGGCCGCAATGACGATGTTATCAAGTGCTCAGGGTACCGCATTGGGCCGTTTGAAGTGGAGAGTGCCCTGATGGAGCATCCCGGTGTGCTGGAGTGCGCCGTTACGGCTGCCCCGGATGCTGTGCGCGGGCAGGTCGTAAAAGCAACCGTCGTGCTGGCGAAAGGGTATACCCCCTCAGAAGAATTGACCAAAGCACTACAGAGTCACGTCAAGAAAGCCACCGCCCCCTATAAATATCCGCGCATCGTGGAGTATGTGAAGGAACTGCCCAAAACGACCAGCGGGAAAATCCGCCGCAATGCCATCCGTGAAGCTTCGCAGCAAGCGGCACGCTAATGCATGGATTTGTGCATTTTCACAACAATCGGTCGCTTTATCGCTTGAACAATCGTGATTTTGACGAACTTTCCTCATGCCTCTTACGGGCATATGGGAGTCATCGCTTTAGTTACCATTATAATGATAAACCAATTTTGTCAAGGGTTTATCCTGATAATTCATAGATATTTCATATTTATTATTGCTACAAAAATGCTTGCATTCTGTTGGTTTATGTGCTACAATATGCTTTGTACAATACAAGCTTATGAATACATCCGAGAGGAGAACCACTATGGCAGACGCAAAAACCATCGCCGATTACACCGATGAGGAGATTGAGGAACTCAATAAGCTCGCAGAGAAAGAGGGGAAGAAAGCGGACAAGCCCGCCCCCAAAACCATCCGCGTCGGCATCATCGGCTGCGGCGGCATCGCCAATGGCAAGCATATGCCCAACATCAAGAAGATTCCCGGCGTAGAGATGGTTGCTTTCTGCGACCTCAAAGAGGCGCGCGCCGTCAAGGCCGCAAAGAAGTACGGTACGCCGGACGCGAAGATATACTTCGGCTCCGAGACCGCCTACAAAGAGCTGCTGAAAGATGAAACCATTGAAGTCATTCACGTCTGTACCCCCAACCGCAGCCATAGCTTCATCACCGTGGATGCTTTGGATGCAGGCAAGCACGTCATGTGCGAGAAGCCCATGGCCATCAACAGCGAAGAAGCCAAGAAGATGCTCGATGCCGCCGAGCGCTCCGGCAAGAAACTCACCATCGGCTACCAGCAGCGCTGGCGTAAGGATTCGCAATACGCCAAGGAATTCATCAAGGACGGCGGTTGCGGCGACATTTATTACGGCGAAGCTGTCGCTATCCGCCGCCGCGCCGTGCCGACATGGGGTGTGTTCCTCAACGCCTACGAGCAGGGCGGCGGACCGCTGATTGACATCGGAACCCATGCGCTTGACCTCACCCTCTGGCTAATGGATAACTACAAGCCCAAGATGGTCGTCGGCAAGACGTTCCGCAAGCTCGCAGACCAAACCGGAACAGCCAATGCGTGGGGCGACTGGGATCCGGAAGAATTCACCACGGAGGACTCCGCATTCGGCTTCATTGTCATGGAGAACGGTGCGGTAATTTACCTCAAGTCCTCTTGGGCGATTAACCTCGACGACCCGCATGAAGCAGAATGCGTCCTCGCCGGTACAAAAGCCGGCATCAGCCAACTCGGCGGCGGTCTGAAAATCAATGCAGTACGCGGCGGCCGGCAGGTCATCGAGAAACCATCCTTTGATGCCGGCGGCGTGGCTTTCTTTGACGGAGCTTCCGGCGGCGACCCCGCCCAGCTGGAGCAAATGGCGTGGTATGATGCTATCCGCAACGATACTGCACCGCCGACACAAGCTGCGCAGGCATATGTGGTGACGCAGATTCTGGAGGCTATCTATACCTCCGAGAAGACCGGTCAACCTATTTATTTCAACTGATTTCGATTGCAAACCGCAGTTATATGGGTATGCTGCATAGCATTCCCGGCTCTTCGTACGCAGTCTATGGAAAGGGATCTCCTTATGAAAATAGCCCTCCAACTCTACTCCCTGCGCAACATCATGACAACCCCCGAAGACTACCTCGCAGTATTCCCGAAACTGAAAGCTCTGGGCTATGACGGCGTGGAGTTTGCAGGATACAAAGGACTCTCTGCCGAAATCCTCCGCAAGGCTCTGGATGATGCGGGTTTGGTTGCTGTAGGGGCGCACATCGGTGTAGGCGACTTTGCCCCGGAAAAAATGGCAGACACAATTGCATTCCACAAAACCTTAGGTATGACGCACATCGGCGTCGGCGGTGCTGACCATAAAACCAAGGAGAGAGCGGCTGTTTCCTGCGCCGCGATGAAAGCAGCTTCCGAGCTTGCCGCAAAAGACGGCATTACCATCTACTACCATAACCACCGCGAGGAGTTTTGGCCCTATCCCGACGGCACGTTGGCGATTGATATGTTCTTGGATGCCTGTGTGTGCCAAATTGATACCTACTGGTCCTTTGTGGGCGGCGCAGACAACGCTGCGTTCCTCCCGGCGCACGCTAACCGCATCTGGACTTACCACATCAAGGACGGCACCAAGGACGGCTCCAAAGGTTTGCCGTTAGGCCGCGGAGAAAACGACTTGCAGACGGTTCTTTCCTGCGCCAAAGCCGCCGGCTTGGAGTGGATTATCGTAGAGGACGAGCAGCACGAACCGGGCAAGGAGTTTGATGACATCAAAATAGATGCCGACTTTCTCAAGGCAAACCTATGAGCTGGGGGCATGAGGCAAGAATAGAGGTTTCGATTTAGCACGCTGCCGCTATGGCAATACGAAAGAATCCGCTCTGCTGAGGGCGGATTCTGCCGTATTGTTTCAAATTCCGGTAGGCTCAGTCTTCCATGCGGTACTTTTCACGTGTAGCGATGCCGCCGCGGATGTGCCGCTGGGCTTTGTTTACATCCAGAACCTCGCGCACTTCACAGTAAAGCTGGGGTTGAATGCGGCGCAGACGTTCACTGACATCCATATGTACGGTCGACTTTGAGATTCCGAATTCCTTGGCAGCGGCACGCACCGTTGCTTTGTTCTCTACAATGTAGGAGCCAAGCTCTACACAGCGTTCCTCTACGATCCCTTTCACAGGCATTACCTCCCGAAATAGTTCGGCGCTCTCCGCTCGGTCGGCGCCTTTCAATCATTGGCTGATTCACTATTATGCTTGTAAAGCCGGGATTATACCGCATTGTCCTATCTTCTTGCATACTTCTGCCGATTCATTGGATCTTTCTTTCCGCTGCGCGCATTACTCGATATTTGACTGTCAAAACAGGGAAAAATGCAGAATCCGGGAAAAACGGTGTGTAATATTGCCTAAATTCGCAAGTTTCTCTTGACATGAATTCAAATCTGTGATATAATTGTATTTAACGCGCCAACCTTAAAATTAAGCCCACGGAGGCAAAGATGCTTGACAATACGAACACAAAAGTGCAATTAGAAGGCAAAGTCCGGATACCCTCCGGGTGCGCCATCAGCGGAATTTTTGCACAAGATGGGGAGCTTTTCAGCGGGAGGGATATTATAACCTCCATAGCCGTCATGCACGACCGCTCCAACGGCTTGGGCGGCGGGTTCGCCGGGTATGGAATATATCCCAAACATAAGGACAAATATGCAATCCATATGTTCTACGATTCCGAGGATGACCGCGGCAAAGCCGAACGGCGGATCAACAAGTATTTCTCTTATGTCTTATCTGAACAGATACCAACGCAGAAACATCCGAACATAAAGGATGCGCCGTTGATTTACCGCTACTTCGCGGAGCCGCTCACCGAACAGTTGGAAAAGGCGCAAATCGACGAGCGTGAGTACGTTGCCCGCTTCGCCTTGCGTGTCAATGCCGATGAGGATGAACTGAAGGGCGCGCACGTCATCTCCTGCGGAAAAAACATGGGTATCTTCAAGGCCAACGGTTTCCCGGAGGATGTCGGAGAGTTTTATAAACTGGATGAATACAAGGGCTACTGCTGGACGGCGCACGGCCGCTACCCAACGAATACCCCCGGGTGGTGGGGCGGCGCGCACCCATTCGGCTTACTGGATTACTCCGTTGTTCACAACGGGGAAATCAGCTCTTATGACGCCAACCGGCGCTATTTGGAAATGTTCGGCTATACCTGCTCCCTCCAAACGGATACGGAGGCGATTACTTATATCGTAGACTACTTGAACCGCAAGCAGGGGCTGGAATTGGAGGATGTTGCAAAAGTGATGGCTGCTCCTTTCTGGTCTACCATCGAACGTATGGATGAGAAAGAAAAAGCCGCTTACACTTTCTTGCGGCGCCGCTACGGTAATCTGCTGGTGACCGGACCCTTCTCCATCATGCTGGGTTTCACAGGCGGTCTGATGGTCTTAGGGGATCGGCTGAAACTGCGCTCCATGGTCTGCGGACATCAACAGAATAAATTCTACGCTGCCTCCGAGGAATGCGCCATCCGCGCCATCTGCCCGGAGATTCAAGGAATACACAGTCCGCGAAGCGGCGAAGCGGTTATCGTAAGGCTGGAGGAGAATAAGTAGATGGACTTATATGTTTACCCGGAATTTGAAGTCGTGCGCAATGAGAAAAAGTGCATCTGCTGCCAAGCTTGCAGCCGGCAGTGCGCCAATCTGGTACATAGCTATGATGAAGCCACCGACTGCATGGAGGCGGATGACAGCAAGTGTGTCAACTGCCACCGCTGTGTTACACTCTGCCCGACGAAAGCTCTGAAGATTGTGAAGTCCGACCATACATTCCGTCCGAATGCCAACTGGTCGCAGGCTACCATCAATGAATTGTACTTGCAAGCCAACAGCGGCGGCGTCCTTCTCTCCTCTATGGGCAATCCGCAGCCGCACCCGAGTTACTTTGACCGCTTGCTGCTCAACGCCTCGCAAGTCACCAACCCCTCCATTGATCCCCTCCGGGAGCCGATGGAAACCAAAGTGTTCCTTGGACGCAAAACCCCGGTGCCACCTTTAGAGGCAAACAACACAACTGCTGTTCCTGAACCGTACAACCCGGATGGCACCCTGAAGACCGAGATGTCGCCGCAGATTGAGCTGTCTATGCCGCTGATGTTCTCCGCCATGAGTTACGGCTCCATCAGTTACAATGCGCACGCTTCCCTTGCGCGTGCCGCTACCCAACTCGGTATATGCTATAATACCGGGGAAGGCGGTCTGCATAAGGATTTCTATCAATACGGTCCCAATACAATTGTACAAGTCGCATCCGGACGTTTCGGCATTCACGCCGACTACCTCGATGCAGGTGCGGCTGTCGAAATCAAAATGGGCCAAGGAGCAAAACCGGGCATCGGCGGTCACTTGCCGGGAAAAAAGAATGTTGGGCAAGTTGCACAAACGCGAATGACCCCGGAAGGCTCCGATGCCATCAGTCCGGCTCCGCACCACGACATCTACTCCATTGAGGACTTGCGCCAGCTCGTCTATTCCCTCAAGGAGGCTACCGGTAACCGCAAACCTATCATCGTCAAAATCGCAGCCGTGCATAATGTCGCGGCTATAGCCTCCGGCATCGCCCGCTCCGGGGCAGACATCATTGCCATTGATGGTTTCCGCGGAGGAACCGGTGCGGCTCCTACCCGCATACGCGACAATGTCGGCATCCCCATAGAGCTTGCCTTGGCTTGCGTGGATGCCCGCCTCCGCGACGAAGGTATCCGCGACGATGTTTCCCTCGTCGTCGGCGGTTCCATTCGCTCCTCCGCCGATTGGATTAAAGCCATCGCCCTCGGTGCCGATGCCTGCTACATCGCTACCGGTGCCCTCATGGCTCTCGGCTGCCACCTCTGCCGCTCCTGCCATACCGCCCTTTGCAATTGGGGCATCGCTACCCAACGGCCCGACCTTGTTAAACGCCTCAATCCCGAGATTGGTACCCAACACCTCGTGAATCTTGTCCACGCTTGGCAGCATGAACTCAAAGAAGTTATGGGCGGTATGGGAATTAATTCCGTGGAAGCTCTCCGCGGTAACCGCCTCATGCTCCGCGCAGTCGGTATGACCAAGGAGGAAATGAATATGCTCGGCGTGAAAATGGCCGGGGAAAGCGCTTGAATCGTCAAGTTTACAGACACACGCCGACCAGGAATGAATCCCACTTATGTAATGAGGAAGAGAGCCAATGAAGAAAATCTACGTCCGTGAGGACTGGTGCTTAGGGTGCCATCTATGTGAATACTACTGTGCCAACGCCAACTTAGGCGGCGGAGATATGTGGAAGAATCTCAAGGGGAAAGCGATTCGCCCGCGCATCCGTGTAGAGGGCGATAACAATGTAAGCTTTGCCGTGCAGTGCCGACACTGTGACGAGCCGCACTGTCTGAAAGGATGCATTGCAGGAGCTATTTCCATAATCGAAGGCGTGGTTTCGATAGATCAGAATAAATGTGTCGGTTGTTGCACGTGTGTTCTGACTTGTCCGTATGGGTGCATCGTTCCGACGGAAACAGGAGTCATGAGCAAATGCGAACTGTGCGTGAACAACGCCGGGCAAGCCAAGAAAGATAAGGAAGGCGGCATCGTCGGCTTTATCCCGGCGTGTGTACAGAATTGCCCCAACAACGCGATTGTTGTAGAGGAAACGGAGGTGACGGCATGAGCAAGTATGTCATTATCGGCAACTCCTCGGCAGCGATTGGCTGCATAGAGGGTATTCGGAAAACGGACACAGAAGGCAGCATCACGTTGATAGCTTCAGAGCCGCACCACTGCTACGGACGTCCGCTGATTAGCTATTACTTAGAAGGCAAGACGGATGCAGAGCATATGAAGTACCGTCCGGATAGCTTCTATGCTGACAACGGCGTAGAAACCATGCTCGGTGAGAACGTAACCGGAATTGACCCGATTACCAAAACCGTAACCCTGCAAAACGGCAATTCGTTGCGCTACGATAAACTCCTTGTGGCGACAGGTTCCTCCCCGCGGGTCTTCCCGGCACCGGGGATGGACTCTGTGGAGCATAAGACCTCCTTCATGACGCTGAATGATATGAAGTACCTTGAAAAACACGCCGACCAGCGCAGCCGCATCTTGATTGTGGGTGCAGGGCTCATCGGACTGAAGTGCGCAGAGGGTCTCAAAAATCGCGTGCTTTCTGTGACGGTTGTCGAATTCATGAAACAAATCCTACCCTCCGCGCTCACGCCCAAAGCTGCCGCCCGCGTACAAGCGCAGATGGAAGCAAACGGCATCCACTTCTACATCAATAATGCTGTTGGGGAGTATAAAAAAGCACCGCCGGCTTCTGCTGACAGTGTTACGCTGCGGGACGGCTCCGAGGTTTCGGCACTTTTAGCAAACGCCGAAAGCAAATACCCCGACAACACTTATACAGCGGTTCTCAAGGATGGCACAGAGATACCTTTTGACATCCTCGTACTTGCGACCGGTGTAACGCCGAACACAGCTTTGGTGAAAGATGCAGGCGGCACCGTCAACCGTGGCATTGTCGTAGATGCGGACAGCCGAACCTCCCTCCCGGACATCTATGCCGCAGGGGACTGTACAGAGAGTGTGGATGTCACCACTGGCGAAACCAAAATTATGGCACTCCTACCGAATGCCTACCACCAAGGAGAAGCCGCCGGTCGGCATATGGCAGGGGCCGCTGCGCCGTTTGAAGAAGCCCTGCCGCTCAACGCCGTCGGATTCTTCGGGATGCACATCCTCTCCGCCGGATCGTATACACAGGACATTCTCTTGGAGGAGGACACAAACGAATACTACCGCGTGTTCTACGGTGAGGGCGATAAGCTTACCGGCTTTATTCTAATAGACAAGTACGCCCGCGCCGGCATCTATACAGATATACTTCGGCATGGCACTCCAATTACCGAAGCCTTGCTGAAAGAACCCGGTCTCCTGCCTTTCTCCCGCGAATGCCGCGATGAAATCCTGACGCAAAAAGGAGGGAAGAACTAATGGCAACCATTGACGCAAAAGGTCTCCACTTCTCTGCGTTGGGTGAACAGCTACGTGATTTGGCCGGACACAAAGTGCGCATCTATAACTGCTTGGGGCAGCGATACATTGCAGCGGGTATTAAAGACATCACCTTAGACATCGATGGCATCCCGGGGAATGCGCTGGGAGCCTACCTGGGGGAAGGTTCCTCAATTACGGTTCGAGGCAATGCCCAAGATGCTACCGGCGACACCATGAACGGCGGTTCCATTATTATCCACGGCTCGGCGGGCGATGCCGCCGGGTACGCCATGCGCGGGGGAACCATCCTCATCCGTGACGACGTCGGCTACCGCTGCGGCATACACATGAAAGAATTTGGCGACAAGATTCCCAAGCTCTGCGTGGGAGGCCGAGCCGGAGATTTCTTAGGCGAATACCAAGCCGGCGGCGTAATCTGTGTCCTCGGTCTGGATTGCGGCGAGAATGAGTCGCCTGTCGGGCGCTTTGCAGGCACAGGACAGCATGGCGGACGCATATTCATCCGCACCAAACTCTTACCGGCAGAACTGCCGCCGCAGGTATCCTACCGCACGGCAACTGCGGAGGATAAGGCTATCCTCTGCCCATTACTCAAGGCATACGCTGACGCTTTCGGCGCAAACTATGAAACGTTAGTACAGGATACCTATTTACTGCTGACCCCGAATTCCGCCAATCCCTACGAATCAATGTATGTGCAGTATTAAACAATTGTTCGTGTTGTAATACATTCGTTGTGTTCTAAACGAACCCATCTTTAAGGAGACGGTCATGTCCGATGCCCATGTGGGTAACCGTAACGAAGCAACGGCTGCTTCGGGCGGCTATCCGCAAGTCGTTCGCTTTCTCATCCTCTCCGGTTCCGAAAGAGGCGGGGCTGTGTTCAGTGAGTTCATTCACTCGCAGTTTGAGGCTGAGATTACCATCGCCCGCTCCGGCGGCGATGCTCTCATGAAACTGGAGGATGCGGTTGATCCCTTTGACTTTGTCCTCGTGAACCCACCTCTGGCACCGGATTATCCGCAGCGACGGGCGGAACTTGCTGAGAAACTCGGCGAAGCCACCAACGCGCTGATTCTCTTTGTTGTCTCTGAGGAGGAGTATGAACCTCTCCGCGCTCCGTTTCGGGAGCAGGGCGTACTGCTGCTCAAGAAGCCGATCTCCAAGCAGACGCTGCTCTCCACACTGGAAATCATGCAGGCCGTACAAACGCGCATGGGTAAACTCTCCGAGCAAGCCACAAAGCTCCAAGAAAAGCTGGAGGACATGAAGCTCATAACCCGAGCGAAGCTTGTCCTTATGCAAAACCTGAACATGACAGAAAACGCCGCACACAAGTACTTGGAGAAGCAGGCCATGGATTTGCGCGCCCGAAAGCGGGACGTGGCCATTAATGTCTTGAAACTATACGACAACCCGAGCAAATAAATCATATACAACTCCTTTGGGGACGTGCACAGCAAACAGTTCCTGTCTTTCGTGCGTTTTCTCTTGACAAATGGCAATCATGCTGTTATAATGTAACCAAAGGGCATTCATCCTTTTGTCCTATCTGCAGAAAGAAGTGATTGCTTTGTACGGTTGGGTTGCTTTCTTAGATAATCTGTATGTATTCGGCAGACGCGCAGTTTCCTTCCTCTTTGCGCTGCTTATGGGCTGGACAGGACTCGGGCTGACTCCGCTGGAGATAGCCGGACCGGCAGCCATTTTGGGTACAGCACGCGAAACCAAATACGATGCCGAGGCGCTTCTGTTCGGGGCGTACTGTTACTACGGCAACAATGACAACAATCTCTTGGCCCAATACGCCGTGGAAGCCGGCCTGGATTTCCTGTGCGGTGTTCCTGCCAATACCGCTGTCTTGGATGCCTTTGAAGCAAATGGCTTGGCAGCATTCCTCCAGCAAGTCGGTGTGCCGTCCGATGCTATTCTTGACCACCCCGCTGTTTGGGGCGTTGACATCAAGGATGAGCCGCGCATTGCAGAGTTCCCAACTGTTCTCGCTGCCCAAGCCGCCTTGGAAGCTACCGGGAAGCCGGTGACGGCTTTTCTGAACCTTATGCCGCCCGGCTGCGGTGCCGACCACTATTATGAGGCCGATACCCCGGATCAAAACGATGCTTGGTACTGGGGGATTTTGGGAAACTTTATCCCGATTTCTTCATTAAATATGCACGTCATCAACTACCAACGCTACATAGGTGCGTATATATCTACCTTCGATACCGACCATGTGTGCTATGATGGCTATCCCTTAAAAGTGGACGATGACGGTACAGCTTACACGGAATCCGTGTGGCTGCGTTGTCTGTATGATTTGGCAAACGCCGCGCACGGCACCGGTCGAAACTTCTGGGCCATTATCCAAGGCAGCACCGGTAAGTTTGCCGACAAGCCGCAAACCGCCGACCGTGTCGCCGGTGTCAGCCAACAGGTCTACGCCAACCTTGCGCTGGGCGCGAATAAAATCATTTACGCTTGTTACAAGGGCGGTTGGTTCGGCAGCGACTACCATATGATTAACGATGCAGGGGAACGCACGGCCGACTACTATGCCGTACAGCAAGTCACACAGAACGCCGCGCCGATTCAAGCCGTTTTCAGCAACTACAAGTGGGTCGGAACCTATACGGAAAACTGGCACAAGTGCGCCGGCTTGGAATTCGATATTCCGGCAGACTTAGATGCCGATAAGCAACTTCCGCTTGCCACAGACGACGGGCTGTTCATCGGCCGCTTTGACGCGAAAGACGGGCTTGGCGGCAAGGCCTTTGTCATCACCAACCAGATGCCGCTGGAATCGCCCCGAAGCGCCAACTTCACCGTGTATTTCGAATCGGACGCCACAGTCTATACAGATGGGCAAACACTAAGCTATCCAGCGGGGGAATACAACCTGACGCTCTCCCCGGGCAACGGAATGTTCATTACACTTGCTGCTTGATTTCCCTGATTGGATATGATAAAATACTTCCATGAGTATGAATGAAGAAATACGCATACAAAAATACCTCGCCGAGAACGGTGTTGCTTCCCGCCGGAGGGCGGAAAGTATGATTCTTGCCGGCCGTGTGACGGTAGACGGCCAACCGGCAGCTATAGGGCAAAAAGTCACGCCGGATAGGCAGAGGATTACAGTAGACGGTAAACCCATCGGCGGCAAAGGGTTGCCTAAAAAAAAGCTCTACTATATCGCGCTTCACAAACCGCGCGGTGTAACTGTTACTATGGACGACCCGCACGCTGCACATCCGGTAGCGGATTTGGTAACAGACATCCCGGCTCGGGTCTATCCGGTTGGGCGCTTGGATAAGGAGAGCGAGGGATTGCTCCTGATGACCAATGACGGAGCCTTTGCGCAAGCTGTTGCGCACCCCTCTGCGCAGAAAGAAAAATCCTATCGCGTCAGTGTACGATTTAGGAATAACGAGCGCATGAACACCATTACGGATGTGCTGCTATCCCGTTTAGAAACCGGTATCGACATTGACGGCAAAGAGACGCTCCCCTGTACCGTGCATCTGTTAGAGTCCTTTCCCGATAGGCATATCTTGGAGTTTAAACTCAAAGAAGGCCGTAACCGCCAAATTCGTAAAATGTGTGCCGCAGTCGGTTTGGATGTTTTGCGCCTGAAACGGACTTCGATCGGTTGCGTGCGTTTGGGGAATCTGGCACCGGGGAAGTGGCGGCATTTGACGAAAGAAGAAGTACAGTCCCTGCTATCCAATATATGAAAGAGAGAAATCCCATGCCCTTACCTATCAAAGCCAAAGCCCTGCGACCGGACGCGGTTCTCCCGCGCTATGGAAGTGCCTACGCCGCCGGGGCGGATTTAACCGCCTGCATAGAGGAAGACTGGCTCTTTGCCCCCGGCGAGACGCGGCTGGTGCCGACCGGGTTGGCACTATCCATCCCGGAGGGCTATGCCGGTTTGGTATACGCCCGCAGCGGTCTGGCAGGCAAACGCGGGCTTGCCCCTGCCAACAAAGTCGGCGTAATAGATGCCGACTATCGCGGGGAAGTGTTTGTGGCGCTGCATAACCATACCGCCCTGACGCAGAGCATTGCGCCGCAAGAACGCATTGCGCAGCTGGTCATAACGCCTTTCTTGGCGGCGGAATACAGTTTCACCGACATACTGGATGAAACTGTCCGCGGTGCCGGTGGGTTTGGTTCTACAGGCACAACCTAATCCGCTATCTGCTTATAATGAGAATTCATAACAGGAAAGAACTGCAATTGCTCTTTCTGTTGGTACAGGAACAGACTAAGGACTGCCGTCTGAAAGCAGTCCTCAGCGCATAAACACTATTAGAATCCGTTGGAGATGGTCAACTCTCTGCTGCGGCCGTTGTTGCTTGGGTATCTGCCACGACCGTCGTGGCGGGGACTTTGTCGGTCGGGAAGTCGAAACCGTGCAGGAAGCCGCCCAACTCTAAGGAGCACACATCGCCGCCTACTACTTTCCCATCGCTCACCAAGAGATTCGCTTGCACGACCCCCGGTTGGTTCTCGTAGCCCGGGTAATTGAGTACTTCATATGTCCAACGCTTCACGCGGCTCCCGGCAAAAGGTTTGAGATCCATATCCTGCTCTTTTTGGACTCCGTTGTACTTCTCGTAGGTTTCGTCAAACTCCGCCGGGATGATGACTTCACTCACCTCTATGGGATCTTCGCTGACCTCCCACCCAAACTGCGATAGGAATGCCAAACGCTCGGCGGCATTGGAGGCAGACAGACGGATGACCGCTGACTTCGCCGTTTCTTGATGGTGGCTGCGCAATAAGGAGAACAGCGCAAGAGCCGCCGCTACAATAACTGCAATGAGGGCAACCATCTTCAGTTTGGAACTCCGAACAGAATATACGAACATTATCAGTATCCCCGCTTTCGCTTATGTCTTTCAAAGCAATCCTATGCGGGGTTGGACAGTTTCATTCCTATTCTAAGACAGATTATCATCTGCCAGAAGGCTTGCAGAATAATTCACAAATAACCCTTTATTTTTTCGGCAGAATGTGATATAATATCTATATCCTTACGAGATTGCCGCTGTAGCGGCTCTGATAGCCATTATAAGACAGAAGGAAGGTACACACATGGATCTCACTATCGTAGCGCGCAAATGCCAAGCCGGCGAGCGTTTCCGCGAACACGCTGAGAAGAAACTCGGTCGCTTGGAACGGCTTCTGGGCGATGATGCCGAGGCCGCCAAAATTCGCCTGACTGCTACCGCCGAGCACGACGAGATGGAAGTCGAACTCTATGTCACACTCGGAAGCGTTCGGCTCCGTGCCGAAGAGCACGCCCGGCAGATTGAGGATGCATTCGACAAAGCTTTGGATCGCCTCGTGCGTGAACTGCGCCGCCACAAAACCCGCGTGGAAAAGAAAATCCGCCCCGCCCGTACCGCTGACTTTATGGCCTATGATGCAGACGAGGAAGAAGTCACCGAAGAAGAGGATTTCCCCATCGTCCGTACCAAAGAGATTGAACTGCGCCCCGAAACTCCCGAAGAGGCGATCCTCCAGATGAATCTTCTCGGGCACAACTTCTATATGTTCCTCGATGCCGAAGATGCCGCTACCAAAGTCGTATATCGCAGAAAAGACGGCGGTTATGGTTTGTTGGAACCTGTTGCTTGAGTGGAGGCGGCCGTATTACGGCCGCTTCGGGGCGGCCGCATTGCGGCCGCTGCTGTCGGTCGCAATGCGACCGAGAACCGCCCCGCCCGGAAGAAACCGGGCGGGGCGGCGGCTATTATCCCAAACCGAGATTATGCATCCGCACCTCGCGGAGCTAAGTACTTCTCGGTGAAATCGGTAAAGAACGAATCCCGTCCCGCAGCCATGGCATATAAATCTATCTTATCGGATAAGTTAAGAACCGGGTCTTGGTTATAGCCCTCCGGAACGGTACCATTGCCGCCAGTCGCAACAATCGGATATTCCACACGGCAAGCCTCCAGCGCGGGGTCGCTGATGGCCCAATCAAGGAAGAGCTTTGCTGCTTCTTTGATAACAGGTTTCTTGATGAGGAGATTGGCTTCCACATCCCATGGACAGCCTTCTACCGGGAATACAACTTCTAAATCGGGGTTTTCTTGCGCCAGCTTTACGCAGCGGTAACCCATAGACAAACCTATAGCCGTTTCGCCTGCATCCACGTTCTTAGCGGGCTTAGAGCCGCTGGGCGGGAACTGATCAATGTTTTTATTCAGGGCATCGAGGTATTCCCAGCCGGCTTCTTCTCCTTTCAACTGGAGGATGCCGGAGAGAATGAGCAGACCTGTACCGCTGATGGTGGGGTCGGGAGCTTGGATAAGACCCTTGTATTCCGGTTTAATCAAGTCATCAAACCCGGTAGGGACAGCGAGTCCTTTGGCTTCTAAGGCTTTCCTATCCACGACCATGGCACCCTCCGGAACCTCAATTCCAACCCAACGGGCTGGTGTCATTTTGTCCTTAAACTGCGGCAGAACACGCTCTATCCCTTCCGGGTCATATGGTTCAATGAGGTCGTAGTCCCCAAGGGATAGGATGGAGGTTACAGCCGTTCCCCATACGACATCGGCAATGGGATTGTCTTTTTCCGCAATCAGTTTGGATACAATGGTACCGGTAGCATCTCGAGTGATTTTGATTTCGATGTTCGGGTACTTCTCATAGAAACTGACGAGGTAGGCTTGGATAATGTCGTCCTCCAGAGCCGTGTAAACGTTGATGGTGTCTGAGATGGCAGAACGGTCGGCGGCGGTTTGCTCCTCTGCTGTGTCCGTACCGCAAGAGGCAAGCATGCCGAAGAGTAGTGCGAGGGAAAGTAAGAGGCTGATGACTTTAAGGGATTGTTTCATGTGCGCTGACTCCTTCATGTGTAGAATTTGGACGGTAGTATATGACACAAAGGTGTTCGCATTCTGCGGACACCTCATTGTGTTTGTGTAATGGAACTGCTGGAGAGATTTATCAGCCGACCTGCTTTACCGGTGCGGCTTTGTTCGAACTTTCATGTTTTATGGCAAGACGCTTTTTGAGTGCATCAAAGCCAAGGCGTGCAGCTAAGTTCATTCCCAAGAGGCAGATACTCATTGCTGAGGCAGCCGCATAGTCAGCGTTGTCGTCCATATTGAGTATAGCCAAAGCGGCAGGCTTATTATCCGGGGTGTAGAGGAACACAATGGCACTTACTGTAATCATGGCGTTGACGAAGAAATACGTTGCTACTTCTATGACTGCTGTCAGCGAGAGCGGTACCGTTACGCGTAAGAAAAGCTTCCATGGGGGTACAGCCATGGACTCTGCAGCATCCTCATAAGCTTTGTCGAGCTTCTTCAGGGAGGTTGTGGCCGTAACATATGTAACAGCGAACATGTGCACTATATTTGATAGAATCATAATGAGAACCGTGCGGTACAGACCGTGCAAAGGATTCGGTATAGACAGCCCAAAGAAAGAAAAGTCGGTCTTATTGAAAAACATGATATAGGAAAGACCGATTACCAAACCAGGCAGAGCCATTGGGAGCATGGAGCAGAAGCGCAAAGAGGAGCGAACCGGAGCTAACGGTCTTGTTTTTTCCGTCAGGTAAGCGGTAATGAATACGATAATAGTTCCAAGTAGAGCCGTTCCTGTACAAAGAAGCAGGCTATACATAAAAGAGGAGGAGCCGCCATTGATAAGCTTTGCATCAAAATCAAAGTGCCGCAGGGAGAATGCCATATTCTGCGGCCATTTGTAGCTGAAAGCTGTGGCAAACACAGCCGCGAAAAGGAACAGAATCAGCAAATCGGACAGTCCCATGAAGCAGGTATAAATCATATCCCGCAACGGTTGCTTTTGAATCCGGAAAGCGATGGCTTTGGAGGAAATCTCCTCCGCGGCACCTTTCCGGTGGGAGAAGCGATTCGCAAAGAATGCCGCAATAGCAGGCAAAGTCAGAATAACACCAACGACCGAACCCATAGGCATATTCTGTTGCCCAACCACCTGCTTATATACATCCGTAGAAAGCACTGCGTAGTTGCCGCCGATAACCTGTGGGGCACCGAAATCCGTAAAGCATAGTGTAAAACAAACGAACGCCGCATTCATCAGACCGTATTTTGCTCCCGGCAGCGTCACGCGGAAAAATGTACGTATCGGTCCGGAGCCCATGACTGCTGCCGCTTCATACAATCTGAAGTCCGCGCTCTCCAAAGCAATCGTCAGTATCAGGAACGCCTGCGGGAAAACATAGAATATCTCAGCCATTATAATTCCTGTTTTTCCGTATATCCCAATATCTAATCCCAACTCACGCGTTACAATGCCCGCTCTGCCGAATATCGAAATCAAGCCCATAGCATGAACCATAGTCGGCACGAACAGCGGCAAAAGCGCTATGTTCTTCAATACGTTCTTGCACGGTATCTTACACCTCGCCAAACCATAGGCAAACAAGAATGCCAGCACCACAGCAATTCCCATGCTCCAGATACTTACCTCAAAAGAATGACCGATTGACAGCACCAACGAAGGTGTCGCAAAATAACTCCGGAAGTTCTCTAAACCGATAAATGCCCCGCCTTTGTCCTGAAACACTTTCGAAAACAAAGTGAATAAAGGAACCAGCAGAAATAGCGCAAACCATAACACCGCTCCCCAGATTAACAGCTTCTGTGCAGTATTGCCTCGCGGGTTGGCTTTCGGCATGCAGGTTTCATCCTTTCTTTTGGCAGGGGCGGCCGTATTACGGCCGCGATTCTGCGACCGCATTGCGGTCGCCGACGGGAGGCCGTAATACGGCCTCTCTTCACGCTGCTTTCACGAACTGCGGGTCGGCATCTAGGCGATAGGAAAAAACGTTTTCCGCATCAAAGCGAACACGGATAGAATCCCCGACAGAAAGCTCTGCCTGGCGAAAGCGTGAATCTGTCAGGTCCATAAAGAAAGTCTCATTGTGTACACCGGAAACATCGCCTGTCAGCGCAATTCTGTAACCGGAACCCAAGAACTCTATACCAACGACAGTAACGGGTATACCCTCGTCCTGTGTTTTAGCGATGTGGATATGTTCCGGTCTAATAGCCTTGAGCTTATAATGACTGCCTGCAAGTTTCTGCCGCAATTCAGCAGATTGGTTTTCAATTGGTATGTTCTGGAAGAAATTCACCTGTCCGACAAAGTCAGCGACAAATGGAGAGTTCGGATGGTTATACACTTCTCGGGGGGAACCGGTTTGTCGGATACAAGCGTTGTTCATAACTACCAACTGATCTGCCATAGTGAGAGCCTCCTCTTGGTCGTGCGTCACCATAACTGTAGTAATGCCAAGGCTTTGCTGAAGGCTCTTGATTTCAAGGCGCACTTTCTGACGGATTTTGGCATCCAAAGCAGAGAGCGGTTCGTCTAAGAGGAGAAAACTTGGTTTTATGGCAAGAGCCCTGGCAAGTGCTGCACGTTGCTGCTGACCGCCTGAGAGTTGAGCGGGATACTTTTCCGCTTGCTCCTCCATATGGACTAGACGTAGGGCTTCCTGAACGGCAGTTTGAATACCATCTCTGCTTATTTTTTGGGCTCCCTTGCCGGCTTTGAGACCAAAAGCAACATTATCCCAAACGGTCATATTGGGGAAGAGCGCATAGGATTGAAATACTATCCCGAAATTGCGCTTGGGCGGCGGCAGATGAGTAGCATCCTCCCCGCGTAGGTAGACTTTACCGGCATCTGCGGTTTCCAAGCCGGCAATAACCCGTAGGAGCGTAGTCTTCCCGCAGCCGGACGGACCAAGAAGGCAGACAAATTCCCCTTCCTGCACATCCAAAGTGATGTCGCGCAAGGCTGTAAAACTGCCGTAATTCTTTGTAAGGTTCTCTACGCGCAGGAAAGCTCCCATTCTCCTGTCATCCTTCCAAATAGCATAAACGGCGCTTGTTTCCGCGAAGCGCGGAATCAAACGCCATTGTCTGTCTGACATACTTCTATTATACCACACCATTATGAATTTGTCAATACACTTTCTTGCAAATACGAGCATTTTTGTAGCTATAACCGAAATATGATGATGATATTTGCAAGTTTTTGTATATATTCTTGCAATTCTAAGAATCTAAATCCTATGGGATTCGCTTCACCCCAGCAGTACGCCTTCTCCCAAAACGAGTTCACCTAACACATAGGCTCCCGGTTCGCCGTTTTCGGCGAGAATCCCAAGAACTTTATCTGCCTCTGCGGCGGCAACGGTCAGTACCATACCGACACCCATATTGAATGTATTATACATATCATGTTCCTCAATAGAACCTTGGCGGCGAAGGAGTTCAAAAATCGGCGGCGTTCTGACGGTTTTCTTCTCTATCTTGGCTGCCAAGCCTTTCGGGAGGGCGCGCGGAATATTCTCATAGAAGCCGCCGCCTGTGATGTGTGCGATGCCTTTGACCTCGACCTGTCCCAGTACTGCGAGAACAGGCTTAACATAAATTTTTGTGGGGGTAAGGAGAGCCTCACCGAGGGTGGTTCCTATACTCTCCAAGAAGAAATTCTTATTGTCCTCGTTGATTTGGAATACCTTGCGTACCAAAGAGAATCCATTGGAGTGGAGACCGGAGGAGGGCAGAGCTATCAGAACATCCCCGGCTTGGGCAGTCTCTTTGTTAATAATCTTTGCCTTATCCACCACACCCACACAGAATCCGGCAAGGTCATACTCATCCAAAGGATAGAAACCGGGCATCTCCGCCGTTTCCCCTCCAATAAGCGCGGCTCCGGCTTGCACACAGCCTTCTGCGACGCCGGATACAAGTGCAGCAATACGCTCCGGAACATTCTTTCCGCAGGCAATATAGTCGAGGAAAAACAGCGGTTTCGCACCGCAGCAAATGACATCATTCGCACACATAGCCACGCAGTCGATACCGACGGTGTCGTGCTTGTTCATAAGAAATGCAACTTTCAGTTTCGTCCCCACACCATCTGTGCCGCTGACAAGAACCGGTTTCTTGTAGCCGCCCGGCAGTTCAAAGAGTCCCCCGAAACCGCCGATACCCGACACCACGCCTTTCGTCAAAGTGCGCGCAATGTGCTGCTGCATGAGTTCTACAGCACGGTAGCCGGCGGTAATATCCACACCGGCCGCTTTGTAGCTATCCGAAAATGAGTTTTCCATAGGCACCTCCATATACAGGCAATACTATCATTTCCTGCTGGGTATTGTTTCATTCATACTCACTTCTCTTCGAGTCGTAACTGATTCTCATCGAAGGGAAGTTTATTCTCAAACTTTGACTTCAGCAACGGTTCCTCCGGGATGGGGACATTGTAATCGCCGGTAAAACAAGCATGGCAGATTCCCTGTTTCGGGCGCACCAGCATGGGCAAGTCTTCCACAGCTAAGTAACCTACGGAATCCGCCCCGATGGCGCGGGCGATGTCCGCATAGGTTTCATGCTGATTGGCAATCAGATTCTCGCGTGTATCCACATCTGTTCCGAAATAACAGGGATAGCGGAACGGCGGCGCGGCACTCATCGCATGAACCTCAGTAGCACCGGCTTCCCGCAGGATTTTGACAATCCGAGAAACAGTCGTACCGCGCACGATGCTGTCATCCACGAATATGACACGCTTACCGTTAACAACGTGCTTCACAGGGTTAAGTTTGATGCGCACCCCATTGGTGCGGTCCGACTGGTTGGGTTGGATAAACGTACGAGCGATGTAGCGATTCTTTATCATCCCGATGGCATAAGGAATACCGGACTGCTTGGCATAGCCGACGGCAGCATCCATACCGCTGTCCGGGATGCCGATAACCACATCCGCCTGCACGGGGTAGCGCATAGCGAGCATCTTTCCGGCGTTCTCACGGGAGATATGCACCGAGTTGCCGTCCATAAAAGAGTCGGGGCGGGCAAAATAGATGTATTCAAAAATACACATATGTTTCGGTCTGCCCTTATCCACGTTGTGCGGAATGGATCGCAAACCGTCCTTGTCTATGACGACAATCTCTCCCGGCAGCACATCCCGCACGAACGTAGCGCCTACAGAATCCAAAGCACAAGTTTCGGAGCAGACCACATACGCATGGGGCGGCACATTCTCACCGTGCTCGCCGATTTTACCGATAACCAACGGACGAAAGCCCAAGGGGTCGCGGCAGCAAATCATCTTTGTGGAAGACATCATCACCAAAGAATAAGCCCCAACCAAAGAATCTACTGCCTTACAGACCGCTTCCTCTATGGTGCTGGACTTTATCCTCTGCCGCGTAATGGCGTATGCTATGACCTCCGTGTCGTTCGTCGAGTGGAAGATGCAGCCGTCCATCTCGAATTGGTCACGCAACTCGCCGGCATTTGTCAGATTACCATTGTGCGCCACTACCAATGACCCTTTGGCATGGTTGACGTGCATAGGCTGGGCGTTGCGGCTGGTGTTGCACCCCGTTGTTCCGTAGCGGACATGACCAACGGCCATCTGCCCCGTTCCGAGGATTTCCAATGCTTCTTTGGTAAAGACCTCATGTACCAATCCCACACGCTTGACCCCAACCGGTACCCCTCGGTCGCTCACATATATACCGCAAGACTCCTGCCCCCTGTGCTGCAAGGCATACAGCCCAAACACCGAGGCATTGGCAATGTCTATCTCACTGTCATAGGAGTATATGCCGAACACACCGCACTCCTCGTGCAGTTTATCCGTCAGTTCGTCTATAAAGGGCATAGTATTCCTCCGTCTGATTCGCTTCTGCTCCGGAAGCGTCGCACCCCTCAACCACAACCTGCGTGCCACGGATGCCGTACGGCATCCTGAGCGCCGTACGGCGCTCTTTCACCCCACCAAAATCCGATAGCAATCCGCATACAGTTCTCCGGTTTTCGCGGCAATCTCAGCCGGAAGATCCGGCGGCGGCTCCACGCCATCAAGCTTTTTGGCGATCAGCCAATCCCGCACGAACTGCTTATCATAGGACAGCGGAGAAGCACCGATCTCATAGGTTTTGGCATCCCAGAAGCGACTCGAGTCGGGCGTAAACACCTCATCAGCCAAAACAATTTGTCCGTTCTCATCCAGGCCGAACTCAAGCTTCGTATCGGCGATGATAATGCCGCGCTCCAGAGCATAGTCATAGCAACGAGCATACAGATCCAAGCAGATACGTTCGATTCTGTCGGTTAAGTCCGCGCCCAAATCTGCGCGAACCGTGTCAAGCGTAACATTGATGTCGTGCCCCTCCGCCGCCTTCGTGGAAGGAGTAACCATCGGCTGTGCGAGGCGTTGGGCTTGTTTATATTCCCCGGGAAAGTAAGCACCTGCAAACGTATGGTCAGACTTGTAAGACTTCCACATACTCCCGAACATAAAACCGCGGATAATAAACTCATATGGCAGCATTTTGAGCTTTTTTACAAGAACACTCCGGCTCTGAAAGTCCTCGAGCGTGCCGGCATAATCGGAAGGCATCTCCGTGGGTGCCGTACTGATGATATGGTTCGGCACTATGTCCTGCGTCAAGGAAAACCAGTGATTCGAGATACCGTTGAGTGCCGCGCCTTTTCCCGGGATGGGTGTCGGCAAAATCACGTCAAAGGCAGATATGCGGTCGGTTGTAACGATAAGCAAGCTGCCGTCACCGGCATCATAGACTTCGCGTACTTTGCCGCTGATAAGCTTCTTCACGCTTTCTTTCCTCCTGCGAGTAGATTCTGCAATTCGGCATCCTTCTCTTGGACACCGGTCAGCATGTTATGTTTCTGTGCCTCCAGCTTTGCGGCAAGTTCGGTATCTGCCACAGCCAGAATCTGTGCCGCGAGAACGGCCGCATTGTGCGCCCCATCAATGGCAACTGCCGCAACCGGGATTCCCGGCGGCATCATAACGGTAGAGAGCAGTGCATCCATCCCATCCAAAGCCTTTGATTTCACGGGAATACCAATCACCGGCAATGAGGTATGCGCCGCTAAGGTTCCGGCAAGGGCGGCGGACATTCCGGCAGCCGCGATAATAACGCCAAACCCGGCACAGCGGGCGTTTTCGGCATAAGCCGCCGCCTGCGCAGGGGAGCGGTGGGCACTGCATACATGCGCCTCGAATTCAATTCCATAGCTTCCGAGTGCCTTCGTGCAGGGCTTCACCGTTTCCCAGTCGGAGATAGAACCTAAGAGCAACAATACTTTTTTCTGCATAGGCTTGTCCTTTCGGCTTGAAGTGTTACAAAATGAAACAAAATAAGGTGTAGCATAACTACACCTTATATGAAAGCTATCCGGTTTTGCGAGCAAGTAAGGGTCATAGTATAATCCTTTCGTGTCTATCCTCCGTCGGAGGTCAGTCAGTTCAGGCGGTCGGCAGATTGGTCGGCGGCATCCTTTGGATGGCATTCTCTGCTCTTGATTCCGAAAAATTCAAGCCGCCGTCATGAAAACGGCGGCTTCGTGTTGGCACCGACTTATCTTCCCGGGACGTCACCATCCAAGTATTGTCAGCGCGAGTGAGCTTAACTACCGTGTTCGGGATGGGAACGGGTGGAACCTCACTGCCATAGGCACCAACTGGTTCATCAGTTTGGGAATTCGACCGCCCGCTTGCGCGGGGGTGCTCCCTGCTGGTGTAACTGTATTATATCACATCCGGCGGCGAATGTCAACACTTTTTTTCAAAAATTTTTCGCTTTGGATGGTTGCACAGTATTTCATCACAAACAATTGGATATTTATGTCATTTTGACCAATTCAGAAAACATATCGATTTGCCGTGCTGCGCGTCCGGAAGCGCGGATAGAAGAATCGGTAAGCCTTGGCGGTACGCGTTACCCGCGACACATAGCCATCGGTGTCAGCATAAGGGATATCGCCGACGGTATCCCCTTTGGTCAGTCCCTGCTCCTCCAGCCATTGCCCGGTTCTGCCCCGGCCGGCATGGTAAGCCGCCAGTACTGTCCGGGTATTACCGAACTCCTTATAGTGCATATCCAGCAGATAAGCCCCATAGCGCAGCGCCACTTCCGGCACCCAAAGGGCTTCGTTCGGTAAAGTCTCTCCGGTCTTGGTCTGCACCCATGTGAATGTTTCCGGTGTCAACTGCGTCAAACCCATTGCTCCCGCGTCGGAGAGAGCCCGCGGGTCAAAGTTCGATTCGCATTTTATTACTGCATAGAACAGCTCCGGCTCCAAGTCATAAGCAGCCGCATAACTCTCCGCCAGTTCCTTATACTGCAACGGGTAAAGAAGCTGCCCCGCCCCCATAATGCCCAGATACAGAAGCACACCCATAATAACCCCCAATAGGAGCTTTTTGTTTTGTTTCCGCAAGCGTTTGGGCGTGAGGGACACCTCCCGGCTATAGATATGGTATAGTCTATTTTGCAGTAACCCGAATCAGAACTTCGAGGCAGCCGCTGTTTTTGCTGCGGCTATTACTTCTGCAAGCGCATCCATCATATACTCCGGCGTCCATTCGCCGTCATTGTTGATATGGAAGCGGCAGCAGCTGTAATCCAGATTTTTCTGGGCATCCATACGCTTTTCGGCTGCCTCACGGTTAATCAAATCCCGGTTCATCACGCGCTGAATTCGGATATGGCGCGGGCAAGTAATCTCCACACACACATCGCACCAACGGATAAAGGTGGACTCCGGCAACGCCGCGCCGTCAAAGACAATGGATTCATATCGGCGGGGAAGCGTGTGGACAATCCGCAATGCGAGCTTCTCAATCTCAGGGTGCGTAAGCTGAGAGAGCATCCTTCGATTCTCTTCATTGGCAAAAGCACGTTCCGCCAATAAGTGGCGCTTCAAACGTCCCTCTTCATCCAAGATGTCCGAGCCGAAATACGCGGCCAAATCGAGCGTTGCTTGCTGCCCCGGACGCGTTATATCGCGGGCGAGCATATCACAGTCGATAACATAGCAGCCGAGTTCCCGAAAAATATACCCTGCTTCGGTTTTGCCGGAGCCGGACTTGCCCATCAGACCTATAATCGGCGAGGAGATACCCGGAATCATGGAAACACTCCCATTCAAGTTATTTGGAAGCAACAGGGGAAAAGCCGGTCATCACAGTCGGATTACCCGAAACGCAGCGGCGCGGAGAAGGCGGTTGTAAAGTGCCAGACCCATCCCGATTGGTTCCGGCGCTAAAACAGCCGCACGGCGCATACCGTTTTCATCCAATTCGCGTAAGGTTCGGAAGAGATCCGCACTGCCTTGAACCGCATCACCGTCAAAGAAAAGGGCGGTATCATATTCTCCTTGGTGCGCAGACAGGTAGGCCAAATAAGCACTTCTTGTGCCGGAGAAGAGTGTGATCTCGGCCTGCGGGGCATAGTGCTTATACTTCATCCCGGGGGAGGCAGCGGCTTCGTTTGCCTCCAACTGCGCCAAAACCGCCGAGGAAACAGCAACCTCCCCGATAGTTTGCCGCAACTCCTCCAATGTTATCCCGCCCGGACGCAAAAGCGTTGGCTTCCCGACCAAGGAGATCACTGTGGACTCCACGCCGACGGCACAAGGACCGCCATCCAAAACAGCTGCAACCTTGCCATCCATATCATGCAAAACGTGCGCGGCGGATGTAGGGGACGGCGCACCGGAAGTGTTTGCACTCGGCGCGGCAAGAGCAGGTACAAACTCTGCGGCGGGCATCGCCGCCAAAACCGCACGCGCCGCCGGGTGGGAAGGCACACGCAGTGCCACCGTCGGGAGCCCGGCAGATACGATGTCCGGCACGGCAGCCTTTTTCGGGAGGATGACCGTCAGCGGACCCGGCCAAAAGATGTCTGCCAAGCATTTGGCTTCCGGCGGAATCTGCGTCACCAGCGAAAAAGCACCCTGTGCCGTTTCGGTATGCACAATGAGGGGATTGTCCTGCGGCCGGCCTTTGGCAGTAAATATCTTGGCTACGGCGGCAGGTTGAAGTGCGTCCGCCGCGAGACCGTAGACTGTTTCGGTCGGAATCGCAACCAACTCCCCTGCAGCGAGGAGAGAGGCACTCCGGCAAATATCATCCGCCCGGTCAGCGTTCAACCGTAAGGTATTCATTTTATCGCCTTGTCATTCTCGTTTTTTATGCCGCCGCCATTGGTTCTATATCTATGCCCTCAGCCGTCAGTGCGGCGCGGATTTCCTTTACAAACGCAAGGGCTTTCGGACCGTCCCCATGGACGCAAACGGAGTCCGGAGAAAGCGGGATGACTTTACCTGTTACTGCTTCCACTGTGCCGTTCTTTACCATGCCTATCACGCGCCGAATCGCGAGAGCTTCATCCGTAATCATAGCCCCCGCCTTGGTACGCGCCACCAGCGACCCATCCTCTTCATACGCACGGTCGGCAAACACCTCAGAGGCATAGGGCAGACCGATGGCTTTGGCGGCTTCAATCATTGCACTTCCCGACAGGGCAAGGAGGATGAGCTTCTCATCCACAGAAGCCACGGCCTCGGCAATTGCAGCGGCGAGCAGCGGGTCTTTGCCTGCCATATTATACATCGCACCATGCGGCTTGACGTGGCGCAATTGGGTCCCCGCTGCTTTGCAAAATGCCGCCAAGGCTCCCACTTGATAGGTGACATAGGATCTTACTTCCGCCGGGGAGGCGGCCAGATTTCTCCGCCCAAAGCCCTGCAAATCAGGATAACCCGGATGCGCACCAACGGAAACACCTGCTTTCGCGCAAAGACCCACCGTCTGTTCCATCACAAGGGCATCCCCCGCATGGAACCCGCAAGCTATATTCGCAGAAGAAATGTACGGAATCACTTCGGCATCCAACCCTAAGGTATATGTCCCGAAGCTCTCCCCAAGGTCGCAGTTTAAATCAATGTGCATGGATGCCTCCTATATCAAAAGTATTGCTTAACCTACCCGCTAATTATAACACACTTCGGTCGGCTTGTCAAATACAAATCCGGCAAACCCGCTCCAACACAAAGAACTTGACAAATCCTGAAATATCCTTATAATAGTAACAAATACAACTTAAACAGGAGAACGCCATGAACATCCGAACCATCGCCGAATACGACTTAGGCCGCCCTCTTGGGCAAGTGCGTTCCATCCCCATACAACTCGGCACGGAAGAATCCGTCCTCTTCGTCTTCTCCGCAGAGAAAAACGTGGATCCCGGCGAGGAGTATTTCCACTATCCGCAGGACAGCTTAAAGATTGCCCTCTTCACCCGCAGGGGGGAACGCCTCTGGGAAAAAGACTTAGGTCCCGACAATATCCCGGGGGTCTGGTTCGTGCCTGTCATTGCCTTTGATTTGGACAAAGACGGTAACGATGAAATCTATTACGTGAACAATATCAACCGCGGTCACCCTTTCAGCATCGTCGGGCGGCAGCTCCAAAAGCTGGATGCCCGCACAGGCGAACCTTGCGGCGCTTGGCCGTGGCCGCGTTATACGGAAGAGGAGAAGCTCTCCCTCTGCTACCGCTTCTATCTCGCCTGCGGCTATGTGCAAGGCGAACCGGTCCTCATCACAGCGCAGGGCTGTTATACCAATATGTATCTCCAAGCTTGGAACAGCGGCATGACCCCCCGCTGGACACGTAACATCCTTGACGCAGAACCCGGCTGCCGTGCCAGTCATGTCTGCCCGGTGCTGGACATCAACAAAGACGGCACAGATGAAATCCTCTGGGGCGAGCGGGCTGTCTCCCTGCACGATGGCACGGATCTCTTCTGCTGCGACCGCGAAAGCTTCCACGGACACTCGGACATTGTCATTCCGTTTATAGACCATTCGAACGATAATCTATACATATATACCTGCCGCGAAGACGACGACGGTCACGGCATCCCCCGCGTAGTTGTCTATGACAGCCAAGGCAACCGCGTCTGGACGGACATGACTCGCGGTCATATGCACTTTGGTTGGCTGGCACACACTGCCGACGGTATCACAGCCATGGCGGCACGCGTAGATGTCAGCGAGGTAGACGGTCATATGCACTCCGCAGAGCCAATCCGCAAATTCTACAACGCCTTTACCGGTGAGGAAGCCGCACCGCCGGTCCGCGCTGTCCCCGCCTCGTATCCAATAAAAACCGCAGAACAAGGTACGGCATGCGCAGGAGATGCCCACACGAAACTGCGCCTCTTGGACATCTACCCCATAGACTTTGACGGTGACAGCATAGACGAGTTCTTTGACAAAGACGGCATCATCCTCAACAGCGCCGGTGAAATCCTTGCCCGCGCCGAAGGCGAACCCATCCGCATGGGAAAGGTGTTCGCCGATGTTCCCGGCGACCAGTTGATGCTCTTTACCCCGGGCAGACAAACCGTGCAGGTTTGGGGCTGCCCGGAAACCATAGAGAGCGAGGCGTATAAAAAGCGCCACAGCACCGGCTTTCACACGTTCAACCAAAAGCTGATGGCTACCGGCTACAACAACATTAACTCTGTTCTGAACAGTGCCATGTAGGCAATCTACAAATCACAGTAAACAGCTATAGGCATTTGCATCCAACCGACGGCAGGTGCCTCAATGATTCATTGAACCGGCGCATACCCGGCATCCGCCACGCAAGCCCGCCCTGCGTCCGAGAGCAGCCACGCCAAAAGCGCCCGGGCGGTGCCTCCTTCCGGGGCGTCTTTTCGGATCCCGGCATAGAAGTCGTTGAGCAGCGTATACGCCCCGGCGGAGAGTGCCGCCAAGTCGGGGTACACGCCGTCTATCGGTATCATCTTCACATTCGGGTCGGCGTACATATTCTCCGCATAGTACCAGACGGAGTACCCCAGCGCATAGCCGTCCTGTCCGTCCGTCCCGGGTACAAAACCGGCAATACGCTCCACCAGACCGCCCATCTCCGTCTCGACCAAGTCCTGCGGTGCCTTTGCCATAGGAGTGCCTTGCATGACAAGCTTCTCCATGAGCGCCTGCGACCCGGAATCTGCGTCCCTTTGGTAAGCGACAATGGGTGCGTCCGTGCCGCCGACCTCTTTCCAATTCGTAACCTTGCCGGTGTAAATATCTTTGACCTGCTGCACGGTCAGGGAGGCAATGGGATTCTCCGCACTCGTCAGGAACACCAGCGCATCCCGCCCCAACGGGTGCAGTTCCAAGTCCTCCGTATACCCATCCGGCACGACCTCACGGTCCTCTTCCTCTTCCTCTGCCGACGGCTCCGCCTCCTCATAGACCAGAATCAAATCCACATCCCCATAGCGCAGCCGCTCATAGGCTCCCGCCGTTTTGGTGAAATCGACCGCAGCCTCCGCCTGCGCTTCGGTCAATCCGCCCGCCCGCTGCAGCACAAGGTAAGCCAGCGGTATGCAAGCCGTGGATCCATCCAAAGCGGGCAAGGAAGCGGAATCCAATATAGGCTTCCCGGTCGTGGTAGGCGCCGCCGTCGTAGAGGCCGCCGTGGGTATATCCGCCGCATCCTGTCCGCCGCCCGTCCCGCAGGAAGTGAAGAGCAGCATCACGGCAACCGCCGCCGCAAAGCCTTTTGTCCGCATTTTCATGTTAAGCCTCCTAAAGCTATATGGTGTATAATCATCTGCTGCAAATCCCCAAACGGTTCCCTACTCCTTGCTGCGTGCCTCAGTCGTCTAACATCTGCCAGCGGCTCTCCTTGTAGTGCCAAGTACCGTTCTTGTCAATATAGCCTTGGTAATTTCCTCTCGTTACCCAATACAAATCCGGCAATTGCACGCAGCGCGGGTAAAACGAAAACCTATCGTACATCGTCCAGAAGTTAAAGTCCTTCAGAATCTCTTCATTCTCATCAAAGACGAACCGGGCGTTCCAATCCGCATCATACTCCGTATGGTACACCGATTCCACCTGCGGCAACGCAGCGAGCGGTTTTGCGGCATCCGTAAAATACCAACACTTCCCGCTGGTATCCTCCCACTGCGAGACCCGCACCGGTCCAATGTCTATGAGGTAATCCGTACCGCTGTCCAGACCGCCGTACAGGTAATACCCGCCGCCGAAAGTATTGCACAGCAGAGGCTCTTGCCAAGTGGTACTCGCATAGAAAGCCTCCGGATCCGTCCAAAGCTGCGTACCGTCCCAGTCATACAGCACAACCGGTGTATTGTGGTTAACAGAGTATACAAATACACCACAAGCCGCACGCAAATAGTCAAGTCCCGCCCCGGAGCGTTCCAACAAAACGTTTCCTTTCTCATCCAAAAGCTGAAATCGGTTTGTGCCCAAGAGCGCATTCTCTGTTATCAAGCAATAACGCGCTTTTTGAGCGGAAAAGTAGAAGGATTGTCCAAGGCTGAATACTCTCAGCTGCACCTGGCCGGCGGCATTATAGAGCTTATCGTCCACAAGATAGGGTAAGGTCATTGGCTCTGTTTTGCCTGTATCGGCATGGAAGACCTCCCGCTTGGTCACGTTCCAATCCGCATCAATCTCCTCCAAGAGGAATGTGTTTTCCCCCATTGCACTGACATTGCGCTGACCGACCTTGTCCCCGTAAGGGAGCAATACCTTTCCGGTCTTGTAATCCAGGATGTTCAACTGGTGGATACTCTCTGTGTCTTCGTTCTCCACAAGTTCGTCTGTCACAGTGGCTCGCCGCACAATACGGTAGTCTCCCTTTAAATCACCGCCGTAAAGCGCGAAACCGTCCGTTATCTGTTTACGGCTGCCATCCAAAGCATAAAGGTAGAATTGATGGTTGAAATCGCCGGCAACCGCACAGCTTATCTTCCCGGCGTCATCATAATGGTAGTAGAGTGTCTGCAACTCCGGTTTCGTTATCCCCTCCGCGCGCTCATTGATGAGAGCAATACGCCATATGTATTCCACAGATGTTCCGGAGCCGACGGTATCCATAATATAGGTCGGGTACAGCATCGGTCCGCCCTGCGCAGACGGCAGGGAATACTGCACCGCCGCAGGTTCCCGTGCCGGTGCGGATGTCACCGGGGCGCCGTCATCCGCCGTAATCCCCGGGCTATCCCCCCCGGCATCCCCGACGGAACAAGAAAAAGCACCCCACCCAAGCAACGCTATCAAAAGCAACGCAAGAATCCGACGCACCATAAACAGACCTCCCCGAAAAAATAGAAGCATAAATAGTATACGCTTCTTTTCAGGGAAAGTCAATAGGAAAGAAGAATACAAACCAAACTTATTTCATCCAGAGCCAGCCGAAGAAAACGATATACAGCACCCAGTTCCAGAAGGTCGCTTCATAGTGCGTCCCCGGAATATAGACGGTATTCTCCTGCGGAGGATTGTCCGGATCTGCCGGCGTATCAGCAGCACCGGAAAAATCCGCATACTGCCGCCAGATGCTGCCCCCACCGCTCCGGAAGCGGTCAAGGGCTACGGCTGCCAATACCGCTTGCTGCGTCGCAAACAAATCCCTTTCCCCTCCGGTAAGGTGCGCATAACCGCTGCTGACGGCAAAGGAGTCCATGGCATCCAACAGCGTCCTGCCGTTCTTGATAAAACGGCTGTCCGTCAAAGGGTTCACGGCATTGGCGCAGAGGGCAATCACTGCCTGCGCCGCACTCTCGCAGTTCGGGTTCCCCCATGCTGAAATACCGCCGTCTGCATCCTGTATGGCGGAGAGAGCAGTTAATCCGTCGGCAATCGCAGTTTGTACCGCCGCACGGTCATAATAGAGCGCCAAAGCTTGCAAAGCCATAGCTGTTACATCCGGGTCTGTCGCAGAGCCGCTCAATGCCCAACCGCCGCCGGAGAGCTGTGCCCCCAATATATCCGACAGAATCGAATCCAAATACCCGTCGGGTGCTGTATAATTCCCGGCCTTCAGTGCCAGCAAGGCATAGATGGAGCCGTTCACACCCTGCCGCTTCACATAAGCAGCATCCAAAAGCGGTGCAACTAAATTCCAACCGCCGACATCCCGCGCATCCTTTCCGAGAGCCGCCAGCGTCAGCACCACGCGGCTGTTCTCCGAGGACTTGTTGCGGTCTATCTTCGGCAAATTGGGATAGAGAGATGTATCGGCAACGGCGCGGAGGAGATTCGTATAGTAGGTATTGCCATAGGCAGCGGCACCGCTGTCCCCGCCCAACACCTGCGGCAAAACCGTCCACTCGCTGCCTAAGGTGGGGTTGCTGTCAAAAGTCCGCAGGATTGCCGGCGCAGCCGACGAAGAGAGCGCCGGGGCTCCGATTGCACCCATCACACACAGAATGCCGCACAGCAGCAAGCACAGGTATCGTTTCATAATCAATTCCCCATCGGCAGAGGGAGGCCATAGCGAAGCCTCCCTCATTTATAGAACATACAATTTCGGATTAGAACAAATTATAAATAGGAAGCCAAAGAATCCCAAGCAGAGGATACCGGATGACGAATTGCAGCCATGCCGGCAGATGTACAAACCACAGCGGCACCGCCCATGTGCGGATACTGCCCGTGCGGTCTGTGCGCTCCACAAGGGCGGGGGAACCATCCCAACCCTCCAGACCGATATCCGTGCCGCCGTTGAGGCTGTACTCCAGTGTCAGCACCTGCCCATCGGCAATCTCATAATCGGAGATACTCACCGCCGGCGACACATTATCCACAAAGTAAAGCCAACCGCCCAGAGCAGCATAGTCGCCGCTTTGCAGGATCTCCCCCTCCAGAGCGGCACCCGGGAGCAACGCCCCGCCGATGTCCGCCAAGACATTTTCCGCCACCTTAACTTTGATGTCTTTCGGCAGGGTGATACCGTTAATGTACGCATAGACACCCATGGTCTGAATATCTATGTTCTCCACTCCGAGATACCGCCACAGGACAGTGGTCAGGTTTTCCCCCTCATAGTAGGGTACACGGGCAGCCGGATAGATTTCATCCACCCCGAGGGAAGGGGCACTCACGGCAACAAAGACATGACCGGCGGGCGCTGCAGCGGCAAACGCCGACACACCGCACCCCAAAAGCAGACCGACAACCAAGAGAAGAGAGAGAACGCGTTTCATCCAAGACACTCCTTTATTCATAATTGAAACCCTTCGCTTTACGGCGGCGTTTGCCACCGCAGCGTATTGCAAGATACACCGTGCATTCGTTGCACATAGCTTTATTGTAGCATACATCAATGGTTATGTCAATACTTTTGCCAAATTTTTTCGTAACCGTTCTGCAGCAATTTGTTACAAAGTGATTTGGGCCACATCCTCCAAAACCAATGTCCCCAGATCCTCGTCTGTAACTGTTTCCATTGCGGCCAAACGGTTGGCTTGGTTTGCGAGAGCCTTTTCGAAGTAATTGCGGACATCGCGGGCGTTGGCGTAATTCTCCGGACGGTGTTCATAGCGGTTGGCAAAGAAAATCTTGACCTGTTCCGCCGTAAAGTCCGTGCATTGCAGACCGGCCTTCTTGCACTGGAGTTCAAAAATGCCGTAGAGTTCCTCCGGCTTGTAGTCGGCGAAGAAGAGGAACTTATTGAACCGCGAACGCAGACCCGGGTTGGAGGACAAGAACTCCTCCATCTTGTCCATGTAGCCTGCGACAATGACTATCAAGTCATCGCGGTGGTCCTCCATCATCTTCAGAAGGGTGGCGACTGCCTCCTGAGCATAATCGCTCTCCCCCGAAGGCGTGAGCGTATATGCCTCATCTATAAACAACACGCCGCCCAAAGCACTTTCCACTACGGTCTTGACCTTAATAGCTGTCTGTCCGACATAAGCCGCAATCAATCCGGCGCGGTCCACCTCCGTCAAATGCCCTTTGGAGAGGACACCCAAATGATAGTATATCTCCGACAAAAGCCGCGCAATCGTTGTCTTCCCTGTCCCGGGATTGCCGGAAAATACCATATGCAAAGACATGGCTGCATTCTTCATCCCGCGCTCGGTGCGCATTTTACGGATTTTGATAAGGTTGACAATGCTGTTGACATCCTGTTTGATATTCTCCAGTCCAATCAAATCGTTCAGATCTGCCATCAATTCTTCCAAACTTTTGGACGGCGGGGGAACCGGTTCCGGTGCTTGTTCCGGCGCCGTCTGCAGATCCGAGGCACTGCCGGTCGGCTGCACACTGTCAGCCGTGCGCTTCTCCGGAACATACGCATCGCTTTGAGGTTCAGCGCGGCAGTCCTCATCGGCCGCTGTGTCTGCCAACTGTTCCTCCACAGGGACATACTTGTGTCCGGGCATTCTGTAATACTCCATGTTCTCTCGGAGGTAATCGTCACAGCGCCGGATAAACGCCGTCAGATAGGCAATCTCTGCCGCACTTGTGCCGTCACAGGCGACAGCGACCTTGCCGAGCCGTTGGTAAACGCGCACAAGCTGCCGTGCAGCAGAGTTCTCCGGTTTCCAGCCGCTCTGCAACGCAGCGTAGCGCATATTGTCATAGCGAACAAAGAGCGAAAGCTCCGCCGGAACCCCTTTCCCGCCGAATGCATTCACAGCCTCCGGCGATGCAACAGCGAGCGTCTGCCAATCCGCAGAGGTATAGCTCCGGGCGAACAAGGCATTCATAAATTCCGTCTCGGCTTCGGACACCGCACCGTCCGCACCGATAATATAACAACAATACAATTCAAACTTCCGGAATATGATCTCTGCAATCCCGCCGGCACCATTGCAAGCATTCTGTTTGCAGTAGTCTGCCGCCAAACCGATCTGCTCCAATTGCTCCGCCAACGCTCTGAAAGAGAGCATAGACTTCATCGCCGGGACAAAAGCCAAGAATGGACTCGCCATAGATGTGTTTCCTTTCCATAGTGGGGTATATTGCTATTATACCATGCACTCCCGGGTCTGTCAAGAAAGAAAGCTTTATCCGGTATTGCTTATTCAAGAATTCTTAATATGTAATATTATTGTTACATCTATTGATTTTTTCTGCGTTTTGTGGTATAATTACGCATGAGGTGATAAAGAATGCTTCCCAAAAATTTCCTGCCGCTGCTTATCCTAGAGGTTCTCAAGAACCATTCCGCAAGCGGTGCCCCCCTGACGCAAGCAGAAATAGAGCGCAGGCTGGACGAAGACTATGGCTACCCCTCCCAGCGAGCCGCTATCGGCCGCAATCTCAAAGAACTGGAAGCCGCCGGCTTTCCGCTGCGCAGCGCAAAGACCGCCGGGCGCAAAGACAAGTCCGGCGAGGCTCAAGATATGCACATCGGCTGGTATTATATCCATGAGTTTACCGGCGGGGAACTGCGTTTTCTAACCGACACAGTTTCCGCTATGCGCCATATTCCCAAGGCGCAGCACGAGCAGCTCCTGGCAAAAGTTACCGCCCTCTCCAATCTGGACAGGCAGCAGCGACTCCTGCAAGCCGACCTCATCCCCGACGAGAAATATGATGCCAAAGCTAACGACTTCTTCGGAATGCTGGAGAAAGCCGACCGCGCCATCGCAGAAGGAAAGCAACTCCGCTTCAGCCTGAATCGCTACAATATGCAAAAGCAACTCGCCCCCGATCCGCGGGCGGAGGCGTTCTACTTCTTCAGCCCCTACCGCACGGCTGCCGCAGACGGCACCGTTTACCTCATCGGGCACTTACAGGATTCGGAAGGCTTATGCCACTTTCGCCTGGATAAACTCGACAGCCTCACAAAGACTTCCCGCGACATTGTGCCCCTTCAAGAGGTTACCGGTGCGGATACACTCGATTTGCAGGCATATCTCCGGGATAAGCTGTATTTCTCTGCCCCTCCCGGTACACCGGCTGCCGATAATGTCCTTATCCAGTTTCAAGCCCCGCGGGATATGCTTGATACCATCATCGACACTTTCGGCACAGGCATTGACTTGCATCCCGAGGACGGCAAGCTGGATATCAAAACCATCGCCGATGAGAACGCTTTCCGCGCTTGGGTGAAACCCTACGAAGGTTCAGTAACCGTTCTTCGCCCAAAAGTCAAGCCCAAAAGCTCTGCCAAACAGGCAAAGCAACCGCTCTTGCGCAGCCGCTTCGCTGTGGTTACGGAGTAGGGCACCGCAATGCGGTGCCGCAGGGGGTGCCGCAATGCGGCACCGGAGGATGGCACCGCAATGCGGTGCCGCAAATGCGCCGTAATACGGCGCTCCCCTGCCCAAGAACCGCAGCAGCACTCAAGAGAACAGCGAAGCCGCTGCAGACAGAATACCATTTACAGTATCCTCACTGAGCCCGAGGAACTGCAAGACAGCGGTACAGACCTCCGCGGCCATAGAAGTAATTGCGCAGAGTATACCGGTGAAGGAAGAGTCCTGCGGCCAGAACTTATCCCAATCCGCGAACCCCCACCATTTCTCAATCTTGGCGGGGGTAGCGATGACTGCATCGGCTTTCACTCGCAGCAAGGCCAGACGGGTGACTCCATCCGCTTTGTACTTCGTAAAGAGTTGCGTCTCCTCCGAGGCGGGGTCCATCATGATAATGGCATCGTTGTCTGCGGAGTGAACGGCCACCCAATGACCGCCGCTACGCACATTGGCGGCAATATAATAGCCCTCTTCCAAGTATTTCATTATCTGCTTGGTCTTTTCCGCTTGCGAGCCGCTGAGCTGTGTCCAAGCATCGACCACTTCGAAGTCGGGATAGCATTTTGTAATGGTATCCCAGAGCAGGTTGTTATTGCTGTCGAAACCGCCCGCTTTCCGAAGCGTCTTGACGAACACACCCGGATCGAAGTCCTCTGCTGTGACTACACAGGAGTGCTCTAAGAGCATCGCGATGCTCGTAGCCAAGCAACCGACCGACTTGATTGTGCGGGAGCTCAGTTTGACGGAACTCCATGCAGGGTCTGACTGCTTCCATTCTGTATAGGGCAAAGCCGACGCCGTTGCGTGCGCCTGCGTGACATACAGAACGCCGGCGAAAGCTGCCGCGAACGCCAGAATAAAAGCGATACCCTTTACAAAGGTACAATGACGGCAGCAATATACATCTTCTGTTCTGTGCGTATTCCGCAAAGGCTTAGTCATAGTTAACGCCTCCTTCACACGCATGATTATACAGGATTTCGGCGTGTAAAGCAAGGCACAAATACTGGAACTATTGTTGGTATATAAAGGTTTCCGTCAGTTGGAAATGTATTTTCCGCCGTCAGGGAAATCTGGTATACGGATTGCAAACAAACCCATAGCAAAGTGTGAACTGCAAGAGGATCTCTCCGGAATTGGCTGGTATTGACTACTATTAACCTGAATTTACCTGCCGAGAACATTATTCATACTATTTATATATTCATTATATATTATTACGTTTGTTCGTGTTTTCGTCCATTTCTACTCTATATAGAAGGTTACAATTGTGACATTTTTTCCCATACACTTGCAATCGTTCGTAATCTGTGCTATAATAGCAAATTAGAGTGCGTGGATATGATACCCTTTCGGGAGATTGGAAGAGAAGTTTTGGAGAGAAAGAACGCAACCCTTCAGAGAATGTCGGGGATGGCTGCGGCAGGTGCAGGCGCCATCCATGCCGGTGTCCGCATTGCCGTTTTTGCTGCAGGTGCGCTGGAAATCATGCCGCAAGGTATGGAGCGCATCCATGTGGTGAAAGCTCCCAATGAGAAATCAGGGTTTGAGATTGCCACAGGGGTAACAGCGGCAGGAGCGCGTTGTTTGATAACAGCGACCTCCGCAGGGCTGAACCTTGGGTGCGGTGCGCTCATCGCCGCTAACGCCACAGGTATCTCCGGCGGGTTGGTGGTTGTCGTGGTGGACACGCCGGCGGAGAACCCGCAAGACCGCAAAGCCGGTGTGCCGTTTGCGCCGGCGCGATGGGAGCAAGATGCCCGCAGCTTCGGCGCATATGCAGGGATGGCAGTGCTGGATCCTTCCACACCGGCGGAGGTCTATGAGATGACAGCGGAGGCGTTCCACCTTTCGGAAAGAATCGGCCGCCCGGTCTTGCTCCGCTTGACGTCGCGCTTATGTTCAACGGAGAGCACCGTAGAAATCCTGCCGCCGGGCAAGGTTCGCAAACCGCACGGCTTCCACTTCGAGGACGGCAAGCCGCATTCTTTGCTTCTGACACAAGTCACTGCCAAAAAGAATAAACAAGTTATCTGGCATACGGTGCAGAAGCTCCCCGATATGCTGTCGGACTTCCCCGGAAACCGTCTAGAGGACGCTGAGGATGCCGACATCGGAATTGCTTGCGGCGGTATTTCGTATACGTATGTATCCGAAGCGCTCCGTATGTTCGCAAATCCGCCGCCTATCAAGGTGTTGAAAGCGGCTACTGCACCTATCCCCTCCGCGCTGATGGAATCGTTCCTGTGGGGATTGGAAACCGTCTTTGTCTTTGAGGAGTTGAATCCATTCATTGAGGATGAGATCCGCTTGGCGGCGTTCCGCGGTTCCCATCCGGTGGACATCATCGGCAAGCACAGCGGTTTGGTTCCTATTGCCGGGGAACTCTCGTCGCGCTTGGTTGCATCTACCTTGGGACTGTACCTGCGTATGACACCGGTTGTGCCGGACACGGTAGAGCGCGGCGGCGGGGCAGAAACCCTCCGACAACCGGTAAATGCGGACGGTTGCAAAGCACTGTTCAGCCACCTCCACAGCTTGAAAGCAGCGGATAACCGTATGCCTGCCGTTTGCACGGATCTTCCGACGGCGGAGGGCGCAGATGTCTGCTTCTGCCGCGGAGCCGCTATCTCTGCCGCCCTGGGCCTCACTGCCGCTGATAAGACCTGCCCTTGTGTTGCTGTGACTACGGAAAGTCTGTTCCTGCACTCAGGTATTGCGCCGCTGCGGGCGGCGGTTCTGAGCAAAGCTTCGCTACCGATAATCATACTGACCGACAGCGAGCGTGAGATTCCCGACTTGCCGGCGCTCCTGCACGCCCTCGGTGCCGCGTCTGTCACGCAGGCAGCGTGCGCAGATGCGCAGACCGTCACCGATTGGTATACGGCTGCGGATGGGCTGCGTGTTTTGGTAGTTCCGCAGCCCTAATGGTGCGCACCTGTAAAAAGAGCGGCATAAGCCGCTCTTCTTTTTTACCACCAGTATTCCGTGAACTGCGGATAGTCTTCACAAACCCGGGGCTGAGAGCTGTCTAAGAACCAAGCATACATTCCGGCTTGGCGGTAGTCGTTCTTATGGACATAACCCTTGAAGAACCATGTTTGGTTGGGCAGGGCGCAGGTGGAGGCATCCACTTCGCCGTCAGGGGAAAGGTGATCGACACCGTCCGCAACCGCTTGCTCGTAGTTCTCCCCGAGGGTTTCGCCGTAGGGGGCTACGATGGCGCCGAAGCTCTCCCGGGCGGAACCGATGAGCATATCGCCTTGGTAACTCGTATATGCGCCGGCAGGGATGGCGGCATAGCCGTAGGCTGCCAGCACGCCGACTTTTATCTCTTCGGCGGCATCTTGTATGATTTCATCCGCACGGATAGCTACGTTGTAATGGTAGCGGTCAATCTTGTCGCGGAGGACGGCGTACTTTTCACCCTTAAGAAGAACGGCCTTTGCATTCTCATAAGCCGAGTCGTCAGCCACCATGCTCCACAGCCCAGGCCATTGGGCAAAGAACGGTATCAGGGCATTGTTGTACAGATAGTCCTCAAGCAGCCACAGGAAGCCATTCAGAAGTGTTCCCAGCGTCCATGCAACGGCGGAGCTGCGCAGAAGAGGATACACCCATGAAAAATCACTTAGGAATGTAGCTATATCGAACATTTGTTCACTTCTTCCGGACATCGCGGCATTGCCGGTGGCACTTGCTGCAAAATCAAGAATAGCGGGCACATTCGTTTCCAAGTGCTTTTGCAGGAGTTCTTCCACCAATGGCACACCGCCGGCTGCGGAAACGCCGAAGAACACGGAGTTGAGTCCGGCTGTGCCGTATTGCTCGAGATATGCACAGACCACGTTGGTGCCGTAGCTGATGGTATCAATCTCCACTTTTGCCGCACCGGTTCCGGCGAGGACGTCATCTATGTAGGCACGCAGTTCAACGGCAGTATCCCATGGATCCATGCGCCAGTCGTAGTGGAACTCAAACATCTGACGCCCGTAGACTAAAGCATATCGAAGCGGATAGTTGCGGTGGTTGTTTGCAACATCATGGACGGTATTGCCCTCTTCATCGCAGGCGATGGGGCCGAAAGCGGCGGACATAAACTCACAAACAGCATCCGCCAGTAGGTTCGGCAGCCACCAGAGCCAGGGGGTATAAAGTACCTTCAGGGCTGTCTTTCCAAGTCCTACCCAAACGGAATCCACCAAACCGCCGTCATCCAAGAGCCAATCAAAGTAGGCCTGCGGGTCGGTCGAGGCCTGTGTGTACAGCTGCGACCCAAAGCCGGAGAGATATACAATCGGATACACCGCTGCGGCTTCTTTGCTTTGCGGCTCTTCTGCGGCAGCTTTTGCGGCAACGGACGGCAGCTCTGCGAGCAATTCTGTCTGCAAGTCTTCCGTACCATTTGCGGCAAAGACCGAGAAAGAAAAGCCGATCGCCGCAACGAAAGCCAGCAGCAATGCCGTCAGTCGTTTGGTTAAAGTCTTCATACAGCACCTCTCAATGATTCATTGATTCATTGACACCTATTCAGCAGAATCGGAATTGATTTCGCGGACAGCCTGCGCCATGGCAAGAATATTTTCAGGCGGGACGGTAGGCAGCAAGCTCTCATGGGAGGGGGATACAATCAGGTTCGGTTGGAGGAGGTTCCAGACACGCTTGACTTCTGCTTTGATTTCGTCCGGGGTACCGTTTTCCAAGAGGCCTTGGGTATCAATACCGCCGCAAAAGGCTACCTTGCCTTTGTATTGCACCAGTTCTGCGGCGGACATTCCGGCGGCTTTGGCTTGGAGAGGATGAAGGACGCTGATGCCGGCATCTGCCAAATCGGGAATGATGCGCCAAATGGAGCCGCAGGAGTGGAGGATAATCGGTATACCGTATTTTCTGCCGACGGCAAACAAACGTTTCATGTTCGGCAAAAGGAACTGCCGGAACAGGTCGGGGGACATCATCAAATCGCGCTGGTTGCCCAAATCTATGCCGTGAAAAAGGGCAATATTCTCCGGTATATGCCCTTCCGGGAAACGTTGCGCCAAACCGGCACAGAACTTATTGGAGGCTGCTGTATAGTAATCCGCAACATGGTCAAAGACTGCTTGCGCGCGTTCCGGTTCCTCATACATCAGGATGAAGAGATTCTCCAGACCGAAATACTCCGCCGTCCGTGTCAAGAGGGAGGACCACAGACCCGTAAACCAGAAGCGGTTGCCATCGGTAATGGTTTGGTAGACACTTGTGAAATCTAAATACTTCACTTCCGGCCAGGGGTGCGCTTCGATTTCATCTAAGCTGTGCACATCGGCAAAACAGCCGGCTGCCATGTGGCTTCTGTGTTCTTTGACACCGTGATAGGGGTTAAAAGGCTCTTTTCCATCCGGGTGTTTATAGCATTGGTCGCCGTGGCAGACGCTGATGGTGTCGCCTAACTTTGCAGCCATCGCTTGGTAAGTATCCGGCAGACCGTAGGCTTTGCAGAAGTTGGTCACACTTTCCCTGTGCGGGATGCCCATCCAGAAGACAGGGCCGCCCATGTTTCTGCCACGCACGATGTCGGCGGAGCGGCGAACTGTGTCCGTCATGAATCGCTGTTCCTCATTTCATGGTATACATATATTATAACATAGTTTACCGGAGATTGCAAGTAGTTTCGTCATTTTCACGATTGTTCGATAGGTTTTTCGCGATTTTGTTGTGATATTGCACAAAAGAGATAAGCAGCAAATGGAAAGAGGGTTGTGGGCTTGGTTGGGAGGACTCCATCCGTTTTCGTCATTTTCACGATTGTTCAGGTGTGTTTTTGGGGTTTTGTTGTGATTTTGCACAAAAGCGGCAAGAAGCAAGAAACAGGCGACAAGAGCCAAGCGTTTGCGGGCAGGCTTCCTTCACTTCTAATTATAATGATTATTTCGGATTTGTCAAGTGGTTAGGTGACATTTAATAATTTGTTCATATATTATATGCCCCTTGCAATTCACCGCAAAATAGTGTATAATAGGCAACAGTTCCATTCTCTATACGCTTGCAGAAAGGCTGATAGATTCACTATGAAACTCTGGCAAGGCCGCTTCTCCAAAGAAGCAAGTCCCCTCACGAACGACTTCAATTCCTCCATCCAAGTCGACAGCCGGATGTTCCGTGAGGACATCCAAGGGAGCAAAGCCCATGCGAATATGCTGTCCATGCAAGGGATTATTACTGCGCAAGACAACGATGCCATTCAAGCCGGCTTAGACGGCATTTTGGACGACATCCTTTCCGGTGCGCTCCCCATTGACCCGGATGCGGAGGATATACATACCTTTATAGAGCAAACACTGACCGAACGCATCGGCGCCCCCGGCAAGCGCCTGCATACCGGCCGCAGCCGCAATGACCAGGTGGCCACGGATATTCGTTTGTATCTGCGCGGCGAATGCGCGGAGGTGCTGCGTTTGATTGACGAACTCTCGGCTGTCTTACACGCGAAAGGGGTCGCTAACAAAAGTGCTATCCTGCCGGGGTATACGCACCTGCAGCGGGCGCAGCCCATTTCGTTTGATGTGCATCTGCTGGCTTACGAAGAAATGCTCAAACGCGACAGCGAGCGCATCACGCAAGCGGCTGCACGAATGAATGTCAGTCCCTTAGGCTCAGGGGCTTTGGCCGGGACGGGCTACCCGATAGACCGCCAAATGACCGCCGAGGCACTTGGGTTTGACGGCTACACCGCCTCCACGCTGGATGGTGTGGCTGACCGCGATTTCTGCGTGGAGTTGGCATCTGACCTCTCCCTGCTGATGGTGCACCTTTCCCGCTTGAGCGAGGAGATTATCCTGTGGGCGAGCAGTGAGTTCCGTTTCGTTGAATTGGATGATGCCTATGCCACGGGTTCCTCTATTATGCCGCAGAAGAAAAACCCGGATTTGGCTGAGTTAATCCGCGGCAAAAGCGGCCGTGTGTTCGGTGATACCGTTGCACTCTTGACCATACTCAAGGGCTTGCCTCTGGCCTATAATAAGGATATGCAGGAGGATAAGGAGGCTGTCTTTGACGCTTTCGACACCGCAAAGCTCTGCCTGAAGACGATGGCTCCCATGATTGCAACCATGCGCACCATGCCCTCCAATATGCGCAAAGCCGCCGCCAAGGGCTTTATCAATGCCACCGACGCCGCCGACTACCTTGTCGGGAAAGGTCTGCCTTTCCGAGATGCCTATAAAGCCGTCGGGACACTGGTTGCTATTTGCATCAGAGAATATGAAACGCTCGAATCGCTTCCCTTGGAAAAATATAAGGAAGTCTGCCCGCTGTTTGATACGGACGTTTATCCTTTCATCGCTTTGGAGGCCTGCGTCGCCCGCCGCCGCCATGACAAAGAAAGGGTCGATGCATGACGCAAGTGGAACTGTACTGTGACGGTGCCTGCAAAAAGAACCCCGGTCCCGGCGGTTGGGGGACAATCCTCCGCTCCAAGGGTGCAGAGAAAGAGCTGTCCGGCGGCGAAACTGCCACGACCAACAACCGCATGGAGCTGACGGCACTCTTGGAGGGGCTTTGTGCCTTGACACGCCCGTGTGAGGTGGATGTGTATACGGACAGCCAATATGTCGTCAACGGCATAGAAAAAGGTTGGGCCCTATCCTGGAAGAAACGCGGTTGGGTGAAATCCGACAAAACACCTGCACTGAACCCGGATTTATGGGAGGCTATTCTGAAGGAATGCAGCAAGCACACCGTCCGATTGCACTGGGTACGCGGTCATGCCGGACACCCGGAAAATGAACGCTGCGATGCCTTGGCCTCTGCGCAAGCACTGCGGCACTCCGCATAACAAAAAGCGGCGGCAGGATTCTGCCGCCGCTTCTGTTTGATTACTTTATCTGCCTGAGCCTGTTGCCTTTCACAAAAAAGACGTGCTGGGCTATGTCCATCAACGGTTTATCGTTATAGGAATCTGTATAGAATGTTTCGATGGTCTCCCCCGGATAGTTTTCATGGAAAGCGGCCACCTTGTTCTGACGAAAGCAAATGAACTCCAATTCGTGGGTTTCTTCATTAATTATCGTCCCGAGGAAGCGCTTCACGCCCAGACGCTTGCAGATTTCCCGCAGGGAAGCGGTGGGACCGGCAGAGATTATGAGATCGTCCTCCTGTTGCACGGTCTTGTACCACGGGCGGATTCCTTTTTCGTGGGCATCCCAGAATTCGACGGCGGCTTCGTTAAAGTCGCCGATGGTGGCAAAGCATTCGTTGAGAACGCGCTCATACCGCTCCAGTGCGCTGTCGATATCAATAAAGTGCAGCTTATACAGTGTTACACCCTGAATCACACGGAAAGTAAAGCGGAGCAGTTCCGGGTGCTTGCGTAGAAAAAACAGAAACATATGCACACCACTCTCGCCGTGGTAAATGGTATTGTCAAAATCAAAGACATTCATGAATGCAGACTCCCTTTGAGGATTCACCCTCATATTATAACACAATATGATTCTCTTTGCAAGCCGCCCGGCAGGATGCAAGAGGTATATTCATACAGATTTTACAAAGTTTTCCAAAATCAGTAATCCGGCTTCGCCGCTCTTCTCCGGATGGAACTGCGTTGCTGTCAGTAAGCCCCGCGCTGCCGCAGAGTGGTAACGGATACCGTACTCTGTCGTAGCAGATACATCATTTTCCTCTTTACATACGCAATAATAACTGTGTACAAAATATACAAATGTTCCGTCGGTAACGCCGTCGAATACGGGCGTTGTACCCGGCCGAATGGTTATATCATTCCAACCCATATGCGGCACTTTCCTATCCGTCATCGGGAAGCGCTTTACCTCGCCCGGGAGAACGCAGAGTCCTTTTACACCGGGACTTTCTTCGCTCTTGGAAAACAAGAGCTGCAGGCCAAGGCAAATCCCGAGAAAAGGTTTATTCCCATCCGCGGCTTTGCGGAGTACATCATACAAACCGCGCTTATGGATTTCTTTCATGGCATCCCCAAAAGCACCTACACCCGGAAGGATGACTGCCTGGGCCTTTGTTATCTCTGTGGGGTCACTTGTCACCGAACACGCGGCTCCTAAGTGCTGCAAAGCTTTGTATACATTCAATAGATTGCCTGCGCCGTAATCGCAGATGGCTATCATGCGATGCTCCTTTCAGCGAAAAGGGAATTCAAAACAGGGGCGGCAAAACCCAATGCTTATTATACACCATTTGGGAAGAATTGTCAAGGTGTATGTGATTGCGGCAATTGTTTTCACCAAGGGAGCGCGTGGTGTACACAGACAATCCCCGCAGAGGTGATGTCTATAAAGCCGTATTTCCCGTCACAAACGGCTCCGGGGTTGAAGAAGTACACACCGTCTTCGTAAATATGCAACGGCTCATGCGTGTGCCCAAAGAGAACGATGTCCGCACGGCTGACGGATGCCTCCTCTTGGAGGAGGCTTATCCCGCACATCTTGACGGCAAAGCGGCCGAAGCCATGGCACATGAAGATGCGCTTCCCGCCGACCGTGAAAACATCCGTTACAGGGTTGCCGGAATAGGAACCGTCACAGTTTCCTGCCACGGCGTGCACCTCCATGCCTTGCGGTCGGACACGCTCTAAGTCATATGCACCGTCGCCGAGAAAGGCGAGGCAGTTCGCTTTCGCCTGTTTCATTTCAATAATCTGCCGGAACTTTTTAACCTCTTGATGGGAGTCGGAACAAACGAGGATGCGCATTGCTGTTCTCCTATGTCTAATTTTGCCGGGATAAGCATAGGGATAGTGTAACACATTCCATACCCAATGTCAAGGAGGAAACCGCTATGGACGGTCAAATGCCGAAAATCAACCCCGCAGATATGATGAAGCTCGCAAAAGCCCTCAAAGCGCAACAAGAAACCGCTAAGGAAGCAGCACTCGCGGAGGAAGTGGCGCAGAAAGGCATCTCAGAGGAACAGAAAGCCAAGCTCTCTGCCGTACTGAGCGACAAAGCGAAGCTGCAAGAGATGCTCGCCAGCCCGGCCGCACAGGAGCTTATACGCAAAATGCAGGGAAAGTAAGGCATCTTTTGTTTGAATGCCTCCGGGCTTTCCTGCTAAGCCTAACCAGACGGAGCGAAACGCAATGGACTTCGATTTTGCACAGATTTCACAAATGCTCGAAAGTATGTCGCCGGAGGAGATGGCCAATCTCCAAGAAACGGCGGCGGCTATGTTCGGCGCGTTCGGCGGGGGAGGGACTGCGCCGGAACCGGAGGAGGATGAAGAAGAAGAGGACTGCGACGAATACGAGGAGGACTATGCGGAATATGACGATGGGTATGATGAGGACTATGGGGACAGCTTAGAGGACGATTTGTACGGCAGCGGGACGGATTACAACGGCGATTGCTACGCCGAGCCGCCTCGAGAGAGTTATGCGCAGTATACACAGCCGCAACAGGATGCGTATGCGCCTTACCGCAATGAGCGCTACCGCCAACCGGCAACAGAATCGTGTCCGCAGCCGCAAAGAAGACCTGCAAATGCCGGTGCTTGCCCCCCCCGACAGCAGCGTCCCCCGCAAAAAATGCCGCCGGAACAGGAGCCTCCCAAGAAAAAACCGCCGCCAAAAGCCAAGAAAGACCCCAAACCCAAGCAGGAAAGTAGCCAAAAGCAATCCAACCCCTTTGAGGGATTTGGGGATATGGGAGCTATGTTTACTCCGGAGCTCCTCGGAAAACTCGGAACACTTATGGGGCAGTTCAATAAGCGGGATGAGAGAGCAGAGCTAATCAACGCCTTGAAGCCGCACCTATCGAAAAGACGGCAGAAACGCTGTGAACACGCTATACAGATGATGAAAATGATGTCTATACTGCCGGCCTTGCAGGGTACGGTGCTGGGGGGGAAGTAAGTGTCCTCAATGTATTCAGACCGTGAGTATGAGCGGATGCGCCTGCGTGCCTTGGAAGAGATGCGGGAGGCGCACCGCCGCTCGGCTCTTCCCGAACCTATGCCTGCACAACCGTTGCCTCAGTCCCCGCAGCGGCAGGAGAGCAATCGCCGACCGCAGCCGCAGCCTCCGCCCCCTATCTATGAGGAACTGCCGCCGCCGGAACCGCCGCGGCAACGCCGCCGCAAGCAGACGCCGCCGATCCATCACAATACGCCGCCGGGCGTTCTGCGCGAGAGTGCCGGGTATGGAAACAATTCCCGGTCGGATTCCTATAGCTATCGGCAGCCGCCATATGATAAATATAGCTATGCGCCGGTATATGAACCGCAGCCGGTTTACGGTTCGTCAACAGCCACGCAGGGACGAGGCGTCAACCCCTATGCACAGGCCGAACAATGGCAGTACTGCCCGCAGAGGGCGCCTGCCCCAACGGGGCACTACGCCCCTACGGGGCGCATGCGCCAATTCCGCAACATGAACCCGCTTTTCGGTCCGCCGCAACGCCCGCAAGTACCGCCGATTCCGGTGCAGAACTATGCACACACGCCGCAAAGCCGCCCGCAGCAGAACCGTCCCTGCGCTCCGATTCCGGAACCGACACCTTGCCCGCCCCCGCAACCGAAACCCAAACCAAAGCCGAAACCCAAACCGCCGCCGAAGAAACCGCCGCTGCCCGGGATGGACTTGGGATCGCTTCTGGGACGCTTTTTCCCGAAGGACGAGTGCGAAGAGGACGAAGAAGATGCCGGAAAGGGCAACGACTCCATTCTCCTGATGATGATAATGATGCTCCTCTCAAAGGAAGGGTCTGACCAAGGTTTGATGATGGCACTCATGTACATCATGATGTAAGCGGGTTGCCGAATTTGCTTTCTGTCTGCCACTTGCAATGAATTATGGGAATTGGCATATATTGTATATAGCGTCCAAAACCGGGATTGCTTTTTGGACCCAAATGTGGTATACTATCCACATATGGGGCGGCTTACGCTGACTCCCATATTATTCCAACGAACCGGAGAGAACAGTTATGGCAATTGCCGTTGAACCTAAAACATTCCAAGCGGAAGTCATCAGCGCAGAAGTACCGGTACTCGTAGATTTCTGGGGCGAGCGCTGCCTGCCCTGCCGTATGCTTGCTCCTATCTTGGAGGGACTGGCGGAGGAGCTGGAAGGCAAGCTTAAAATCTGCAAGTTCAATACCGACCCCGAACCGGGCGATACGCCCGAGAGTTACGAAGAGAAGTTTCGTATGATTGTCCACTATGACGTTATGAACCTACCGACCATGCTTGTCTTCAAGGAAGGCACGGTTGTGAAGACGCTCATTGGTTTGCACACAAAAGACGAACTCCTCGAGGAACTCAAGGAAGTTGGTATTTCTTAAAATGTGATACAAAAATCTGTAGATGTAACACTTGTGTTACATCTATTGATTTTATAGACTACACCGGCAATCCGGCGGCTTGCAGAGCTTCGCCGGTGTAACGCACAATGTCGGCTATGGTTTCCTCTAAAGGTTTAAAGCTTTCACAGCCTGCTGCCACCGCATGACCGCCGCCGCCGAGTTTGGCGCAGATAGCGGAGGCATCTATCGGCAAATGCGTGCGCAGACTGATTTTCCAACTGCCGTCGCTGCGCTCCCGTATGGCAATACCTACCAGTACGCCCTCTATTTGGCGCGTTTGCGGGACAAGGCGTATAAACTCATCCTCATTGGAGCCGGATTTGCGGTACATTTCCTGCGTTACGACCATGAGGCATACCTGCCCCTTGCAGAAAAACCGAAAACCCTCCAGTGCCAAGCGCTCTAAGGCGGCAAAGGAACGCGTCTTGGTTTCAAAAAACATCCGATCCAGCGGTTCCGTCTGAACACCGAATTCCATCATACGCGCCGCGTAGCGGTGGCTGCGGGAGGTAGTCCCGGCATAGCGGAAACAGCCTGTGTCTGTAGAGATTCCCGCATAGATGCAGGCGGCAATATCTGTCGTCCATACTACGCAGAGCAAATCAATCAGGTCGGCGACCAACTCCGCAGTGGCGGCGGAGTCTTCTTCCAAATATGTTTCTCTGGCAAAGCCTGTATTGGTAGAGTGGTGGTCGATATTGAGATCCACAATACCGCCGTACTTTTCATAGTAGCTGCGGCCAAGGAGCTTTGCGTCCGCTACGTCCACCGTGACTATGGATTCTGTGCCGTCCATATAGTCCGGGGTGTAACCCTTGGCACAGAACGTAAAGTCGTGCGGCAGCGGGTCTACGCAGTCCACGCAGGTATGCTTGCCGATAGACTGCAGTGCCCGCGCCAAGGCATAGGCGGACCCTAGGGTATCGCCGTCCGGGTGCTGGTGGGCAAGGATACGCACTGCTGACATTTCATGCAGACGGCTTGCCGCTGTCGCTAAATCTATCCTCTGCAATTCTCTCCCCACCTTTCAGCTGTAATCTGTGCTTATTATCCTATTTTACCGGTTTATTATGCGCAAACCCTGCGCCGTTTCCTCTACAGGCAGAAACTTCGCACGCTCAAAGTTGCCCCTGCCGGGATTGTTCGGACTGTGGATAGAGAGCATCAAATCCCCCTTACAGTTTTGAAACAGCATCCCATGTCCGCCGTCTTGACTGTCTGCGGAAAGCGTCCGGTCATAGAGCGGTTGCTCTATCTGCTCCCACGGACCTTCGATTTCCCCGGAAAGTGATTTTGCCTGCACTACGCAGTAGCGGTTTGGGTTCAAGCCGCTCCAAAGGAGGAGCAATGCTCCATCTTGTGTGCGGTGGAGAAAGCACCCATCTGTTACGCCATTTTGGGGGTTGCCGGGCATTTCCGAGGCTTTGAAGAGCACGATGGGTTCGCTGACAAAACCGGAGAGATCGGCGGAGAGCTTAGCAGCAGAGAAGTCACCGACTTTATCGGGCATACTTGTCCATTCATGGACAAAAACAAGCCATGGTTGACCGGCATTGTCTATATACAGCGTACCGTCAATCACATCCCAGTCCGGCGGATACTGGGTTATATCAAAGATTTCCTCAAACACACCATCCGGGCTTGCAGAGCGAAAGACGGAGGTGCGCCGATGATTCAAAACGGCAGAGTGATAAGATGCAATCAAATAGAAGTTCTCTTTATACTTATGACACTCCGGTGCCCAGAATTGGTCATTCGCCGGGTGACCCGTTGCCGGCCGCCAAATGGATTTCGGTCCCTCCCAAGTCTGCAAATCAGAGGAAACCCATACGCCGAAACCGGGCGGGAGGGAGGTGTACATATAATACTTGCCGCTCTCATTCACCACAAAGGGATCGCGGATATTAATCTCTTGGATGTTCATTCGCTGCCCTCCTCATCGGAAAGGTTGACCAATTCCCCAATCATTTTGGTGATGCGGGCGCCCTCTTCCATGGCTGCTGTGGCATTGAAATTGAGTTCAGGGGCCTTGCGTAAGTGCAAACGCCGCGCCAACTCTCCGCGTAAGAAACCTGCAGCGGATTGGAGACCTTTCGCTGCTTCCTTTGCGGAGGAATTACCGTCCATTGCAGATACATAGACATTCGCGACAGAACCGTCCCCGCTCATCTGCACGCGCACAAGTGTCAGGAACTTGTCCCTTACGCGGTAGTCTTTTACCTCGCGGAGAAGCGCAGATAATTCGCGCTTGACATCCTCCTCCACGCGGTCATGGCGGTGGGTAGGCATAGTGTTTCTCCTTCACATACCAAACAAATACGAATAGCCAACCGCAGGTATCCTACCTGTTTACTGTATGCTATTCATTGCGAATCAATTGAGGAAGCTTCAGTCTCTGTATTCTTCCATGATATACATCTCAAGAATGTCTCCTTCCTTGAGGTCGGAGAAATTCTCGAGGGCGGCGCCGCACTCATAGTTGGTGTTGACTTCTTTCACATCGTCCTTGAAGCGGCGCAGGGACTCAATCTTATCGTCTGCAAGGATAACACCGTCGCGGGTGACTCGTACGAGTGCGCCGCGCTGCGCCTTGCCGGAGGATACATAACCGCCGATAACCGTATTATTAGATATTTTCCAGAGCTGGCGTACTTCCATACGCCCCAATGGCACTTCGCGGTACTTGGGTTTAAGCATCCCCTTGATGGCGGTTTGCACATCGTCTATCATATCGTAAATCACACGATAAGTGCGGATGTCAATACCGTCACGCTGGGCATTCACTGCGGCAATCGGGTCGGCAGTAACATTGAAACCGATGATGACGGCATGGGAAGCATTGGCGAGCATTACGTCATTATCAGATACGGCACCCACACCGTCATGGATAACACGCACACGCACTTCCTCGTTCGTTAGCTTGACGAGGTTCTGCTTGACAGCTTCTGCGGAGCCTTGGACATCCGCTTTGACGATGATGTTAAGGTCTTTTTTCTCACTGTCTTTGAGACTGTCGAAGAGTGTTTCGAGCGTAACCTGCTCTTGCTGCTGGAAGAGGTCTTCCTTGGCTGCGTACTTGCGTTGCTCCACGAGTTCGCGGGCAAGGCGCTCGTCCGTAACGGCATCGAAGATGTCTCCGCCTTCCGGCACTTCGGCAAGACCGGCGATTTCCACCGGGACACTGGGTCCGGCTGTTAGAATTTCGTTGCCTTTGTCATCGGTCATGACGCGGACATGACCGACAGCGGAACCGGCGACAATCGCATCGCCGCTGTGCAGCGTACCGTTCTGAACAAGGAGGGTGGCAATCGGACCGCGGCCTTTGTCCATACGCGCTTCGATAACTACACCATGCGCGGCGCGGTCGGGATTGGCGCGAAGCTCCTTGACCTCCGCAACCAACAGAACAGATTCAAGGAGGTCTTCAATCCCTTCGCGGGTCTTGGCGGAAACCGGGACGCAGATGGTATCGCCGCCCCATTCCTCCGGGACAAGTTCATATTCGGTAAGCTGTTGCTTCACCTTATCCGGGTCGGCACCGGGGAGGTCAATCTTATTGATGGCTACGACAATGGAAACGCCGGCAGCTTTGGCGTGGTGAATTGCTTCAATGGTCTGCGGCATAATGCCGTCATTGGCCGCCACCACGAGGATGGCTATGTCGGTCGCTTGCGCTCCGCGGGCACGCATTGCCGTAAATGCAGCATGACCGGGGGTATCCAAGAATGTAATCTCCTTACCGTTGATGCCAACGCGATAGGCACCGATGTGCTGCGTGATGCCGCCGGCTTCGGTTTCCGCCACACCGCTGTCGCGAATGGCATCGAGGAGACTGGTTTTTCCGTGGTCAACGTGCCCCATAACCACCACAACCGGGTCGCGGGGCTGGAGGTTGGCATCGGTATCTTCTGAGGTATCCATGATGCGCTCTTCGATCGTAACGATGACCTCGCGCTCGACCTTTACACCGAGTTCAGAGGCAACGAGTTCCGCTGTATCGAAGTCAATATTGTCGTTAGCGGTCGCCATCATACCCAGACTGACGAAGAGTTTCTTGACGACCTCAGCGGCGGTCCGCTTCATGCGCATGGCAAGCTCTGTGACGGTAATCTCATCGCCGACCTTAATCACGAGCTGCGGTTTGCGGGCGCGTTCGGCCTCTATGCGGCGCAGGCGTTGGCTCTCAGTCTCATGCTTAGAGGAACGCATCCCCTGCTTCTTATATGTTTTGGATTTCTGTGTCAGTTTCTGCTTGGTGGCTTGTTGCTGCTCGGCGCGTTTTCCGCTGGCTGCGGAGGGCCCCGCAAGTGTTTCATAGCGGTCAGAGAACTTATCTAAGTCCACCGATGTGCCTCGCGTATCGACGACCTTGGCCTCGCGGCTTTTCCCGGCAGCAGCGGTAGAGCCGCCTTGGTTGGCTTTGAGCGCCTGTGCCACGGCATCCGCTATGCGCTGCGCCTCTGCGTCCTTTGAACGAGCGGCAGGAGCCGGACCGGCAGGCTTCTTCTGTTTCTTATCATCTGTCTTTTGCTTCTTGGCTTGGGTTGGCTGCTGTTTGCCGCCATGGAACTTATCCTTCTGGGTAGGTGTTTGCGCGGCAATTTCTTGCTCTTTAACCGCGGGAGCTTCCTCCTGCTGCGGTTTGCTGTCGACCGGCAACGGAGCTGTTTCTTTCTGCACCGGCTCGGGTGCTTTGGGTTCGAGCGTTTGTCCCTCCGCCTCCGCCTTGGGCTCAGATTCTGCTGCCGAGGCAATCACGGGTTCTGCCTCAATCGGAAGAATCTCCTCTTTGGCCTCCGCCGTCGGGGGCAAAAGGATGCCGTCCGTAGACTCCTCCGATTCAGCTTCGGTGGCAATACCGGCTTCCTCTTGTGCGGCACGGCGCTTGGCCTGCCCCTCCATGCCCGCCTGATAGAATGCCGCGAAGTTATCGGTAACTGCATAGTCCATCGTAAACTTTTCAAAGACTATGTTCAGCCAATCCTCTTTCATCACGGAGTTCAGGTTCACTGTCCCGCCAAAGTACTTCATCAGCAGATCAGTGATTTCTTTATTTGTAACCCCTAAGGCAGAGGCTACTTCTTTTACACGGATTTTTTCGAGCATAGAATCAGTCCTTTAAGCAGTCGCAAGAAATATGGAATGGGTCAGGGTTGGATTAAAAACGTTTGCAGTGTGCGGGCAAATCCCCGCTCGGTGACTGCGAAAACAGCCGTTGGGATGTCGATGGCCAGTTTCATTTCGGGCATGGTCAGTTCTGTGTGGTAAAGCGTAACCTTTTCTTCCACACACAGCCCGGCGAACTCTTCTTTCAGACGTTCCGCAGCATCCGCTGTCAGAAAAACTACCTTTGCCGCTTTGCCCCGTAAGGCTTTCTTTGCGGCATCGTGCCCCGGTGCCAAGCGCTGCGCCCGCCGCGCCATCCCAAGCAGATTTAAAAACTTCGCCTTCGCTGTTTCATCAGGAAATGTCGTCATTGAATCTCTTAACCGCCTCTGCAAGCTCTCGGTATACTTCGTCAGGTACTGCCCCTTTGAATGCGCGCTGGAGGCCCTTCTGCTTTTGTGCCTTCTCAAAACATTCTGCACTTCGGCATATATATGCGCCGCGACCTGGCGTTTTGCCGTTTAGCGTGGGGTCAATTGTGATTTCTCCCTCGGGAGATCGTACAACGCGGATCATCTCCCGCTTCGGTTTCGTTTCGCCGCATCCGCTGCATTTGCGGTCCGCTGCTTGCTTGTTCGATCGCATACGTGCCTCCGGGGTGAGTTGAGTTTAGCTGAGCTGAGTTTAGCTGAACTCAGATTAACTGAGTTAAACTAAACTCCCCGCCGCCGTCACCTGCTTATCCGACCGAATATCAATCTTCCAAGTAGTCAGTTTCGCGGCTAAGCGGGCATTCTGCCCTTTGACACCGATAGCAAGGGAGAACTTATCATCCGGCACGACGATGTGGCACACATGGTCATCGGTATCAATCACTTTGACGCTGAGAACCTCCGCAGGGGAAAGTGCGTTGGCGACAAACTCTGCGACGTCTTCGCTCCACTCCACGATATCGATTTTCTCGCCGCCCAGCAGGTCAATCACACGCGCCACACGACTGCCGCGGGGACCGATGCAGGCACCGACAGGGTCAATGTCCTCATCCAAAGCGCGAACAGCAACTTTCGAACGGGAACCTGCTTCACGCGCCACAGCAACGATTTCGACATAACCCTCTTTGATTTCGGGCACCTCGATTTCGAGCAGACGCTTGACAATGCCGGGATGAATTCGGGAGAGCGTCGCGTGCGGATCGCCGGCATCGAGCCCATGTATGCTCTCGACATATACCTTGATGAGATCGCCGGCCTCCACTATTTCACCTGGCACCAGTTTGTCGGCGGGCAGAATCTCCTCCACGCGCCCGATTTCGACCACGCAGTCGCCGTTGGGTTCGACGCGCTGCACCTTGACTGTAACAATCTCGTCCTCGCGGGACTGGAACTCTTCGCGCAGACGGCCTTGCTCAGCTTCGCGGATACCTTGGCGTAAAACATGCTTGCCTTTCTGGGCTTGAATGCGGCTCATCTCGCGGGTATCGAGTTCAATTTCGATGATGTCGCCGGGGCGGGCACCGGGTTTGTACTTCTCCGCTTGATCCGGGAGAAAGTACAAATCGGGATCCACTTCCATTTCGATTTCCAGCTCATCCCCGATTTGCGGGTCATCCACATAGCGTTCCGCTTCCTCCGGGAGGATTTGCGTGGTAGGATCCTCCACTTCTTCCACAACCGTCTTGCGCAGAATCTTGTTGACCACTGTCTTACGGATAAACACTTTCATCTCGTCGGTCTCAGGCAGAATCTCGCAGAAAACCACGTCTTTGTTGTGGTAATCACTTCGCACTGCTGTTACAATGGCGCGAGAAATACCATCATACAAAGCTTCCAACTGGACGCCTTTATCCTTGGCAAGTTCGCGCAGGGCCTCAAAAAAGGGTTTGTTTACCATATCAGTTCACTCCGTCTTGGATTTTCTATGTAGCTGGAGCATTGCGTGGAAGAGACTTATTCCTCTCCCTTTACTAAAGAGCCTTCTTCTGTTGCTTCGTCCTGCTCTGCTTCTGCTAAACGGACACAGGCGCAGGACTTCTTCGGAATCTCTGCCACTGTACCGTCCTGTCTTTCCACAGCAATTACGCCGTCAGTGTAAGCGATGAGGATTCCGTTGGCTTCCTTACTGCCATCGGGGAAAGGACGCATCCCCCGCACTTTGATGATGCTGCCGATGTACTGCGTAAAGTGTTCGTCACGGGTGAGCTCGCGTTCAATGCCGGGCGAACAGACTTCGAGGTAGTAAAACTGCTCTATAAAGTCCTCCTCGTCCAAGGCCGGATCCACAGCGCGGGAGAAAGCCTCACAGTCATCTAAGGTAACACCCTCCGCTTTGTCTATCCAGTAGCGCAGATACCAGTTGCTTCCCTCTTTGAGGTAGCGCACATCCCAAAGCTGCAGACCGAGGCTTTTTGCCACGGGCTCTCCGATGCGCCTGGCGCGGTGCGCCGTATTGCCGGGGTTTACTGTTTTCTCAGCCAAGGGGCAGTTCACCTCTCCGATTTTCCTTTACGCACAAAGGAGCGGGCATTGACCCACTCCCAATCATTCTGTGTTTTGATTTGGGCGTTAAACTAACTTCGTACATCTATAATATTATAGCATACCCTGCGGGAAAATACAAGCCTTTTTCAAAATTTTTCTCATCAAACGCCGGAGTACGCAGAGAAGCCGCCGTCCACCGGGAGCATGATACCGGTTACAAAAGCAGAATACTGCTCATCGGTTAGAAAGAGTAGAGCGCCGGCCAACTCTTCAGGCAATCCGAAGCGATGCATGGGGGTGGCCGCCAGAATTTTTCCGGTGCGTGCCGTTGGCGAGCCGTCCTCGTTCCACAAGAGCGACTTGTTCTGTGCCGTAGAGAAAAATCCGGGGGCGATGGCGTTGACACGAATGCCGACGGGAGCAAAGTGTACGGCCATCCACTGCGTGAAGTTTGTTACCGCCGCTTTCGCCGCCGAGTATGCAGGAATCTTCGTCAGCGGTCGGATAGCATTCATGGAACTTATCATCAAGATAGAGGCATTCTCTTTCTGGGCTAAGTCTTTGGCAAAAACCTGCGTCGGCAAAAGTGTCCCTTGAAAGTTGAGGTTAAATACATTTGCAATTCCCTGCGGGTCAAGGTTAAAGAAAGTCTTGCCTACACCCTCCGCTTCGGCAAGGTCAGCAGGTTCTAAGGTTTCCTTATCCGTTGTACCGCTGGGATGATTGCCGCCGGCACCGTTTATCAGAATGTCCGCCGGACCAAAAGCGGTATTAACCTCGGCACGGGCTTTTTCGAGGCTATCCTTGTCAAGGACGGAGCAAGCAATCGCAATTGCTTGCCCGCCTGCCGCATTGATGTCGTCAGCTACGGCTTGCGCCGCCTCTGCCTTGAGATCGAGAACGGCAACTTTTACACCCTGCGATGCAAGCACTTTGGAGAAGCCGGAGCAAAGTACGCCGCCGCCGCCGGTCACAACTGCTACGCGGCCTTTGAGGTTGGGATGAGAGAAAGACATGAGAGGAATCTCCTTATATAAGTTTACTTTGACCAATCGCATACTTGCCTATTCTACAACTTTTCTTTCGGATTGTCAAGCACTTTTTCACTTCTTTCGCGTAGGTTCTCATTCAAACCAACTGTTCCCATGCGGCTGCTACTACGCTCGACGGTTTCAGATCAACGGCTTCCCTCGCTTGTTTGCAAATGTATAAGAGAAACTCAATGTTTCCCTCCGGGCCTTTGATAGGAGAGTAATCCAATCCCACCGGGAAGAAACCTTCCCCTATCGCAGCTGTCATGATGCTTCGGATAACATCCTCCTGAACAGCAGCGTCGCGAACAACGCCTTTCTTGCCAACCCGCTCGCGGCCTGCTTCAAACTGCGGCTTGATGAGAAGTACAGCTTCCCCTTCCGGTGCCAAAAGCCCATACAGCACCGGCAGAAGCAGCTTCAAAGAGATAAAGCTCACATCCACAGACGCAAAATCAATACTTTCCGAAATCTCTTTCTGTGTAACATAGCGGAAGTTCGTACGCTCTAATACTGTCACGCGCGAATCTATGCGCAGTTTGTACGCAAGTTGCCCATAGCCGACATCCACTGCATAGACTTTCTCCGCCCCGTTTTGCAGCATACAGTCCGTAAAACCACCGGTGGAAGAGCCGACATCCATACACACCTTCCCAAGAATGCCGATTCCAAACACTTCTATGGCTTTGGAGAGTTTATTGCCGCCGCGGCTGACGAACGGAAGAATGTTATTACGCCGCACTTCTACTGTATCACCGGTTTTTATAACTCGCCCTGCCTTTAGTTCCCGTTGGTTATTAACATACACGTCTCCGGTCATAATCAGTGCTTTCGCTTTATCTCGCCCGGTTGTAAAACCCTCGCTGATGAGATAGGCATCCAATCGTACTCTTTCTTCAGGCATCGGCAGCCTCCATAGTAATCGTCTGTATCCTTTCTGTATCCAAACCGTATTCGGCGAGCAATTCCGGTATGGGCGCGTGGCGCGGAAAACCCTCCACCGACTGTAAAAAATATTTACCCTTATATCCCGCTTGGGTAAGCAAACTGCCAAATGTTTCCCCTATGCCGCCGTGCTTCGTCCCTTCTTCAAAGAAGAACACGCGCTTGCAATCAAGAACTGCTTTTATCGCATCGGCTGAGATGGGTCGGATTCGGTTTAGTGCTACCAGCTTATATGCAGCGGAAGCTGATTGGATTGCTTCGCCCGCTTCCCCGCACAGCCGCCCATAGGTGACAATAGCCGATTCCCCTGTGCCGGACACACAATATGGGAGCAATGCTCCATATATGGAGCATTGCTCCATCTTCACCCCCGATTCCCGTCCGCGCGGATAACGAATCACGACGGGTTTCTCGGTCTGTGTCAGCGCATACTGCAAGCAAGCATCGAGATCCGCATAGGTAGCGGGCGACCAGACCTCCAAGCCGGGGATACCATTGCACATAGCGGTATCAAATAAACCATGGTGCGTTACACCATCTTCCCCGACGAAACCGGCACGATCAATGCAGAGGACGACAGGGAGTCCCTGGAGGGCTACATCATGGAGCACGGAATCAAATGTGCGCTGGAAGAACGTTGAATAGACGGCCACAACAGGCCGCAAGCCTTGCTTGCAGAGGCCGGCGGCAAAAGTAACAGCGTGCGCTTCGGCAATACCGACATCAAAGATCCGATCGGGGAACTGTTTCTCAAAGCAAGTCAATCCGGTGCCGGCACTCATCGCGGCGGTAACAGTAACTATCTGCGGGTTTTCCTCCGCCAAGCGGCATAAAGAGAGCGCAAAAGCATTGCTGAAAGAAGTCGGTGCGGTCGGTTTCGCTGCATTGGGCGGCGGTTCCGGTTCGCCCAAATCCGGATCGAAAGGAGCAACTCCATGGTAAGCAGTCGGGGCGGCTTCAGCGAACGCATACCCTTTACCTTTGACGGTCCGCACATGGACAAGCGTCGGGCGCGCCGCAATCTTCGCACTCTCCAGCGCATCTTCCAAGGCCTCAAAGTCGTGCCCGTCCACAGGGCCGATGTACGTCAACCCCAAATCCTCAAAAAGTGTAGAGGCTACAAATGTTCGTTTTATAAAACGTTTAATCGCCCTTGCAAGAGAGGCCAGAGGCTTACCTAATCCCGGAATCAGCCGCAGAAATCCCTCAATCCGCCGTTTAGCAACACGGTATTCCGGTTGGGAACGTATTTTGGACAGGTAGCGTGACAGTCCGCCTACATTTGGCGAGATAGACATTTCATTGTCATTGAGAACAACAATGAGTTTCGCGTTGCTTTCCCCCGCGTTTTCCAAACCTTCATAAGCCAGTCCTCCGGTCAAGGAACCGTCACCCAAAACCGCCACAGTATAGTGTTGGTCTCCTTGGAGCTTCTTGCCTTCGGCAATGCCGAGCGCGGCACTTACAGAAGTGCTGGAGTGTCCGCAGTAAAACGGGTCATGCACACTCTCCGCCGGATTGGCAAAACCGCTCACCCCGCCGGACTGCCGCAGGGTTTCAAAACCGGAGAACCTCCCCGTCAGAAGTTTATGCGTATAAATCTGATGGCTGACATCAAACACAAACGTATCCGCAGGCGATTCAAACGCCCGATGCAAAGCAATCGTCAGTTCTACTACACCCAGATTGGAAGCAAGGTGCCCCCCCGTCCGGGAGACCGTTTGGACCAATACAGACCGAATCTCTGCGGCAAGTTCCGGCAACGCCTCTTCCGGCAGGGCGCGCACATCCGCAGGGGTAAAAATCTCTCTGAGCACTTCCCTGCCCCCTCTTATATCACTTTCCCGCCGACAGTATCCAAAATCGCAGATAGGTATTGCGTATCGTCGCCGATACGGCGCAGATAACCCTGCGCCTTTTCATATAACTCTTTGGCCAAGCCTTTTGCTTTCTCCACGCCCATGAGGGAAACCCACGTTGTCTTACTGTTTTCCGCGTCGGATCCAATGGGTTTGCCCAAGTCCTCTTCCGTAGAAATGACATCCAGAATATCATCCGCCACTTGGAACAGCACGCCCAACGCATGAAAAAAAGGCAGAAAGGCTTCCCGAAACGGCTTCGTCCGGGAACCGCACAGCCAACCCAGATTCCCGGCTGCGATAATCAGCCGACCGGTTTTCAGCGCATTCATGCGCTGGAGCATAGCAGAATCCACATCCGACTCTTCAAAAGCCATGTCCAGCACTTGCCCAAGAATCATCCCATTGTGTCCGGCGGCTACAGCCAAACAGAGCACTGCATCCGCTATTGTATCCCCCGGCAAGTCCGAATCAGCGATAACGGCAAAAGCCTCGGTCAAGAGCGCATCCCCTGCCAAGAGTGCCGTTGCTTCGCCGTACATGATATGGCAAGACGGTTTCCCGCGGCGCAGGTCATCGTCGTCCATGCACGGCAAGTCGTCATGAATCAGCGAGTAGGTATGTACCATTTCCAATGCAACCGCCAGTGGCAGCGCGTTTCGGCCATCCGCCCCACAGGCGAGAGCCGTTGCAAACAGCAACCGCGGCCGAATGCGTTTCCCACCATCGGAAATGCTATACTGCGCCGCCTGCCATGCCGTGTCCTCCGGCAATACCCCACGGAACTTAGCTTGCAGCTCCGCTTCGAACGTCTCCATAAGGTTCTCTAATCGCTTAGGCATTCGCTTGCCCTTTCCGAAGGATTTCCAGCTTTTGCTCCGCACCCTTGATTTCGCCTTGCAGATAGGCCGCCAGCGCAGAGCCTTCATTGAAGAGTTTCAAAGCCTCCTCCAGCGGGACCTCCCCGCTTTCCAGCTTTTCGGCAATCTCTTCCAGCCGAGCGAAGTTCTTTTCAAATGTGTTGTCCATTTCCGTAACCCATTCCTTTCATTATGTTTCGATAAACCTGCTGCTTGACTTAGGTACTCCCTCTGAAACAGTCTGCTGCGGCAAACGCCTTACTCTGTTTCCAGTACCCGAGCAAAGAAAGCCCCATCCGTCAGCCGAACGGAAATCTTATCCGCAATACGGACATCTTTCACGCTCCGCAAGACAGAACCGTCTTTCTCCGCTATGGAATAGCCGCGCTGCAGGACTTTCAGGGGAGAAAGTGCATCCAACTTCCCCGCTACCTCTGCAAGTCTGGCTTTTTCGCGGTGTATGTGCCCGGCAAAAGCGCCGGACAGCTTTGCCGTCAGATAATCCAAGCGTTGGCGCGGCTTGTCCAGAAAAGCCTCCGGGCGGCGCAATACGGAACGGGAGGTAAGATGCAGCAAGGCTCTCTTCTTTTGCTGCAGTACCTGCTGCGTGTATAGTCCAAGCTGCGTCTGCCGGGTGCGCAAGTAAGCCAAGATTTCGGCAGCATCCGGTGAGGCAAGCTCCGCGGCCGCGGAGGGCGTAGGCGCGCGCACATCCGACACAAAATCCAGTATAGAGAAATCGGTCTCATGCCCTACTGCGGATATGACAGGAATCTGCGACCGCGCCGCCGCCCAAGCAACCACTTCCTCATTGAAAGCCCACAAGTCCTCCATCGAACCGCCGCCGCGCCCTACAATCAGTACATCGGGCTTGTCCGGCAGGCTGTTCAGCCTGCGAATGCCCTCGGCAATCTCCTCAGCCGCACCGGGACCTTGTACAGCGCAAGATGCCAATGTTATCTTCGCCACCGGCCAGCGCCGCCCCAGCACGTTTCGGATATCCTGAAAAGCTGCCCCGGCCTCACTTGTCACCACACCGATATGTGTCGGATACTGCGGCAGTTCGCGTTTGCGGCTTTTGTCAAATAAGCCCTGCTTCTGAAGCTTTTCTCTCAGCTGCTCATAAGCCGCCCACAAAGCGCCGACACCGGCAGGCTGCATATCCGTGCACAAGATTTGAAATGTACCTTTGGTTTCATATATTGAGACTCTGCCGCGCACAATCACATCGTCCCCGTCTTTGGGACGGAACTTCAGACGTTTCGCGGAAGAACTCCACATACAAGCGGATATAGCCGCCTTCTCATCCTTGAGCGTAAAATACCAATGTCCGCTTGGATAGATCTTGAATCCGCTGACTTCTCCCTGTAACAGGACGTCCTGCAGTTGCTTATCTCCATCCAAGACAGATTTCGCATAGGTATTCAATTGGGTGACAGTAATGGCTTCCATGGTATACTCCTGCTTTTTTCTGACATTTTAGAGGGACACTTCCGCCGGCACCCGGCCGCTCCAAGCAGCGGGCAACGCCGCACCGAGGGCGGTGGCTGCAATGGCGGCGATGTCTTTCACTTGCATCCCCGCAATAACACCTTTCTGCACCGTCTTTCCGGCAACGCCGATAAAGATTAGCTTCTCTGCGTCTGTGTCGCCGCCATGCCCGCGCTGGGGCGTGCCGCCGTGGTCGGCACTCACAATAAAGAGCGTGTCGTCATAGCCTTTTTCGGCATACTTATCCACAACCTGACCGATCAAGTCGTCTGTGCGCGTAATCCAAGCGAGGTGCTGCGGTGTACCATAGCCGAATTTGTGTCCCATGCCGTCGACTTCATCGAACTGCATAAAGAGCAAAACCGGCTCATTTTCCTCCAAATAAGCGATGGCGGCATCACAGACCTCTTGGTCATTGCCGGTGCCTGTAGTGACGCCGAGGTTGGCTTCAATAATGCCGCGGTTGATCGGACTCCAGTTGGAAAATGCCGCCAGCTTCGCGTCCGGATATAGCTCATGCACCACACGGAAGACAGAGGGGTACACGGAATCCACCGGGTACGGCTCTTTGTCCACTATGGAATTGGTGAGCTTATGGACATCAGCGTCTATGCCGAGCAACATTGCCCCCCAGCATTCCGCTGAAATCGTCGGGCGGGCTGTGAGGGCATCATACGTTACTGCCCCATTTGCAAAGAGCTTATCAAAATTAGGGGTGTCGGTGCGGCCATTGAATGCGCCCATACCGTCTACGCCGAGAATAGCTACGTGTTTATACATGGGGGTTCCCTTTCTCTGTCTTATTGTGCTTTGGGAAAATGGCTGAAAGCCTCTATAGTATTCTACCAGATTTCGATGAGAATTGCAAGTAGTTTGTGTTTTTCTATGGCGCAAGACCGTATTCCTGGGTCGCCCTTAAAAACTCCCTCTTGACAATCCCGGCACAGTATGCTATGATTATAGATGAGAAGTCATACAACTATGCGATACGAAGAAAGAGGCCGATACAAGATGAAGAGAATCTCCGCCGCCCTGCTTGCCCTCCTGCTGATGCTTTCCCTTTTCGCTTCCTGCGGGAAAGATACTGCGACCGGTTCCACCACCCTGCCGCCGACAACTGCCGAAGCACCGACCACGCTCCCGCCGGAACCCACGCCTTTAGAACCCGAACCGACCGAACCGGCTATGACAGCAACGGAAACCACCGAAGCCGCTACCGAAGCAACGGAAACCACCACCGACCCCGCAGCCAACAAGACCGCAGTGATTCAATTGTACAATGATGCCACTGTAAAAGCCTACACCACCGGCCAAACGTTTGACAAAAAAGTGACGACTACCGTTTCCATGAAAGGCGACGAGCCTACAGAGAAGCTCTTGGATACGGATATCCTCTTCTGGTCCATCCGCAGTGTGGTAGAGAAGTTCCTGGGCTCGGGGACCGAAGAGAATACGGGTAAAGCCGCGAAATTCTGGATGCAGAAATCCATCCTCAAACCGGAAGATGTGACAAGTGCGGAGGCTGTAAAAAATGCAGACGGCACCACTGCGCTCACCATCCGGGTAAAAGACTGCACCAACCCGCAGCGTGTCAATTCCGCAACAACGGTCGTCGGTGAAAACCAAGGCAACAGTCCCATGGGTCGCTTTACGTTTGATCACATTGACAAGGACTATATGAACGTCAATATCGGCTACGCAGAAAAAGACGTACCCGGGCTGAAGATTACGATTGCCGAAGCAAACATGAAGTATAAGAACATTGTTATCAAAGCCACGCTCGATAAAGACGGCAAACTGACCGGGACACTCACGCACACTTGGGACTATACCGCGACTGTAGACGGTATTGCCGTAAAATTTGTGGTAGACTTATCAACAGACGGACACGCAACGGGAACCGGGCATACGGTTTGCACCTACAAATTCTTATAATTTTGTTCGATTTTCGGCACATATATCCTATTTCTTGTGTACATCTATACCGTACGGTGCTTATGCACCGCACGGTATTGTTGTTCCCTTGGGTTCACGGCTGCGCCGCGAAGTAATGCCCTGCCGCATATCGGAGGGAATCCATGAAGAAAGCTCTTGCCTGCTTGGATATGGCTGCCTCCGGCTGAACAATGTCAAAGGCATGGTAAGCACCCTCGAAAACCCGAAAGTCCACGTGCACCCCGGCAGCGCGGAGGTTCTCGACATAGGTGACGGTCTCGTCATGGAACGCCTCAATGGAGCCGACATAGGTGCAAGTTGGCGGTAGGTTCGTATAATCCGCGGCACGGGCCGGGGCAGCATATATGGGTATATCCGCAGCTCCCTTTCGGCCGTTGAGGTACAAGTTCCAAGCATGGTCATTGGAAGCAGAGTTCCAAATGGCGTGGGTGTTGCCGGTATTTGAGGCAGTCGGACGGTCATCTATCATGGGGTACAGCGGCATTTGATATGCAACGTTTATCTCCCCCTTATCGCGGGCATAGAGGGTGAGCGCGGCTGTCATGCCGCCGCCCGCACTCTCCCCGCCGACAAAGAGCTGATCCGAACGGGCGCCGTAGGCAGCGGCGTGGGCTTGAAGCCACTGCAGTGCCGAGTAGCAGTCCTCCAAAGCCGCCGGGTAAGGCTTCTCCGTAGAAAGCGTGTAGTCCGGAGAGAGTACCACACAGCCAACCGCTTGGATGATAGCCTCTATGAAAGCCTCTTCGTTCTCCGGCGTGCTGTTGGCATACCCGCCGCCATGTATCCAGAGGAGTGCAGGCACATTCTCCTCTTTCTCTTTCGGTGCATATTTGGCTATGCGCAACCGAGAACCGTCTTCCCTGGGAATATATATCTCCTCATAATCCAGCAAGTCGGAACTGCACGTCCCTCTGACGGCAAAAAGCTGCCGCAGATAGAAGAACGGCCAAGTGGTATCCGGCATGAACCAGCGCCACAGTACACCTATCGTGCGCAGCTCCGGATTGATGGCGTTGATGTCTTCCCATTCTTTCGCCGAGAAGAGGTTGGTCCAAGGGGAATGCACCGCATAGGCGAAAGCTTCCCCCACGCAGTCCCAAGCAGGCTTGGCACCGAAACTGCAAATCAACGCCAGCAAAGCAACAATCACCGTAAGTGTCTTCCGAAGGATGCCTATCATTTTGTATTCGCCTCTAATATTAGGTTGATTTATATAGTAGGAGGATTCTACGTATATTTTAACACGAAGGCGGTCAAAAGTCAACCGCAACAAAAGAGGAGGCTTCGAAAAGCCTCCTCTCTAAGTACTGCAACGGTTACAGCATCTCCACCCACAGTACCGTCATATACCCGGCACCGATAACAACAATGACTATCCATTTCAGGA
>JAISUW010000051.1 GCA_031271865.1 Oscillospiraceae bacterium
TCTACAACCCCGCGAACATCTTCGTCTACGGCGAGGACGACATCACGACCCTCAAGGCATGGCTAGACATCCCGTTCGAACCCGTGCCGGAGGAGATTAAGGACTACTACACCGTGGAGCGGTGGGCGGAGAGGTTTGATGAATGAAAGGGAAACCAATTGCACTATTATTCTTTAGAGAAAACGATCATTTCATTTCATGGTTGCCGAACACGATAAAGACGATTCCTATGAGCTTTTTCAGGCAAGATGGAGAAAAATACTGGTTTGAAACAAAGAATGTCTTCTGCCGCGCTGCCTATAAATTGGGAATCATAAAACACGACTGTTTGTACCGCCTTTTCTATGCTGTCGTGTTTCGCCGGCTTCAAAGCGCTTATGCGCGATTTGTTCTCTTTGACGCTGCGTATGAACAATGGCAACAACGTATCCCTGCGCGTTTCTTTCAGTCGCTGTCAGAAAAAAATCAAATCGTTGTTTGGCAGTGGAATACGGTTGGTCATATGCTCGAACTATCCGGCTTTCGAGAAGCAACGCTGCGGATTCTGGATACCGTACCCCGCGAAATCCTCTACACCTTCGATCCTGCGGATGCTGAAACATATGGGATGCGCTTCAATACGCAGTTCTATGTCACACCGCCGGAGGCCTTGCTGAAGCCGGTTCCCCTTTTATACGATGTGGTGTTCTGCGGAACGGTAAAAGACAGAGCAAGGGCAATAGAGGGGATTTTCAAGGATTGCTTAGAAGCCGGGCTGAAGCCGCACTTTACGGTCTGCCAAAACCGGTCGGATTCAGGGATGGCAGCCGATATAGAAAAAGCAGGGAGCGAAGTCTTCTCTGAAAGCAACGGCTGGATTCCCATATACGAGTGGATTGACTACACAACGGATTACATCGAGCGCCTCCGCGCTGCCCGCGCTGTCTTTGACTGCTACCACGCCACGCAAACCGGCTTCTCCCTGCGGGTAATGGAGCATATGTTCTTCTCCAAGAAGCTGATCACCACCAATGCGCTTGTGCGCCAAGCGGATTTCTACAACCCCGCGAACATCTTCGTCTACGGCGAGGACGACATCACGACCCTCAAGGCATGGCTGGATGTGCCTTTCGAACCCGTGCCTGAGGAGATTAAGGACTACTATACCGTGGAGCGGTGGGTAGAACGGTTTGACCGTTGACCGGAAACGCTATAGCGGAAAGGATAAGCCGGGATGAAACGCACATTGCTCTTGGGCTGCGAAAACTATAATCTGTTCTTTCCGTGGCTGACGGGCAAGACACTGACGCTGGATGTCGTGTACAAAGCCTTTGGTTTAAAAACGAAGTACTATGACCTGCGCCTGCTGCGCAAACTGCGCTTGCTGCGTGAAGACGAGGTGACGCGCCGCATTGTCCGGCGGGTGCTGCGCCCGTATGACCGCATCATCATCTGGAGCTATCAGGTCGCGGAGGCGCTTGAATACCCCGGATTTTTGGAGGCAAGCAAGGGGAAACTGCTGGTCTATTTCTGGGATACCTTGGAGCGGCATTATCCGCCGGAGAAGACTGCGGAGTACCTGCGCCTCGCGCCGGGATACTCATTCCAGCAAACCGACTGCGACGCCTACGGTCTGCGCTTTGCCTCGCAATTTTATATCCGTCCGCCGGAGGGCTTCCTGCCGGTGTGTGAGAGGAAATGGGATGTGTGCTTTATCGGCTACATCCACATTTACCCGGACGGCACACCGGACAGGCTGGAAGTCATCACCGGCGCCGCTCGGGCGTTTGCGCAGGCCGGGCTGTCCGTGAACTTCAACGCCCCCAACGGCGCACCTTACTTCACAGCTGCCGACAAAGAAAACGGCATCACCGCTTCCGGCTTGCCTGTCCCTTACTTTGAATACCTCAAGACCATGGTTGCGCCCTCCCGCTCCATCTTCGACTGCTACCGCACGGGGCAGACCGGCTTCTCCCTGCGCATCATGGAGCATATGTTCTTCTCCAAGAAGCTCATCACCACCAACCCGCTTGTCCGCACGGCAGAATTCTATAACCCCGCCAACATCTTCCTATATGGCGAGGACGACATATCCACCCTCAAGGCATGGCTCGAAATCCCTTTCGAACCGGTGCCGGAGGAGATAAAGGAGTATTATACCGTGGAACGGTGGCTGGAACGGTTTGACCATGAAGCGTGAGCTAAGGTTCGTGTAACTCATTTTCGGAATACGCGACGAAAGGCTTTCCCCCCAATATGTTTCAGCATACCGAAGAACCCATACGTCTGTACCCAATCCCGCAGCATATTGCGCCACTCAAAGAGATACATGAGCGGTTTGTAGTAGAACTTCTTGTGGTACTTCAGCCAGAAGCGCGAGCCTTCGTCCAGCCAGGAACCGCCGAAGTGATGGATGCAAGTTGTTTCAGCGCTAAAGCAGGTGAAGTCTTTGCCAAGTTGGATGGGGCAGAAATACGACGTTGGATAGAAGACCACATCACCATAATCCACAAAAACGTTTTCCGGCAGTTTGCCGTGCAGTGCTTCTGTCTTCTCGGTTATCAACCATACATTGGTAGTGGTATCCAAAGCCCCGTTTTCGAGGACAAACGCTTTGCCATCATAATCACTTAGCAAAGCAGCTATCCAAGGGTTCCCCTTTTCGGCACCCATGGTGCCGGTCGGTATGCTGTGCGGCTGCTCAAAGCCGCTGAATGCGCGGTGGTGCCTGAAACCGTCCAACGGTTTCAGGCACTCGACATCTGTATCCATATAGATGCCGCCGAAGTCGTACAGCACTTTCAGGCGGGCGTAGTCAGATACGAATGCCCATTTCTTCGCCTCAAAAGCTTCTCGGCAAAAGCGGTTCTGCGTGACGTCGAAGTTCGTTTCATCCCAACGGCGGATTTCCCAACCGGGATGGAGTCGCTTCCAACCGCGCAGGTAGCGCTTATACGCCCGGGGCAGCGGATTGCCGCCGAACCAGCAGTAGTGTATTATGCGCGGGATGCGATCTTCCTCAGGCATGGGCGGCAACCTCCTGCAGTATATCGGCGATGCGCTCTGCGGCGTGACCGTCCCCATAGGGGTTGGCGGCTTGTGCCATTGCACGGTACGCCTGTTCGTCATCAAGCAGGCGGTTCAACGCGCGGTATACCGCCGCTTCCTCCGTGCCGCAAAGCATGACTGTCCCCGCTGCTACAGCCTCCGGGCGTTCGGTTGTATTGCGCAGGACGAGAACCGGCACTCCCAAGTGCGGTGCCTCCTCTTGAATGCCGCCGGAGTCGCTCAGTACCAGATACGACCGTGCCAGCAAATTATGGAACGATATGGTGTTCAACGGCTCGCAGAGCTGTATGTTCTCTGCGCCGCCCAAGACACCGTATGCTGTTTCGCGTACGGCGGGATTCGGATGCATCGGGTACAGAAAACACACATCCGACCGCTCTGCGGCTGTCCGGCGGATGGCGCGGAAAATGGAGTGCAGCGGTTCGCCGATGTTCTCCCGCCGATGTGCAGTCAGAAGTACCAAGCGCCGCTTCCCCGCCCAATCGGAGAGCGGATGCGAAAAGTCTTGCCGTACCGTTGTTCGCAGAGCATCAATTCCGGTATTCCCGGTGACAAAGATGCGCTCGGCGAGTTGCCCCTCCCGGAGCAAGTTGGTTTTTGCCGCCTCGGTCGGCGCGAAATGATATGCACCGACCAGCCCTACAAAACGGCGGTTCATCTCCTCCGGGAAAGGGGAGGTAAGGTCGCCCGTTCGCAGACCTGCTTCCACATGACCTATCGGTATACCGTGATAAAAGGCAGCGAGTGCCGCCGCAAAAGCGCTTGTAGTGTCGCCATGCACCAAAAGCAAATCCGGCTTTGCCTCTGCAAGAACGTCTGTGATTCCGGTCAGAATGCGGGCGGTTACGCCCTCCAAGGTCTGCCGTTGCCGCATGATGTCCAAATCATAATCAGCTTCCACACCGAAAGCCTCTAATACAGCGTCCAACAGAGCGCGGTGCTGCGCTGTTACGCAGACACGCACGTCAAAACAAGCCTTGCGGCGCAGTTCGAGCACCAAGGGGCACATTTTGATGGCTTCCGGGCGCGTGCCGAAAATCAGAAGGATACGCATCGGTTCTCTACTACCTCCGCAAAAGCTCTGCCCAGACGTCGCCCAGCGGCATGAGTTTGCATTGCTCTTGGAGGTCGAGGAGGGGGCCGAAGTCGTTGGCGTCCTGAAGCTGCTTCATCTTGCCGTGCGGGAGGAGGAGGGCGTTGAGCAGCGCCCAGCGCACGGCGCGCAGACCAACGCGCCACGCCGTCACGCGGTCTATGGAGGCATCAAAGTAATCCAGCGCGATGATAACACGGTCCAAGGCGTCACAGCGGACAATCTCTTTGCAGATTTCGCGGAGCTCGTCGTCAAAGATTGCCACGTGGTCGCTGTCCCAGCGCACGCCGCGGGTCAGGTGCAGGGCTATCTTGTCGGCGAACAGAAGCATGGAGCTGATTTTGTCGCTCACGACCTCCGTTGGGTGGAAGTGGCCGTTGTCCAGCAGGCAAAGGATGCCGTTCTTGGCGGCGTAGTTCATATAGAATTCATGGCTCCCGACGGTATAGCTCTCCAAACCCAAGCCGAACACTTTGGACTCGACGGTGTCTATCAGATAGGCCGGGTCGTACTTCTCGGACAAAATTTCGTCTAAGCTCTCCTTGAGGCGGGCGCGGGGACCGATACGATCACCCGGCACGTCTTTCAAACCATCGGGTATCCAGATATTGTTGACACAAGGCTGTCCGAGTTCCTTGCCCCATGCCGCGCCGATTTTGCGGATGCATTTGGCGTGGGCAATCCAAAAATCGCGCACGGCCTTGTCCGGATGCGAGAGCGTCATGCCGTCGGCGGCCTTGGGGTGGGAGAAGAACGTCGGGTTGATGTCCAGCCCTAAGCCGCGCTCCTTGGCGTAGGTCACCCAGTCGGCGAAATGCGCCGGCTCCAAGGCGTCGCGGTCGGGGGCTTTGCCCTCCCAATTGGTGATATATATGGCGTGGACATTGATTTTGTGCGCGCCGGGCATCCCCGCAAGCGTGCGGTCGAGCATTTCGAACAATTGTTCTTTGTTCGTCGCGGCGCCGGGATAGTTGCCTGTGGCGGCTATCCCGCCGGACAGCCCGCCTTCGTGCGGCTCAAAGCCTTTTACATCATCGCCTTGCCAGCAGTGCAGGCTGACTGCGATTTTCTGTAACGCGGCGATGGCCGCTTCGGTATCCACACCGTATTCGGCGTATATGGCTTTCGCGGATTCGTATCTGTCAGACATGACGTTTCTCCTCTTCTGTTTTGCGTAGGGTTTGCTGTCCCTTATTATACCAAATCTGAGGAGATTAGTCAAGTGTTTGTCTGCGCGGGGGCTTCGCGAAGCCCTGGGGCGGTTCG
>JAISUW010000054.1 GCA_031271865.1 Oscillospiraceae bacterium
AGCTTGTCAAGAATTTTTCCGAAAAAATGCAAAATTTGTCGAAACTACCAATACAGCACGCAATTGGTTCGGAATATTTTGGGAAAGTTGAATAAAAAATGTGCGGGCGTTTGCCCGCAGGGTGTACGGTACGAACCCTTACAATCTCCGTAAGTATGTAAGTTGCGGCTTTCGGCGTTTGCGAGCCGGACAAAGGCAAAAAACCAAAAATAACTTGACAAAGCGTTACAAAAGTGGTAAAATAATATATGCTGATTTTGGGGGATAAGGGGATGCAGCCGTGCAATTCGCCAACGTAGGTTTTGGGAATCTCGTCAGCGTTTCGCGTATCCTCGCCATTTTGGATGTGGAGAGTCAGCCGGTGAAGCGCTTGGGGCAGGAGGCTAAAGCGGCGGGTTTGCTCATAGATGCTACGCAAGGCCGCCGCACCAAGAGTGTCTTGCTTCTGGACAGCGGGCACGTTGTCTGGAGTTACCTTGTTCCCGAAACGCTTGCCAAGCACTTGGGTTTTGATTCCACGAAAGAGGATGAGGGAGAGAAGCGTTGACCGATAACAGCAAAGGCTTGCTCGTCATCCTGTCCGGCCCCTCAGGTTCCGGCAAAGACACTGTGATTACCCACGCGCTGGAAGAGATGAACGGCGTGAAACTCTCCGTCAGTCTGACAACGCGCCCCCCACGCCCTTGGGAGAAAGAGGGGGAGGACTACTACTTCTGTACGAGGGAGCAGTTTCAGGACAAGATTGCCGCCGGGGATGTACTGGAGTATGCGGAATACAACGGCAACTTCTATGGCACACCGAGAGAACCCGTCGAGGAATGGGTCAAAGCCGGCAACACCATGATTCTGAACATTGAGGTCATCGGTGCGGAGAAAGTCCGTGCACGCTGCCCCGAAGCCGTGAGTGTGTTCCTCGTGCCGCCCTCCATGAAAGTCCTGGAGGAACGTCTCCGTGCGCGGGATACCGGAGAGAACCCGGAAGTCATTGCCGGACGTTTGAAAATTGCCGAGCGGGAATTGGGATGCGCCGGGCAGTACGACTATATCATTTGTAACGACGACTTAAAAGAGGCTGTCAAGAATCTGAAAGCCATCATCCACGCCGAGCATCGGCGCACCAAACGCCAAATCGGATTTGTCAGAGAGGTATTGAAGAAATGCTGAACGTAGACCTTCGCAACGTGAGCGGAAACTATACATCCAAGTATTCCTTGGTGATAGCGATTGCCAAGCGTGCCCGTGAGCACGTGGAGCGCGCAGAGATTGAGAAGACACCGCTTACGGAGAAACCGGTCACAACGGCAATTAATGAATTGATTGCCGGTAAGATAGCCGTGATGGAGAATGATGATTGAGGCTGTCCGCTTCGATGTGAGAGGGACAGCAAATACCGGAAGAAACTATGCAATTTGCCGCCGCAGCCCTTCAAGGCACCCTGTTTGCTTACGACAGGGTGTGTGACTATATCCTCCCGCCCCACTTGGAGGGAAAGGTTCAGCCGGGTTGCCGCATATCCGTGCCCTACGGTAAGAAAGAGGCGCGTCGGATAGCTTTCGTTTTATCTGTCAGCAACAGTTGCCCACAGGGGAATGCAGCTTCTTTGCTCTCTTTGGAAGACGGGGAACCGGTTTTGTCCGCTGAACAGACCGCATTAGGTCAGTATCTTGCGGAAACGTGCTTCTGTACGGTTTATGATATGTTGGATGCTATGCTCCCGGCGGCAATGAAGCTGAAGCCGCAAATCGTCTGGCAGATTCTCCCGCCGGAGGACGCGGCTCCGGAGACTTTTCTTCTGCCGGAGGAGAGAGTCATCCTCGAAGCCTTGCGCCGCACCCGCAGCGGTTTTGCAGAAGAAGCGGTTTTATTAAAGCGCGTCAACCGGCCAAACGGGCAGGCAGTTTTGGGAATGTTGGAAGAGAAAGGCTTTGTTTGCCGCCAAAACGCCGTGCGCCCGGCAGCAAAAGGGCGGGAGCGGGAAGCGCAGGAGGAAGCAGTGCTTCATATTGCCCTCTCCGCTGATCGGTTGGAGGACACTGTTTTCACACCAAAGCAGCAAGCCGCTTTGGAAGTCATCCGCAGCGACGGGGCAGCAACCGCACAGGAAATCTGCACGTTAGCAGGGGTCAGTATGGCTATTGTCAAAAGCTTGCTGCAAAAGGGAATTCTGGAAGCCGTACCGCGTTGTGTGCCTGCCAAGGCGGTCACTATGGAGGCGGAGAGCTTATCTCCCGCACAGCTTGCTGTTTATACCGCCATCTTGGAAAAAATGAGGGAAGCGCGCCCGAAACCTGTCCTGCTCTATGGTGTGACCGGCAGCGGAAAAACACGCATATATACCGCCCTCGCCGCCGAGGTGTTGAAAGCGGGAAAGTCCGTGCTGATTCTTGTGCCGGAGATTATCCTCACGCCGCAGACAGCCGGCGCTTTCACCGACCGCTTCGGTGCCGGGACGGAGGTCTTTCACAGCGGGCTTTCCATGGCCAAACGCCGCGATGCTTGGGAGCGCGTCCGCTGCGGAGAGAGCAAGGTAGTGGTCGGGACACGCAGCGCGGTGTTTGCTCCCTTGCAGGACATCGGTCTGATTGTCATGGACGAGGAGCATGACCCCTCCTACAAATCCGGCAACCCGCCCCGCTACCACGCCCGCGACGCGGCACGATTCCGCGCCGCAAAGCACGGCGCACTCCTGCTGATGGCCTCCGCGACACCTTCGGTAGAAAGCTATGCCAAGGCGGAGAAAGGAATCTACACACTCCTCTCTCTGACAGAGCGCTATGGCGGCATCCCGCTGCCGCAGGCGGAAACGGTGGATATGCTCGCCGCACCGCTTTCCTCTGCGCCCATGTTCTCTGTGCGGCTCTTGGAAGCCCTGCAGGAAACTGTCCAAAGCGGAAAGCAAGCCATGTTACTTCTCAACCGGCGCGGTTACAGAACCTTTGTGCAATGCCCCTCCTGCAGGGAAGCGCTGACCTGCCCGCGCTGTTCGATCTCTCTGACCTACCACCTCGCGGAGAACCGTCTCCGCTGCCATCTTTGCGGCTATAGCAGGGACATGGACAGGGAGTGTCCGCTCTGCGGAAAGCCCGGTCTGCGCCTCTCCGGGGCGGGGACACAGTCGGCGGAGGAAGAGTTGCGCCGCCTGCTGCCCGCAGCCCGCATCGGTCGCTTGGATGCGGACGCCGCCGGCAAGAGCGGCTGCAGGGAGGAGCTGTTGGCTGCTTTCCGGAAGAGAGATATAGATATCCTCATCGGAACACAGATGATAGCCAAAGGTTTGGATTTCCCTGCTGTGGCACTCGTCGGTGTACTCAATGCCGACCAATCCCTCTTTCACGATGACTTCCGTTCCGGTGAGCGAATGTTCTCTCTCTTGGCGCAGGTCGCCGGCCGTGCCGGCAGGGCAGGGGAGCAGGGCTATGCCATTATCCAGACCAACAACCCCTACAATGAGATTCTCCGTATGGCTGCCCGACAGGACTATCCCGCGTTCTTCCAAACGGAGATTGAAATTCGCAAATTGCTGACCTATCCGCCGTATTGTTCTCTCTGCACGCTCTCGGTTTGCAGTAATGATGATTCCAAAGCGGACGGTGCTATCCGGTTTCTTCTCCTCAAGCTCAAGGAACTGCTGAAAACAGAAAGCTATGCTGCGCAGAAAGTAATGATATTGGGTCCGGCTCCCGCTTCTATCCCGAAGCAAGGCGGGAAATTCTACAAGCAGCTTGTCCTAAAATGCCGCACAGGAAAAGTCTTTACGGCTATGCTGCGGGAATTGCTTGCAGCCTTTTACGCCAATGCAGCTTTTCGGCAAGTCACAGCCTTTGCGGACATAGAATAAAACCCTTGGTATCCCCCGCACCCTCCCGCAAATTTGCACATACTATAACAATAGTATCCCATCCAAGTAACATAAAGGAAGGCATCCCAATGGCAATCCGAAACATCTTAGACGGCGAGGACTCCATTCTCTACAAAAAAAGCAGACCCGTGGAACTGTTCGATGCACGGTTGGGGATTCTGCTTGACGATATGACCGAGACCATGCGCAAAGCAGAAGGCGTGGGCTTGGCAGCCGTGCAGGTCGGCATTCTGCGCCGCTGTTGCGTGATAGATACCGGCAGAGGCGTTGTGGAACTCATCAATCCGGAAATCGTGCGCGAGTCCGGCAAGCAGGAGGAACAGGAAGGCTGCCTCTCTTTCCCCGGGGAGTACGGTGTCACCCGCCGCCCTGCAAAAGTTACCATCCGTGCCCAAGACCGCTACGGCTCTTGGCGCATGCACCAAGGGGAAGGTCTGCTCGCCCGTGCGTTCTGCCACGAAATCGATCATATGAACGGCATTGTGTTCAAAGACCGCGTGCCGGGGCGGAAGATATATAGAAAATGAAGCAATGCTTCGTATATGGAGCAATGCTCCGTCTTCCCCTCGACACGTATCGGAAAGGATAGGCAAATGCGCATCGTATTCATGGGGACACCGGCCTTTGCCGTAGCGAGCTTAGAGCGATTGGCAGCGGACGGGCATGAGATTCTTGCCGTTATCTGCCAACCGGACAAACCGGTAGGCAGGAAGAAGATTCTTACAGCGCCGGAAGTGAAGACGGCGGCGCTTGCCATAGGTCTTCCTATAGTGCAACCGGCGTCACTGCGTGAAAATGCGGAGGTGTCAGCGTATTTGCAAAGGCTTTCGCCCGATTTGATTGCGGTAGTCGCCTATGGAAAGCTTCTGCCGCTGGAAATTCTGGACTTGCCTGCTTATGGATGCGTAAATGTCCACGGATCTCTCCTGCCGAAGTATCGCGGGGCTGCACCGATACAGCGGGCGATCCTCAACGGCGAGACGGTCACCGGCGTTACGACGATGCTGCTCAATGCCGGTATGGACACAGGCGATATGCTTATGCAGAGGGAGTATCGCATTCCATCGGACATGACGGCAGGGGAGCTGTTCGAGGTATTGGCACCCATCGGAGCGGATTTGCTGTCGGAAACGGTGACGGCTCTCCAAGACGGCACGCTTAACCCTATGCCGCAAGACGAGGCAGAGGCGACCTATGCACCGATGCTTTCCAAAGCGGATGCACCTCTGGATTTTTCTCGCCCGGCGCAGGCGTTACACAACCAAGTGCGCGGTTTGCAGCCTTGGCCGGGGGCGATAGCCGTTTTGGGAGGCAAGAATTGCAAAGTGATAAAAACGCGCATAGCGGCAGATACTACGGATGGGGCACTGGTACTGCCCTGCGGCAATGGCACTTTTTTGGAAATAGGGACAATTCAGCCTGAAGGCAAAGCCCCCATGAGCGGGGCGGCATTCAAGAATGGGTATTTGCGATAGATTCAAAGAGGGAGGTCATTTCCTGTGGGTTTCGGAAACTACTATATGCCGATGTTTGACATATACTTCCTGCTCTTTTGTCTTCCGGCAATGATAGCGGCGGCGGCCTGCCAGATATGGGTCAAGTCTGCGTACCGCAAGCAATCTTTGGTACGCAACTTCCGCGGCATGACGGGAGCGCAGGCGGCAGCAGCCGTCCTGCGGCACTATGGGGTCAGCAATGTACAAATCCGCCCGATAGCGGGTTCCCTGACCGACCACTTTGACCCAAGGGACAACACCATCAACCTCTCTCAAGGGGTATACGGCTCCGCCTCCGTGGCGGCGGTCGGCATTGCCTGCCACGAAGCGGGGCATGCCGCCCAACACGCCGCCGGCTATATCCCCATCAAAATCCGCAACGCCATACTGCCGGTCAGCAATATCGGCTCTTTGGCAGGAGTGCCGTTGGCGATTCTCGGTTTTATCATGGGCTTCCAACCGCTTGTGACCATCGGGCTGATACTGTTTGCCATGGTCGCTGTGTTTCAGCTGGTGACACTGCCTGTGGAGTTCAACGCCTCCCGCCGAGCCATGCGTGTGATAGAAGAGGACGGCTTGCTGGAGGGGGAAGAGGCGCAAGGCGCAAGGAAAGTTCTTACCGCCGCTGCCATGACCTATGTAGCGGCTCTGGCGGTGTCCATAGCCAACCTCCTGCGCCTGCTCGTGCGGATGCACCGCAGAAGTTAGGGATATACAAGGGATGGTGACCATCCCTTTTGTTATTCACAAAAGATTTTCAATTAGTTCACCAATGAACTGTTTGGATAGAGTATAATTTATTTAGAAGAATAGACAAATGAAATACTGAAGGGAGATGCCGTTATGGGCAAGCAAACCGTTCTGATTACCGGCGGGTGCGGGAATATGGGATGGTACACATTCCAAGAGCTATATAAAAGGAAAGACAAATTCCGGATTGTGCTGTTTGACTTATTCTCCAAGAACAACGTCCAAAAAGCCCTCAAGTACATAGGCGACCCGGCCGTTCGGTTTATCTGGGGTGACCTGACGAAGTATGACGATGTGTTGGAGGCCGTTACAGGTGCGGATTATGTGCTGCACTTAGGGGGCATGGTTTCACCGAAAGCGGACTACTTCCCGAAAGCATGCTTATACACCAATACCAAAGCCGCCGAGAATATCATCCGCGCCATAAAAGCCCAACCGGATCCGGATGCCATCAAGACCTGCTATATCGGTACGGTAGCACAGACCGGGGAGCGGGATGCACCCATCCATTGGGGACGGACAGGCGATCCCATTAAAATCAGCGTCTATGACCACTATGCACTCAGCAAAACGGTCGCGGAGCGGATTTTTGCCGAGAGCGGCTTGAAGTACTGGGTAAGCCTGCGCCAAAGCGGTGTCCTCTACCCGGAGATTATCAAGAACTACGACCCCATCATCTTCCATGTGCCCATCAACGGCGTCTTCGAGTGGGCGACGGTGGAGGACAGCGGACGTTTGTTGGCAAATCTGTGCAGCACCGATTTGCCGGATCACTTCTGGCGGAGTTTCTACAATATCGGCTCCGGGTCGGACTACCGTATCACAAACTATGAATTTGAGGAATTGCTGCTGACTGCCATAGGTCTGCCTGCCCCGAATAAGGTCTTTGATGCCAACTGGTTTACGCTTAGGAACTTCCATGGGCAGTTCTATGCCGACTCCGATGTGCTGGAGAGCTATCTGCACTTCCGTGCGAACAAACCCATCGCGCAGTATTTCAGCGAAGTAGCGGGGCGGCTGCCGGGGTATTATAAGCTCGGAAAGGCGGCACCCGGCGCAGCCATCAAACTCATGGGCATGAAGCGGCTGACCACCCAAGCCATCTGGGGTACCATGAATTGGATTGCTTCCGGGAACCGCGACCGTATCACAGCGTACTTTGGAAACAAAGAAGCCTGGGAGCGCATCGGCTCTTGGGAGGACTTTAAAATCTGGCGGCCTTCCGGCTTTGAGCGCGAGACTTCCTATGGGCATCACTATAAGCTCGACCACGGCTACCCGGAGGAGAAAGAACTGCAAGCGCTTACAACAGAAGAGCTGCAGGCGGCGGCAGCTTTCCGCGGCGGGGCGCTTCTCAGCGAGAAGTATGACGGCGACCCCTACAAACCGTTGCGATGGAAGTCTGCGCAGGGGCACGAGTTTGAGATGACGCCGAACCTGGTGCTCAAAGGCGGTCATTGGTGTCCGCAGGAGTTGCCATGGAACCCCGAGGTACCGGACAAGTTCCTTTGGGACTATGCAGCCGAGGCGGAACGAAATCCGTTCTTCGCGCAGGTCTGGTATCCCCTGCACACCCCGGAGGAGAATGAAGTCTATACCGAGCGCATCTTCCGCGGCTTCAAGGGCTTTGAGGGCTGAATCTGCTTGAATCAGCGAGGGGCGAAAGCCCCTCGCTGTCTGTATCAAAGGCTTTCTATTTCCCGAAGGAGGGCGGAGAGGGCTTCTGCCTCCGGTACTTTGTAAAGCGGTGTGCCTTTCTTAAAGAGGAGGCATTCGCCGATGCCGCCGGCGAGGCCGATATCCGCTTCGCGGGCTTCCCCGGGGCCGTTGACGGCACAGCCCATGACGGCAACGGTGATGGGTTTGGTGCAAGGGAGAAGCGCCTCTTCCACTTGGGAGGCAAGGGAGATTAGGTCTATGCGTGTGCGTCCGCAGGTCGGGCAGGAGATGACCACAGGACCTGTGCGCCGCAGTTCCAAGGCCCGCAGCAGGTTGATAGCGGTACGTACCTCCTCGATAGGGTCAGCGGTGAGGGAGACGCGTATGGTATCCCCCAGGCCGTCCAGAAGGAGGGAACCGATAGCCGCCGCAGACTTCAGTATGCCGAGGCGTACGGTTCCCGCTTCCGTCAGACCGAGGTGCAGGGGATAGTCACAAGCCTGTGCCAGCAATCGGTAGGCGGCAACGGTAGCCGCGGGATGTGAGGATTTCAGCGACACCACAATGTCTGTAAAGTCATACTGCTCTAATAGCCGGATATGCCCCAAAGCGCTCTCGCACATTGCCTCGGGGTTGGGTGAGCCGTATTTGGCAAGAATCTCTTTTTCCAAACTGCCCCCATTGACCCCGATGCGGATGGGAATCTGCTTTTGGCGGCAAGCATCAGCGACCGCTTTCACACGGTCGGAGGCACCGATATTGCCGGGGTTGATGCGGATTTTGTCAACACCTACAGCGGCGCACTCCAGCGCCAAGCGGTAATCAAAATGAATATCCGCCACGACAGGAATGCGCAGGTTCTCTTTCAGTGCGGCAAAAAGCTGAATCGTCGCCTTATCCGGGCAGGCGGCACGGAGAAGTTCACACCCGGCTGCTTCTAGCGCTTTCGCCTGCACTATGTTGCCGGGAACATCCTCCGCGCGAATGGAGAGCATCGACTGCACACTTACCGGCGCACCGCCGCCGATTTGAAGCGCACCGACTTTGACGGCGCGGCGCAAAGGCAGGTGTGTTTCTTTTTGAGAAAGCATAGGTCTCCTCCTGCATTCGGTTTGTATCTGAATATAGTATAGCACATTTTATTTGTACGCGCAAGGGAAGGCGAAGCCTATCGTTTTTCGGAAATGAAAAATTTACAGTCTGTCAATCAAATTTGCGGCGAACATGATATAATATATATAGGCAATTTTGCCCTACAGTCAGTACCCGGCAGAACGGAGGGGTTTCGGCTTGTTTGGCTATGTACAAATCCATAAACCGGAACTTCGCTGCAGGGAATATGAACAGTACCGCGGTGTGTATTGCTCCCTGTGCCGTGTACTGGGGTGGCGGTATACGCCGGTTGCGCGGCTGTTTTTGAACTACGATGCCGCATTCTACGCACTGCTCTCTCTCTCGGTCAGTGCGCAATGCCCGCAGTTTAAGCAAACGGTCTGTACAGTGAATCCGCTGAAACGCTGCATGAAGTGTGCTTCTCCGGTCTTTGCAAAAGCAGCGGATTTGCTCATGCTCATGGCATATCATAAGTGGAGGGATGCCCTGACCGATGAGCCATGGTACTTGAAAGCCCTGATATGCCTGCTTTGGCCGTTCATGGCACTTGCTTACCGAAAAGCGGTGCGCAAAGAACCTGCAATGGCGGCTGTTCTGCGCAAAACTATGGCAGCACAGCGCTTGACGGAACAGGAGAATGCTTCCCCGGACGCTGCAGCGCACCCTTCCGCCTATGCGCTCGGCGAACTCTTTGCCGGCATTCATCCCGAACTCCGGCATTTGGGGTATCTGTTAGGCCGGTGGGTCTACTTGACAGATGCCGCAGAGGATGTGCAGAAAGATAAAAAGTACGGCCGATTCAATCCTTTCCTGACCTGCGAAAGCAGAGGAACACAAGACAGTACCTCCTACAAAGAAGAACTCCTCAACGCCTCCGCAGACGCCCTCCTGACGGAATACGCCCGAATTGAGAACCTCGGCATTCTAAAACGTTTTGCACCTATTATAGACAATGTCCTCACCTTGGGAACCGAAAACGCACAAAGGCGCGTATTGAAGCAGTTGCCCGCAAAACAAAAAAAGGAGAACTGATGCCCTATGGCTGACCCTTACAGCACCCTCGGCATACCCTATGGTGCCTCGGAGCAGGAACTGCGGGACGCATACCGCAAATTGGCAATCGACAATGCCGACAACCCGCGGCGTATGTCGGAGATTAATGATGCATATGATGCGATAGTGCTGTCGCGGGGGAATGCCCCTTCAGGGCACAATGCCCCTTCAGGGCACAATGCCCCTTCAGGGCACCCCGGCGGCTACGCCGCCCCCGGCTTCTCCGACATCCGCCAGCGGATCCAATACGGCAGATATGACGAAGCGGCCGTATTATTAGACGGCATACCGCAAAGCGGGCGCACAGCGGAGTGGTACTATTTGAAAGGCAGTGCGCAGCGAGGCCGCGGCTGGTTAGAGGAAGCGGAGAAGAACTTCGAGCAAGCGGTGCGCAAAGAGCCGCAGAATTTCGAGTACCGCTCAGCTTACGACAGTGCGGTTTCCGCGCGGAAAGGCCAATACCGGGCGCAGCGGCAGCAGCAGAAGTACGAAGAGAAAGGGGACAGCGGATGCTGCAAGATATGCGCGGGATTATGGTGTGCGGATTGCTGCTGTGAGTGCTTCGGCGGCGATTTGATTTCCTGCTGCTGAGGCGGGATACGGGATAAAGGGAGGGGTATCTATCTCGAACGCAAAGAAGCTGACCCTGAGCGGTATATTCACCGCCCTCGGCGTAGGCGTGATGTACATTGTGTCTTTTGTGCCGACAATGGAGTTTGCTCTCCCTGCAACGGCGGCACTTGCGGTATTGGTGATCGTCATAGAGTTTGGCAAAGGTTGGGGTCTGGGAACATATGCGGCTATGGCCGCACTGTCGCTTTTGTTGCTGCCGAACAAATTCGTGCCGTTACTGTTTGCCGGTTTTTTCGGTCAGTACCCCGTCACAAAGCTGATGGCAGAGAAACTGCCCCGCTGGGCGGAGATTTCGTGTAAAGCGTTGGTATTCAACGCTGGCATCCTCGCGGCATATTTTGCGGGCAGGTACCTTTTCGGGGTAGGGTTGGATTTGCTTCCGGATCCATTGGCCAAGTACACCGGATGGATACTACTTCTGGTCGGCAACGTGACGTTCTGGGTATATGACATCGCCCTCAATCGCTGTATAATGCTGTACACGCGGCGGCTCCAAAGGCGCTTGCGCAAGACGTTGGGGATATGACACTACAGTCTTCCGGCCAAAGTGCGCAGGACAACGGCATCTTCATAAAACTGTTTTTCAAAATCACCGCGGACAAACTCCAGCAGGAGGTCAGGGTCTGCACCGCCGGCTCTTGCGGCGGCGATATATTCCCCCCATTGGCTCACTCCGGCGGAAAGCGGCAAACGCTCGTCCCTATCATTTTGGGCATTGCGTACCCAGCAGAAGACGTGCATATTCGCAATATACCCGGTCAGCAGTTCGAGCTCTTTCAGCCGCGCCGCATGGCTGATTTCGGGATTCGGCTGCCAGTAGGTTTTGGCATTGGGCGCACCGACCTCCTCTAACCAAGCAAGGGTACTCTCCGCTGTTTCGGTCAATGTGCCGCGATGGTATTCGAAAGCGAGCGTAATACCCTGCTGCGCCGCCAAGTCAGCTGCCTCCCGATAGTGTTCGGCCAGACGTTTGCGTTCCGATTGCAGGTACGTATCCGGGGAACGGTTTCCCGCCCAGAGGCGGATGGTAGCTGCGCCCAACGTACGGGCTGTATCCAGAACATCGGCAAAGCCGTACGAAGGCGTCGGTAAGCGTGCTTGTATGTCTTCCGCTAATGGTCTGTAGTACGAACCATACGACAGGACTTTCAGCCCCGCGGCAACCGTCATCTCCCGGACGGCGGCGGCGTTTTCCAAATCCAACGGCGGCACATGGAAATCCCCGCCCCACTCCAAGCCGTCCAAACCGGCTTCCTTTGCCAAAGCAATCCACCGAGCCGGCGTGTTTTGCCGGAAAGTCACCGTACAGGCACCGATTCGCATAACGCTCCCCCTCATTTCTTTGCCTTACGTGCGATTATAGCATACTACGCCGCAGAAAGTCAAGCCTCACCCAACCGACATAAATTATTTCCCATTTACCCCTTGCAAAATATGCAGAAATAGGCTATAATAATGGAAAGCGGTTTAGCCGTATTTTGGTGTGCCTTTTTGCTTGAAGAGGGACAAGCCAATACCACGCCGGCCGCACCACCTGAATGCAATTGGATAGGGAGTTTGTCATGGCTAAAGAAAAACTGACCCCGGAAGAAAAGGAACGCTTGAAGTTCGAGAAGGAACGCGAGGCATGGCGCAAACGCGAAGCCGCCGGCCGCAAGCGCAAGAAAGGTGCCCCGGACAAAACGAAGATTATTGCATCTATTATATCCATCGTATTGGCGGCCGTTGTTGTCTGCAGCATCGGGTACATCTACGGCAAGAGCTACGGCTTGCCCGGGCGCTTCCTGACAGCTACCTCTTTGGAGGGGGACAGCATTTCCGCCCCGGAGTATGCGTTTTTCTTCTATAATCAGTATTACAATGTTGCCTACCAAGCGGAGCAGTTCATGTCCTCCTACGGTTTGGATCTGATGCAGCTGGATACAACGAAATCCCCATGGGGGCAGGCAAGTCCTTATGGAATGCAGTGGCCGACATACTTAAAGAAGCAGACCGATGCCTCGGTTCTCGGTTTGCTGGCGATGATTCAAGCAGCGGAGAAAGCCGGCATAACGCTCAGCGACGCGGACAAAGCCGCCGTAGAGAGCCAGATAGACGAGCTGAAAGCTACCGCGCAAAGCTATGGGATGAGTTACGGCGCTTTCCTGCGCTTAAACTACACCGCAGGCATCACCCCCGCGAAGTACAAGAAGATTCTGGAGCGCGAGAAAATCATCGCAGCCTATGAAGAGAAGCTCAAAGCGGACTACGGTGCCGCCCATACCGATGCAGAGCTGCAGGAAGAGTATGACAAAGACCCGGCAGCATATAATTCCGTATCCGTGCGGATTCTGACGTTCACGAAAGACACCCTGACCGCCGCCGAAGGCGAAAGCGATGACGCCTTGGCAAAGCGGCAGGAAACCGCCGACAAGGCAGTTGTCGCCGAAGCGAAAACCTTCACATCCAAAGTCAGTTCTGAGGACAGCTTCCTCAAAGCCGCCGCCGAAGAGAACAGCGATATCGAAGGTTATGATGCCGACAGTGCTACGGGGCAGTTCCTCGTACAGAAAGACGACCTCTCCTCTTTCGGGACGGACGTGACCGATTGGATATTCAACAAATCCCGCAAAGCCGGCGACAAGACGACCATCGAGGGCACAAGCAGTGTCTACTGCATCTACATGATTCAGCCTGCCTATGCCCCCTTAACGGTGGATTTCTATACCGTGGATTACGCTTTCCCGTCACCTGCCGACGGCGTAGCCAACACCGAGGAAGAGAAGGCGCAGACGAAAGAACAAGCGGATGCCACGCTCCAACAATGGAAAGACAGCGGTGCCACAGAGGAAGCCTTTAAGGAGTTGGCGGCCGCCGCGCACTCCGCCGAGGAAGATGTCGAGGAGGATCATGTCCATGGCTTCTATCCGGCGACTTCTCCTTCGGATATTACCGACAACAGCGTCAAGAAGTGGCTCTTCGACAAATCCCGCAAAGACGGAGAAACAGCCATTGTGGAAACGAGTACAGGCTATGCCGTGTTCTACTTCGTCCGGCAGAATACGTCTGAACCTGCGTGGCTCAAAGCCCTCCGCGAGGAGAAGAGTGAGACGGATTACGATGCATACTACGCCTCCCTGACCTCCGGCACCGGGGAGGGTGCGGCCAAACTCAACGAGAACCGCTTGGGCATCTACTTCGCCATGAAGACCGCGCAGAATATGGTGGAGAACTATGTAAGGAATTCGGCCTCCAGCGCAGGCTGAGTGCAGACAAATACAGGGAACAGCAAGCAATGGGCATACCCCTACGCTGAGAGGTTCCCTGTTTTTCTTATATAAGGTACAATTATATCGTGCGGCGCGCAGCAGCCCGGACTTAGAGGAGGGAATATGCCATACCGTTTGCCTGAGAAACTGCAAAACTTGGTACCCTACGACCCGATTGCGGGGGAGTACCCGGTACGCTTAGATGCCAATGAGAGCTTCCTGCCCATGCAGTCCTTTGAGAAAGAGGCACTGCGCAGCTTAGAGCGGTGCAACCTGCGCCGTTACCCGGATGCTTCGGCAACCGCGCTGCGCAAAGCGGCCGGGGTGTATTTCGGTGTCCCCGCCGAATATATCACCGCCTTTAACGGTACCGATGAACTGCTCTCCATCTTGGCCACGGCTTTTACCGAGCCGGCGAATCGCAAAGTGATGTGCTATCGGCAGGACTTCTCCATGTACGCTTTCTATTCCTCCTTGGCGGGGGCAGAGGTCATACAGTTGGAGAAAAACGCAGACGGCACCATAGATACGGAAAGCACCATAGCGGCCTTGCAAGCAGAGCAGCCGGCCATATTTATCTTCTCCAACCCCTGTAACCCGACTTCCCTTGTCCTCCCGCAGGAGCAAGTGCGTCGCCTCCTCGCAGCCGCCCCGGAGACGCTGGTGTGCTTGGATGAGGCATACATGGAGTTTGCTGAGGAGAGTTTGCTCGGTGAATTCCGCGACTACGGCAACCTCTTGCTTCTAAAGACGCTCTCCAAAGCGGTCGGCTTGGCGGGTCTGCGCTTGGGCTTTGCGGTGGCGAATACCGTCATCACCAAGGCACTCAACGCCTCCCGCTCCCCCTACAATGTGGGGGTGATTCCCCAAGCCCTCGGGACGGCCATCCTCTCCCACCCGGCACACCTCCGGGAGGCGGCGGAGAGAATCAAGACCTCCCGCGATACCCTCGCAGCCAAATTGGGTATCCTCCTGCGCATCTACCCGGAGGTAACCGTTGTCGGCAAGGCCGCCAATTTCCTCTATGTCCGCTTCGGCGCACCGTACAGTGCAGAGCAGTGCTTCCTCCACCTGAAAGCCCGCGGGGTGATTGTGCGGTGCTTTGCCGGGGACGGTGCTTTGCGTATCACCTGCGGCACACCTGCAGAAAACACGCAGTTCCTCTTCAATCTGGAACTCTACTTCTTGGAAGAGGCCAACAACGCCAATGTCAAACACGGAGAAGGCTATGAAAAGTGAGATTAAGCGCAAAACCAAAGAAACCGACATCGCCGCCGCGCTGGACGTCAGCGGCGGGGAGGTTTCTGTTGCGACCGGTGTCGGCTTCTTTGACCATATGCTCACAGCGTTGGCGGTGCACGCCGGCTGGGGGCTGACATTGAGCTGCCAAGGAGACTTGCAGGTAGATGCCCACCACACCGTTGAGGACTGCGGCATCGTCCTTGGCCGCGCTTTGAAAGAGGCACTGGGCAGCAAATCCGGCATCGCCCGCTTCGGCAATGCCGGAATCCCCATGGACGAGGCCTTGGCGAAAGCGCATCTCGACGTGAGCGGTCGTCCGTTCTTGGTGTGGCACGCGGCGTTCTCCCAAGAAACCGTCGGCGGCTTTGATATCTGCCTCTGTGAGGAGTTCTTCCGCGCCTTGGCTTTCAATGCCGAGGTGACACTCCATTTGGAACTGTGCTACGGCGGCAATGCCCACCACGAGGCGGAGGCCTTGTTCAAGGCGGCGGCACACGCCTTCCGCAGAGCCCTGGCACCGCGGGAGGGCTTGCTTTCGACCAAAGGGGTTTTGTAGGGGGAATGCGCCGCGTCCGAAAACACAGGCGGCACTTTTGTGAGAGGGACGGGCAAAGGTATGGATGCTTACAACGTGGTGATTGTCGGTTCCGGTTTGGCGGGACTCTATGCCGCTCTGCATTTTGCCGATACGGATTTGTCCGTCTTGGTACTGTCGAAGCTGGCAGCCGGAGACTCCGGCTCCAGTCTGGCGCAGGGCGGTGTGGCGGCGGTTCTGGAGGAGGACGGCGAAAACGACGGCGAGTGCACCACAGCCGCGGGCAACACAGAGGACAGCTTCCGTCTGCACTACCATGATACCTTGGTCGCGGGGCACTACCTCAATAACCCCGATGCTGTCAAAACATTAGTCGCAGAGGGTCCGGCGGATGTGCGCCGCGTCATGGCGCTCGGTGTGGAGTTTGACCGCGACGAAAGCGGTGCCTTGCTGAAAACATTGGAGGGCGGGCACTCTGCCCGCCGCATCGTCCACCACGCCGACCAAACCGGTAAGGAGATGGTGGATAAGCTCGTCCCGCAGGTGAAAGCGCTCCCGAACGTGGTGTTCCTTGAGAATGCGACGTGCCTTTCTGCGCAGCGCGCAGATGCCCGGCAGCACGCAGCGGAGGAAACGGCAGGGTTTGTCCTGCGCGTTTTCCGGCAACGGACGGTTACAGATATATTCGCAGAGAACCTCCTGCTCTGCACCGGCGGCATCGGGCAGGTCTATGCCTACACAACCAACCCGAAGGTATCCACCGGCGACGGCATTCGGCTGGCTTATGAGCTGGGCGCGGAAATCCGCGACATCAGCTATGTGCAGTTCCATCCCACGGCTTTCCGTGCCGAGGCGGAAGGGGAGCAGTTCCTCATCAGCGAGGCTGTGCGCGGAGAAGGCGCGTATCTGCGCAATGCTGATGGTGAGCGCTTCATGGAGCGCTATGACCCAAGGCTTGAGCTTGCCCCGCGGGATGTGGTTTCCCGCGCCATCTTAGAGGAGGAGAAGCGGGTCGGTTCGGACAGATTCTATCTGGATATCCGCCGCAAAGGCAAAGCATACTTGCAGGGTCGCTTCCCCGCCATCTATGCCGCCTGTGCCGCCGCCGGGGTTTACATGGAGAACGATTGCATCCCGGTCTACCCCTGCCAGCACTACCTGATGGGCGGCATCCATGTTGACTTGGAGGGCAGAACCAATGTGCCGCACCTATACGCAGCCGGGGAATGCGCCCATACCGGTCTGCACGGCGGCAACCGCTTGGCCTCCAATTCCTTGCCCGAAGCGCTGGTATTCTCCCGCCGGGCGGCGGTACGGATGCAAAGCGGGGGCTTGGAGCCGCTGTCCGCATCAATGCCCCCTGTCCCCCCACCGGCAAGCCAACCGGAAGCGGGCGCAGACTTCGCAGCCCTCCGAGCAACGGTCCGTGCCACGATGCAGAAAGCCTACTTCGTAGACCCGGACGATGCGTACCTCCCCATAGCGGCCAAAGAGATGAAAGCCATCTACCAAACCCTGCGCCAAACCCTCCCGCAAACCCCGGAAGAGGCCGAAACGCACTCCTTGGCCTGCGTCGCGATGCTCGTGCTGGAGGATGCCATCTATAAGCGCACGGAGGACCTCATCCACATCCAAGCCGCCGAAACGAGCGCGAAAAACACTTGACAATCCGCACCGAATGTGATAGAATATAGCACAGGGCATACCAAGTGCCTTGTTCATATCCGCCCGTAGCGAAGTTGGATATCGCAGCAGATTCCGATTCTGAAGGCCGGGGGTTCGAATCCCTCCGGGCGGACCAAATTTTTCGGATGAGAAATATAGCAAAAGCCCGCCGGGCTTTTTCTGTTCCGTATAGATTTCAGCAGAAAGCAACCAAGGAGAATCCAAGCCATGCTCATATCCCCCGCAGCGCTTCTCCCGCAGGCAGCCAAGGAAGGGAGAATTATCCCCGCATTCAATGCCGGAAACATGGAGATGGTCGCGGGCATTGTCCGCGCGGTCGAGGAAGCGCAGGCACCGGTGATACTGCAAATCGCCGAGAAGCGCCTTGCCGCCTCGCCGCTGCACCTGCTGGCGCCGATGCTTCTTGAGGCCGCGAAGGTGGCCGCAATCCCCATAGCCGTACAGCTGGACCATGGGGAGAGCAGAGAAATTATAGACAGAGCGGTCGCCTACGGTTTCACCGGGATTATGTATGACGGCTCCGCGCTGCCGTTGGAAGACAACATCCGCAACACGGCCGCATTGCGGGCGGCCTACCCGGAAGTTTGGCTGGAGGGGGAGATCGGCGTTCTCTCCGGCAATGAGGGCGGCGGGGAGATGCAAGCCCTCTGCGCCGACCCGGCACAGGCGGAGCAGTTTGTCCGGGAGAGCAAAGCCGACTGCCTCGCCGCCGCCATCGGAAACGCCCACGGCTTCTATAAAGGCAGGCCCAAACTCAACTTTGCTGTCTTGGAGGAAATCCGCCGCCGCACGGATGTGCCGTTGGTTCTCCACGGCGGCACGGGCATCCCAGAGGAAGACTTGGCCAAGGCGGTTCGCCTCGGGGTTTGCAAAGTGAACATAGCCACGGCCGGCTTCCATGCTTTATACACAGCGGCTGTCCAAAATGCGGGTGCCGATTACTTCACGCTGACAGCGGCGATGCAGAACGCCGTCTATCAGAACACCAAGCAGCACATCGCGATGTTTCGCCGCTGCGCAGCAGCGGCATAAAAGCAAAGCCTGCCGGCGGGCAGGCTTTGAATGGCAGGCAGAAAGCCGGAATCACTCCGTTGCCGTTTCCGTTTCCGGGTTAAATACTTCCTCAAACAATTCGGCATCCCGCTCGAAATCCGCCGTATGCTTCAGGTAGGCCTCCGCCACGAGTTTGGAGAGCGCCTCTAGGGAAGTTCCGGTAACGCCGGTGCTCCCGGCAGCGGCGGCGGCCGCCGTCGGGGCGGCGGCACCGGTCACACCGTACGGCCGCGGATAGCGGTACTGCGGCGGGCAGCACCCGCAGCCCCAACCGCCCCAGCCGTGCTGCGGCGCGCAGCCGGGCTGACAAGCCGGCGGCGGCGGCGGGCAGAACCATGGGTTCGCGTTGTAATACCCACCCCAAGGCAGGCAAGGGTTACAGCCGCACCCGCAGCAGAACTTCGGCGGGACGCCTAAGCCCGTATCCGGGTCATACTCGACCCACACATCCTCACATAAGAACTCGTGTACCTGCCGCACGCGGGTTTGGTCTTGCGCGTTGGGCCCCCATGCACAGCGCCCCATCGGGTTGCAGGGGCCTCCGCCGTACCAGGTTTCGCCATAGCAGTGACAACCGCAATGTTGGTTTTCCGGTGGCATATATGTTTCGCTCCTTTAGGTTTATTAGCCTGTCTGCCGGGCTCTGTCCCGGTCAAGTAGGCAGCGGCGCAGCCTAGCGCCGTTCGCTCAGAAGGGCACCCAGTTCCTTGAGTGCCAACTCCGCCGCCTCCTCCACGGAAATCTCGGGGCAAGCCGGGCAGGGCGGGCAAACGGCAGCGGCGGCATTCTCATTTTGCCGCAGGATGGCGGCCGCATCCTCCGGGTAGACGCAGCGCGGCTGCGGTCCGTTGGGATTCGGCGGCGGATAGACGGCGGGAATCGGGCTGACAGGCACCTCCCCAACGCGGGTTTGCTTCGGCGGGGGGGGTGGCGTTTCAACTTTGAAAACGGTCGGCGTATTGACTTGGATGACGCCCTTATCGGCACTTGCGGCCGCAGAAGCAACAGCGGCGGCTGTCGGCACGGCAGGTGCGCTCAGCGTCGCCCCGCCGGCGGCAAAGGGCAGCAGAACAAACGGTCCGCTGTGGTCGCAGTAGACAGGGTAGGCCATTCCCTGCGCATCCGGCGGCGGCGGCGCAGGCTCACAGCAAGCCCCGCAGCCGTATCCGCAGCCGGGAGCGCCGCAAAGCGGCGGGGGCGCCCCTGTAGGGGCGGGCGGCGGCGCGGCCTCGCAAGTGCCGCAGCACCCGCAGCCGCCGGCTTGCCCGGGCGCTATGACGAGCGGCAGGTTCGGGTGCCCAAGTCCATGCCGGCACTTGTCGGCGCAGTCGTCGGCATACCACTGCCCTTCCAGGGAATCCACATGGTACGGCACCCACTGCTGCGTTTCCTCGCAGAAGAAGAGTTCAATCAAGAAGTCGTCGGCGTAGAGCGCCTGCACGGTCTCCCCGGGTTTGGGCATACGGTTGCAGCAGCTATTGCAGCCGCCGATGCCATAGGTCTCCTCGCGCTCCCTGGTTTCGGCGAGGCGTTCGGTGGCGGTGGTTTGCAGGGTGGCGGCGGAGGTTTGGTAAGGTTGGAGTCTGCCGTAGCCGCTGTCCGCTGCGGCGTGTGCGGCGCGGATGGCGGCGCGCTTTTTCTCCAATTCCGCAAGGAGCAGGGACTTCCCCGCGGCCTCCCGTGTCCCGGAGCCGCCGCTGCTCCCGCCGGACGCGCCGGTGGAGCCGGTGGAACCCGTGGCGCCGGTCGCGCCGCAGCACGGGCCGCGGCACTCTACCCCTTCGGGGCAAATGCAGCCGGTCGGACCCATCTTGCAGCACGGACCGCACGGACCGCCGCCCCACGGTCCCCAAGGCGAGCCGCAACCCGGTCCCACCGGCCGACCGTTAACCGTGGTACTGGACTGACTGAAAAAGAAGCCGGGGAACCCGAAGCCGCCGGGACCGCAGCCCCAAGGGCCGCCCGCGCCCGGCCATGCATAAGGCGATGGCATATGTACTACCCCCAATAGCGTGAGTTGCCGGATACAAAGAGGTACAAAGCATACCTCTGTTTCATGATATGCACCCGTGAACCAAATGGTGAGGGCGATTGCGTACACACAAATTTAACAAAATAAGCTATAATAGTTCACAAAAATAGTATATACTGGAAATTAGAAAGAGGGAAACAGCCGGCAGCCGACTGTACCCCGAAAACAACCACCGAACAGGCAGGTGGCTGTTTTTTCTTCACCGATTTTACAGGATGTCCGACCGGAAAGGAGCAAAGGATGGGTAACTATGATGATTGGTATGAGCGTATCCTCCGCGCACTCGGCACATCGCCCGCCGGCGCAGGTTTGAAGCCGCCGGGGAGCAAAACTTACTTTGCGCCCTTGTGCCCCCTGCAACCGCCGCGGGAGAATCCGCTCCCGCCGAATCCGCTGTGGCTCCCCGCGCCGCTCGCCGCTTTTGCCGCGGGACTGACGCAAAGCCTCCAAGTCCCGCCGGATATGCCGGTGCTGCTTCTCCTCAGCCTCTTGGCGGCCTGCATGCGCCGAAAGTACACCCTGTGCGTGCGCGGCGGCTGGCAAGAAGAGCTCTCGCTCTATACCGTCTGCATTCTCCCGCCGGCGGAGCGCAAATCCGCCGCTTTCTCCGCTGTTTACTCTCCTTTTGTGCGCTTGCAGCACGAGATGGGCATGAGCTTCTCCGCAGATGATGTGACACCCGAAAAGCTCGCGGAAATGCTCTCTAAGCGCGGTCCGTTGTACATAGCCTCCGCAGAGGGCGGTGTCTTCGAAGCCATGTACGGCCGCTACGGCGCCTCCCCCGAGGTCTATCTCAAAGCGCATGACGGCGATCCCATCCGCGTGGACCGCATCGGGCGGGAGGCAGTCTACTGCCCGCGCCCGGGTTTGTCCATAGCCGTCTGCGCCCAGCCGCAATTTATGCAGGAGGTCATCCAAAACCCCGCCTTGCGCGGCAGAGGATTAATCGGCCGCTTCCTTTATGCCGCGCCGCCGCGCCGCACGGCCCCGCGCCGCACCGACCCGCCGCCGCTTGCAGCGGAAGTCTCTGCGGCATACGAGCAGTTTCTGCGCCGGCTCTTGGAAGACACGCTCCCGCCGGATTCTGCGCCCGGTGCGCAGGAACTTCTTCCGCTGTGCTTTTCCGCGGAAGCCTATGCGCTGCTGGTGTCCTTCGCGGACGAGACAGAGCTTGCCCTACTGGACGAGCTGGAACCCATCGGTGACTGGGCGGGGAAACTCGTCGGCAAAACCGCCCGCATCGCTGCCCTCCTGCACAGTGCCGACTGTATTCGCCAAGGCATTTCCCCGCAAACCGAAATCACCGCGCATTGGACGCAAAACGCCATAGCCTTGGCGCGGGTATTCACCACCCATGCGCAAAATGTCTTGGGCGAGGCCTTCTGCGCCGAGCGCGAAGCTCTCAACCTCTGCGAAAAACTGCGGCACCAAGGCTTCCCCACCCTGCCCCTGTCTGATCTGAAAAAGCAAATCCCCTACGCTCTGCGCGCCGCGCCCGAACACACGGCCGCCATTCTCCGTACACTTACCGACAACGGCTATCTCGCCGTTTATGAGCAAGGCGATGTGACCGTAGCGGAATGGAACCCGCTTCTGTCCGATACAAACCCATAGGAAAGCCGACCGCCGCGCCGCAGCCGTTTATAAATACTGCCCATTGTCAATCCTAGAGGAGGAACCCGCCATGGCAAGCCAACCGACCAAGCTCCGTATTACCCCGAACCGCCGCTACTATCTGAACTACTTTACGCCCGAAGAACAAACGCAACTCATCGCCATGCTCGAGCAATACAGCCTCGACGGCATCTTCCCTGAAATCGAAGACTCCATGACGCACATGGCCTTCGGTGCCATTGCCAAGAGCATAGACACCGCAAAGAAGCGTGCGGCAACCCGCGCCGCGAAGCTGGAAGCCGCTGCCGCCGCAGCGAAAGCCGCCGCCGAGCCGGAAGCATCCGCACCCGAAACAAAAGCCGCCGCCGCCGAACCGCCGGCAGCAGCCGAAACGAAAGCCGCCGCCGCAGAGTCGCCGGCAGCAGCAGTCGAAACAAGCCCCGCCGCCGAGCAAGAAACCGCAGAGAGCGATGCCGAAACGCAGCGCATCATCCAAGACTTCCTGCGCTTCTACTGCGAATTCCCGTTCAAGCGAAGCAGCAAGCTCAGCCGACCGAAAGCTATGCAGCTTTGGCTGGATTTGGGGATGAACTTGGTACCGATAGACGATGTCATCGAAGCCTTACGCCGCGACATGACCGGCAGGGTCTTCAAAACGGACGCCCCGGATATGCGCACTTGGCTCCTGCGCGAGCAATGGCTTCCCGAAACGGCGCGGTTGGGCGCGTATCGGTGTGCATAGCTGCCGATGCGGGGCAAGCCTCACTCGGCAATACAGTTCTCATAGAGCGTTTCCGGTGCGAAATCAATCGCGCTGGATGACCATGCTGCCCCGGCAGGTTTTCGCCACACAACCGTTTCCCCGTCCGCAGTGACCTGGGAGAATACATCTATGTCTTTCAAGGGAGAAAAGAAAGGCTGTGTTAGGTATGGGGTAAAGTCAAACACACCGGCTTTACCATCCTCGAACGTGAGCCGGTGCTTATAACCGTCGAGCACAGCAATCTCCCGAACACAGTAATATGGCCGGTAAGGAGCACGATGCTTTTTTGATTTCAACATAATACCAATCCTTTCATGGATTCAGCTCTACCCATTTCATGAAGAATACAGCTTGATTGCGAAGGATGATGGCTTGCGCTTGTTCTCTGTGAAGTAATAGTATACCGTATTTCCCAACAAAAGTCAAGACGCAAGTAATAAGAAGATCTTATAAATAGGCGGCAGCCCCCGCAAGTGGGGGCTGCCGTTTTTTATGATACAAAAGGGATTCAGTTCTCCCCCTCCGCCAGCATGGCCGTCAGGGCCTCCAGTTCCTCGAACTGATTCTGTTCCTTGGCGATGAGGGCGCGGCGCTCATTGAGCGCGATGTACATCTTCTCTTTCTTCTCGCCCGTCAGGTCATAGAAGAAGAGCGGGATACAGCTCACGATGGAGGGCACAATCCCCCCGGCGGCGTAGAGCATAACGACTTTCTGGTACACGCTCCGGCTGCCCTGCCCATAGGGGAGCATCGTGAGCGTCGGGTTGTACCCGGTCCACTTCAGCACCAAGAGCGTGAACGCCGTATTGAACGGAGCCATGACCTTGCTGATCAGGCCGGTCAGCAGACCGAACGTACCGTCCGGCCGCTCGCCGGTGAGGTACTCCGTGTAGTCGTTGATTTCGCGGCCAATCTCCCCCTCCATGACGGACGCGGGTCCGTCGTTGAGGACGTTCAGGCCGTCCGTGATGCCGAACACAATGCCGCTCTTCCACCACGTGCTGTTGTCTTTCGTGACGGCGGCACCGATGAGGGCTTGGGCAATCTGCGCCAGCAAGTCCCAGCCGCGCAGCTCCAGGCAGGTCGTGCGGAAGTTGCCGTGGTTCATCTTCTTGAAGCTCTCAATAAGGCGCAGCGTAACAATCTGCATAATCTGCCGCGGCATGTAGAACGGAATGGTCTTGAGCGCGCCGCCCAGCACTTCCTGCTGGAAGATGACGTCCCAGTTGTACCCGCCGCTGGACCACCAGCCTGTAGCGAGACCCGCCACGAAGCTGCGCATGAAGTACTTGTTCTTCAGGAAGTAGAAGAGCGTCTTGGTCGTGGAGGCCGGCTGCGGCTGGAGGATGACACGTTCCTTGCAGTTCCAGCTCATGAGCATGGAGGTCAGCGCACCAATCGTAGCGCCGATCAGGCAGAACACGGCGAACACCGCACCCGCCCCGCTCTTGGAGTCTATGTAGCCTTTGTTCACCAGTTCCACGAACGGCATGAGCGTTGCGGCAATGAAGTCGCCGCTGTACTTCCAGAAGTAGGTCTGCACCAAGCCGACTTGGATACGGTCGTCCGGGTTCGGGGAGAGCAGCGTCGTCAGGTTCCCGGTCGGGATGCCGTAGATGGTGGAGAAGGTTTCCCGCAGGAACATCATGCTGAAGAGGAAGATGACTTTCATTGGGTCATTGGTGTCATTGTTCCCCGCAAAGAACAGCCCGCCGCAGTAGAGGATCGCCGTGGAGGCATAGTAGGGAATGGGCGTCAGCAGGGCATAGGGCCTGGCCTTCCCCCAGCGGGTCCGCGTGTGGTCGTACGCGATACCCATGATGGGGTTGTTGAGCACGTCATAGATGCCGATAAGCATATCCACCAAGATGACATAGAGCGGGTTGATCTTGAGGATGTTGAAGTTAAAGAGCTGCCGGTAGTTGTCGTTGATCTTGGTCGCAATCGTGGAGCCGAGGTTGTTGAGTCCGCAGAAGAACATCTCCTTCGCGGAAACCTGCCGGGTGTGGTACATCCGCGCCGCCGTGCGCTGGTAGCGCCCGAGCTTGTCGGGGTCTATCTTGGCGGCGGAGTTCTCTTCAGCACCGAATACGTTTTCCGCGAGTTTCTTCGCATCGAATTTAGCCAATGTTATTCCGCTCCTTTCACTGTGACCGTACAGCTGGCGCGGTAGTAGCCGTCATCCGTGAGGCACTTGACGACAGCCTCCCCCGGACCGACGGCGGTGATAACACCGTCCGCGCTGACCGTTGCAACATCCGCATTGTCCGTGCTCCAGTGCACCTTTTGGTTGGTGGCATCCGTCGGGTCAAATGTTACTTTCTGCGTATAGGTCTCGCCGGGAGCGAGGGCGAGCTTGCGCTTGCTGATTTTCACGCCCTCCACAGAGGTCTGCACCGTGATGACGCAATCCGCGGAGAGCGTCTTGCCGTTAAACTCCATGGAGGCGGTCACGACAGCCGTACCTGCCTTGCCGTGGCTATGCACAAAGCCTTCCTTGTCCATGGTGGCAATGCTCTCATCCGAGGTGGTCCATGTGATGGGGGTATCCACGCCCAGCGGGCCGTCCGGGTGCTGGCGCACTTCCACCGTGTCCTTGAGGCCGATGGTCTTGGTGCGCGCATCCATCTTGATGCCCGGGAACGTGAAGCGGAGCTTGGAGATGTCATTGAGCGGGATGCGTCCGACCTCCGCTGCAAAGCCGCCCGCGAGGCCGCTTTCCGTAGCGGTCAAGTCGGCGACGAGTTGGTTCTCAATGTCAATGCCGGTCAGCTGCCCGGTCAGGCGGTTCACCCACGCTTGGATGACTGCCCCGCGCACTTCCCCTTCCGGGATGGCGGCGCTGAGCATCCCCTGCACCGTGCCTTCCGTCAGGGCATCGGCGGCGGCTACAGGGTCAGCCGCGGCGAGGGTCTCAAAGCTGCCTGTCTGCCCGCCCAAGATGGTGTTGGTGCCGGTCTGCGCTATGCGGATATACACGTCCCCGCGGTACTGCTCCTGCAGCTCATAGGCATCCGCGGCTCCGCATTCCTCATTCGGGCAGACGGCGGGCGCGTAGCCCGTCTCCTCCCGGCCGCATTCGCTGCACTTGTAGTAGCGGTCCGAGCAGAGAAGCTCCGTCCCCTCCGGCAGGGAGGCAGGCAGCGCGTAAAGCAGTGCTTCCAAGGTATCGCCGTAGTTTACGGTGAGCTTCTCCTGCTTGTCCTGCATACTGTTGTTGTCGTCTTTGGCAAACTGCAGGATGGGCCGCAGTTCCTCCGCGAGCCCGCTCGTAAGCTCTGCGGCACCCGCATCTGGGTCAAAGCGGTTCTCGCGCTCCAGCTTGGCGCCGGCGGTCTGCGCCTCGGCGACTTTGTCGGCGAGGTAAGCAAGCACTTCCTCCGGCGTGGAGGCAGTCAGCCCGGGGGCTGCCGGGTACTGCGGCGACGGTTCGTAGGAAGGTTCCACAACGGTCGGCGGTTCCGCCGGCTCAGCGGCAAGGAGCTTGTTGACTCCCCAGAAGAACCCGCCGATAAAGATGACCACCAAGGCGGCAAAGAAACCGTTGTAGACCATCTTGCGGGCTTTTTCATTGTCGCTGTCGGCAAGAATCCGGGTCAGGCGGCCCTCTTTGCCGGCAATGTGCGCGGTATCGAATTCATATTCTGCGTTCTTGTCTTTCGGTTCATCAGCCATTGTCTGTCGCCTCCTCTTGGATTTCTTCGGCCGCAAGGGTGGCGGCGATGGCGCTTTCCGCTTCTTTGGTATCCACGAGCGCGGCCTCGCCGATGGCTTGGTTCTCCGTCGCGCTGGCGGTTTCCGGGTTCTTGGTTTTGGAGAGGGCCAAGGCGCGGCGTTCTAGGAGCTGCGCTTTCAGCTCGTCGGGAATCTTTTCGCTGTTCTGTATGTAGATGCCCTCCAAGTCGGCTTGGATACGGGCTTCCACCTCAAGGGTTTTCTCCGTCTCTACCACCGGCTGCGGGAGGTCCTCCCACTTCAGTTCCCCGGCACGGACGCGCTTGTAAATTGCCACACGCTCCAAGTCGCCGTCCAGGAAAGACATGGTGACGCCCTCCTTGGCCAGACGCAGGTTGGCATAAAAAACGGCACCGAACGCAACCACCGCAAGGAAGGCGCCGATACCGAGTTTCCATTCCGCCATGCTGACCGTTCCCTCAATCTGCTTGTCCATGACAACGGATACGACGGAGGAGGCTATGGCCGCCAGCACGCCGAAGCCGCTGATACAGCACAGAGCTATGGAGAAAGCTTTCACGCGGATAAAGGAGAGCAGACTCAGCAGGAAGATGACGACCGCCAAGACGGTCAGGACGGCGGCACACAGGAGCACCCACGAGAACGCCGCCCAAACAGGAGCGACGGCACCCGGCATTTCCCTTGCCGCCAAGACAAATGGGACACCGTTGAGAAGACTGACCAGACCGATGGCTCCCGCGCTGAAAGAGCGCGCATAAAACGGGAGTGTGAACGTGAGGGACGCGAGCGGCGCCAACACCGCACAGACCGGCAGCAGCATAAAGTACAGACGCATCTTCGCCCAGAGCGACCCCGCCATGCCGCCCGTGAACTTCTTATAGTTCACGCGCACGCTGGCTATGGTCAGCTCGGATACTTTGGCATCCTGCTCGAACCGTTCCTCGAAGCCGTGGAGCATCATGTTGACACCGCACTTCGGGCAGTTCGGCCGCCAGTCGGTAATTCGCAGCTTTACGCCGCAGTTGGGACAATTTGCCAATAGACTTCCCCCTTTGTAAAATGTTTGAATGGGAAACTTTTTATTGCGCTGTGCTTTCTAAATTATAGCACGAAAGCGGAGAAATTGCAACAAGAAATTTCATATTCTGCCGCAAGGTCTCAGCAAACCGAAACAAGCGGGCGCGCCGTGCCGTCGGGGATGGCAGCAGCATTTTCTGCTTGACAAATCCGGAAAATGCGTTATACTATATGCAGAGAGATTCAATCATTCATGCACGGAGGTCATTATGCAATACCGTACGGATCCGAAGACAGGACGTTCCCTCTCCGCGCTGGGGTGGGGTGCCATGCGGGCGCCGAAAGACCCGGCGCAGTTCACCGCCCTGCTGGAGCAAGCAGTCGGGGCAGGCGTGAACTTTATAGACACCGCTTATGCGTATTCAGGCAACGAGGTCATGCTGGGGCAGGCTCTGAAAGATACAGGTCTGCGGGACAAGGTGTACATCCAGACCAAGTGCCCTATCCAGTTCGTTAAGTCCGGCACGGACTTTGAGAAGTTCTTCTCCCGCGAACTGGAGCGCCTCCAAACTGACCGGGTAGAGTACTATCTTCTCCATATGCTCACGGATGCCCAAACGCTGCAACGCTTTCTCTCTTGGGGCTTGGATGCCTGGGTGCAGGAGAAGAAAGCCAAAGGGCAGATAGGCTCTTTCGGCTTCTCTTTCCATGGGCGGGGCGCGGACTTCCTTGCGATACTGGACACCTACCCATTCGATTCCTGCCTCATCCAGTACAACTACGCGGATCCGAACTACCAGGCGGGGGTCACAGGGCTGAAAGCCGCCGCCGCCAAAGGAATGCCGGTTATGATTATGGAACCGCTCCTCGGCGGGCGTTTGGTGAACAGCCTCCCGCCCGAAGCCGGGCAGATCTTGGCCGCTGCGGGAAAGACCCCCGCCGACTTCGGTTTGCGTTGGCTCTGGAACCAGCCCGAGGTGACGGTTGTCCTCTCCGGCATGGGCGCGCCCGAGCAGATGACCGCCAACTTCCAAACGGCAGACACCGCTGCTGTCGGTGCATTGGCGGAGACGGATATGGAGCTGTATGCCGCTGTCCGTTCTGTCTTTGCGGCTTCCAACAAGATACCCTGCCAGGGGTGCGGCTACTGCCTGCCCTGCCCTAAGGGCGTGAACATCCCCGGCTGCTTTGCGGCCTACAACACCTGCTATGCCATCTCCAAGAAGCTGGGGCGGCATCAGTACATGACATCCACCGGCTCTTTCAGCGAGAAGCGCGGCAACGCCGGGCAGTGCGCCGCCTGCCATGCCTGCGAAAAGAAGTGCCCGCAGATGATTCCCATCGCGGACAAGCTCAAAGAGGTCGGCAAAGAAATGGAGCCGTGGTATTGGCGCATCGGCATGGGCGCGGCAAGGGTCTTCGTGCGCTTCGGGCTGCATAAGTAGGCAAGAGGAAAGAAGCAAGAGGAAAGAAGCAAGAGGCAAGAACCCCCATCAGGCGGCGGCGACTTTGGCGGCGATTTCTGTGGTCGCCATCTCGAGGACTTTGGAGACGCCCTCCTCCTGCATGGTGACGCCGTACAGGATGTCGGCCTCCTCCATGGTACCGCGGCGGTGGCTGATGAGGATGAACTGCGTATCGGTACAGATTCGGCGCACATAGCGCGCAAAGCGTGTGACGTTCACGTCGTCGAGGGCGGCCTCTACCTCATCGAAGATACAAAACGGTGCCGGGTTGTGCCGTAGGATGGCGAAGAGCATGGCGATAGAGGCTAAGCCTTTCTCCCCGCCGGAGAGCAGGTCTATGTTCGTGACGTTCTTGCCCGGCGGCTGCACCTCTATCTGTATGGGGCAGCCGAGGATGTCTGCGGGGTCCTCGGGGTAAAGCCGCGCCTTTCCGCCGCCGAACAGCTCCGCAAAGCACTCGCCGAAGGCTGTGTTTATGAGTGCGAACACCTCTGTGAAGCGCTTCTTCATACGCTCTGTGAGGTCGTCGATTAGGTGGATGAGTTCCTTGCGGGACTTCTCCGCGTCCTCCACCTGCCCGGAGAGGAAGTCAAAGCGCTCCTTGACCTCTTTGAACTCCTCGATGGCATCCACGTTGATGTTGCCCAAGGCGCGGATTTTGCCGGAGATGTCCGTCAGCTCTATGCCGGCTTGGATGGGGGACTCCAGTTTGTACCCGGCGGCCTCCGCCTGCATGGGGGTGAGGTTATGCTCCTCGAAGAGCCGGTCTGCCGCTTCGTCTTTGGTGCGCTGCAGGGTGTTCAGGCGTTCCTGCAAGCGCGCCAGCTCTGCGCCGTATTTCTCGCGCTCCGCCAGGAGGACTTTCTCCTCCCGGCGTAGGGTGGCACTCTGCATCGCCTGCTCGGTGATGTGTTGGCGGGTGCTGTCGTGTTCGGCTTGCAAGCGTTGGGACAGGGCGGCGCTTTCCGCTGCCGCCGCCGTGCGCTGCTGCAGTTCCTCGCCCAAGCGGGCGTTGTCCGCCTCTAAGGCATGGATTTGCGCAGACAAGTCGGCAGCTTGCTCTAGTTCCTGTTTGCGGGCGGCTAAGCGGCGGCTCTGCGCTTCGGCGGCCGCATAGCGGCTGTCTAAGTCCGCCCAGGCTGCCTTGAGTTCTTCCATTTCGGTTTCGCAGCGGCGGATGGTATCGGCGAGCTGTGCCTCTGCGGCGCGGAGCGCTTCCCGCTCGGTTTCGCGCTCTGCGGCTCCGCGGGCAAAGTCCTCCAAACGGCCGGTGAGACCTGCGAGTTCCGCTTCCAGACGCACGGCGTCATTCTTTGTGTTCTGGTAGTCTCCGGCCAAGCCGGCGTTGTCGGCTTGGCCGGCGGCGGCCTCCTCGGTGAGCTTCTTGGCTTTTGCGGCTTGCGCAGTGAGATTCTTCTGTATCTCTTCTATCTCCGCCTTGGTGTCCGCAATCTCGTTTTGGCGGGAGAGGATGCCCGCCCCCGCTGCGCGTGAACCGCCGGTAATGGAACCGCCGGCGTTGAGCACCTGCCCGTCTATGGTGACAATGCGGAAGCGGTGGTTGTACTGGCGGGAGATGGCAATCGCACTGTCCATGTCCTCCGCGACGGCGGTGCGGCCCAGCTGCGCCTTGACGATCTCCCGATAGGCAGGGTCGCATTCCACAGCTTCGTCCGCCATGGCCAGGAAGCCGTAGCAACGCTCCAAGCCGTTCTCGCGGAATTGGGAGGAACGGATGGACGACAGCGGCAGGAACGTAACGCGGCCCGCCGCGGCGCGTTTCAGGAACTCTACGCCGGCCTTGGCCTCGCGCTCCGTATCGCATACGACATACTGCAAGGCCGTCCCCAATGCCGTCTCTACGGCAACGGTGTAGTCCTCGTCCACGCGGATGAGTTGGGAGAGGGTGCCGTGGATGCCGCGCAGGTTCCCGCGGGCGGCTTCGCGAAGCACCGCCCGCACCGCGCCGGAGTAGCCCTCCATGTTCTGCTCCAGCCCTTTGAGTATCTCCAGCTTGTGCTCCGCTTGGTGGAGGGTCTGTTCGATTTCCCGCTGCTTCTGCCGCGCCTCCCGCGCTTTTTCCTCACGCAGCTTCAGGCGCATGGCATAGCCTTGCAGACTGTTCTCAAAACCGGCGAGCTTCTCCCGGGCTTCGCGAAGCGCCTGCTTGGTGTCCGCCTGCTGCGCGGTGAGGCCGGCCAAGAGGGATTCGCGGTTGGATTCCGCTTCGCGGAGGGCTTCCATGCGCTTGGCGTTGGATTCTACGGACGACTGCGCGGCGGCTGTATCGGAGGCGTTCTTCTGCGTGCGCAGCAGCAGCGCGGAGCGTTCCCTGTCCAAGGCGGTGCGCTCGCCGGCGGCGGCGTGAATTGCGGCTTCGATGTCCCCGTCGGAAGGCGCTTCGCCGTCCGGCAGGAGTAGTTCCAGGGCAACCCGGTTGCGTTGGATGGCCTCTGTATTATGGGAGATGGAGTTCTGCAGAACAGCGGCTTCCCCCTCCAAGCGCAGGGCGGCGGCTTTGGTTTGGGATTGCTTTTCGGACAAGGTGTCCAGCAGCACCTGCAGGTCCTGCGTTTTGTCGCCGAGGGCTTCCAAGTCTTGCTCCAAGGCGGCGAGCTTGTCCTGCGCTTGCCGGTACTGCGCTTGGGATTTGGTGACTTTGTAATCCTGCTCCCGGAGTTGGGCAGTGGTTTTGCTGATGGTCTCCAGCGCCAAGCCTATCTCCAGCACCTTGCGGCGGGCGGCGAGAGCCAGGAAGGCTTCCGCTTTCTCTTTTTGCTTGCGTAAGGGTTCTACGCGGCTCTCCAGCTCCTCTAAGATGTCCCGGAGGCGCACGAGGTTCTCTTCCGCTGCCAAGAGGCGCTTCTCCGCGGTCTCCCGGTGGTAGCGGGAGGCGGCAATCCCGGCGGCTTCCTCTAACATATCCCTCCGGTGTGCGGAGCGGGCGGCCGCGAGTTCCGCCACGCGCCCTTGCCCGACAAGGGCATAGCCGTCGCGCCCCAAGCCGGTGTCCAGGAACAGCTCCTGTACATCCCGCAGGCGGACGCTTTTGGTGTTGATGCGGTATTCGCTCTCCCCCGAGCGGTAGAGGCGGCGGGTGACGCAGACATCCGCGCTGTCTATCGGCAGACGGCGGTCGGTGTTTTCCAGATAGAGATTGACCTCGGCCATCCCCATGGGGCGGCGCGTACCCGTGCCGTTGAAGATGACGTCCTCCATCTTGCCGCCGCGTAGCTGCTTGGTGGACTGCTCCCCCAAGACCCAGCGCACGGCATCCGCGACATTGGATTTGCCCGAGCCATTGGGTCCCACCACGCAGCTCATCCCGGCCGGAAACTCCAGCCGGGTCTTGTCGGGAAAGGATTTGAACCCATAGAGTTCAATGGCTTTCAGGCGCATGGATTTTCCTTTGCGGATACAATAATAGAAGAGAGGCTTATTTCCAGGTCAGCCAGACCAGTACATAGCCGACCATGACGGCGGTCAGGGTATAAGGGACGCTGATTTTCATGAAGGTGCCGGCCTTGACTTCGTAGCCCTCTTTGCGGAGGATGCCAAGACCCGCCACGTTGGCGGAGGCGCCGATGGGGGTCAGGTTGCCGCCGAGCGTCGCGCCGCAGAGCAGACCGAAGTAGAGGACATAGGGCGCTATGTTCAGCTGCGAGGAGATGACGGCGACGACCGGGAGCATGGTCGCGACATAGGGGATGTTATCCACGAAGGCCGAGATGAAGACGGAGAACCAGACGATGACGGTATAGATAACGAAGACATTCCCGCCGCCGAGTTTGGCGAAAGCGCCGCCGATGAGTTCCACGGCACCGGAGGCGACCAGACCGCTCACCACGCAGAACAGACCGATGAGGGTGAAGATGGTGAAGTAGTCCATCTCTTGGTGGCAGGTCTTGAGGATGGCCTTGTCCCGTTTGACGGCAAAGTAATACACCAGACCGATTAGGAAGTAACCCATGCAGATGATGCCGTTCATGTGCTCCGTTACGATTGCCGGGAAGACCTTCTCCGTCGGCAGCATGGACACGATGATAAGCGTCAGGATGGTCGCGCACAGCAGGAAAGAGGGAAAGTAATCCGTGACTTTGGTCTGCTCTTCCAAGTGGATCTCTTGCTTGGATTTGCGGAAGACGAGCACCAGCACGAGTGTTGCGGCAAAGAGGGCCAGCTGGTTGACCCAGAACAGCCCCAAACCCGCATGGGCGAAGCCCTCCGGCTTGAAGTAGAAGAAGTCGTTGAAGTTCATGCCGGCGGCACCGCCGAGGAGGATGGAGGTGGTATCGCCCACGAGGGTGGCCGCGCCCTCCAGGTTGGAGGTGATGGCGATGGAGATGACCATGGGGACGGGGCTGAGGTTCAGTTTTTTGGAGATGTCCACTGCGATGGGGGCGACCATGAGGGTGGTGGCGACGTTATCCACGAAAGCGGAGATGATTCCCGCAAATACGGAGAGGAGGATGACCGCCCACATGACGTTGGGGCTTTTGTCGATGAGGAAGTCCGCCATGCGTGCCGGCATTTTGCTTTCAATAAAGAAGATGACCGTACCCATCGTGCCTGCGATGACCATGATGACATTCCAGTCTATCGCTGTCCAGAGGGTGGGACCGCCGCCGCCGCCGGACACCGGCAGGATGCCGAGGAGGATGAACAGGACGGCGGAACCGCACGCGATGTAGGGGCGGTACTTGCCGAAGGTGAGCATTCCGACATAGGTCAGGGCAAAAAGGGCGACTGCGGCCCAGAGAACTCCGGTTTCGCCTAAGGCATTTGCGATGAATTGCATTTTTCACACAGCTCTTTCATTGTTTATTCTACGAGGTATTAAAGGCACACCCACACCCGCCGCTTTTTGCTTCTTTTGGCGCAAAAACCGACTTTGGCATACTGCTTTATTATAACATACTCCGAAGAAAAAGTCAAAGTTTATTTCAAAGGAAGGACGCAGGGTCGAATCGTGCGGAATCAGACGATTCCAATGAACAAAAGAGCAAAAAATCCTTGACAAATCCATCCATATCGACTATAATAAGGAAGTTGCCGGGTGTTTTCGGATTGGTAAAGGAGGAGGCGCGCTGTGTTTGCTCGTGTGAATTCATTGGGCTGCTTTGGGATGGAAACCTTTGTCGTGGAGGTGGAGTGCGACCTCTCCAACGGCAGTCCGCGTTTTGATTTGGTGGGACTCCCGGATGCTGCCGTCAAGGAGAGCCGCGACCGTGTGCGCGCCTCCGTCAAAAATGCCGGCTTCAAGTTTCCCGTTTCCCACCTGACGGCGAACCTCGCCCCGGCGGACAGACCTAAGGAAGGGCCGGTCTATGATTTGCCTTTATTCATCGCTGTCCTGATTGCCAGCGGGCAGCTCCGCGCCGACTTCTCGGGGTGCGCTTTCTTCGGGGAGTTGAGTTTGGACGGCAGTGTGCGGCGCGTGAATGCCGCGCTGCCTATGGTCATGCAGGCGCGGGACAGCGGTTGGAAAGAAGTCTTTGTCCCGGCGGACAATGCCGCGGAGAGTGCGGTTGTGGAGGGTATCAACGTCTACCCGGTGGAGCACGTTACGGATTTGATTGCACACATACGCGGCCATGCGGCCTTACAGCCGGCCGTACCGATTACCGCAGAAGCGGCGCACCGCTTCCCTGTGCCGGACTTTGCGGATGTGAAAGGGCAGCATGAGGCGCGCCGCGCCCTGGAGATTGCTGCCGCGGGCAACCACAATGTGCTGATGATCGGTCCGCCCGGGAGCGGGAAGAGTATGCTCGCCAAGCGTTTGCCGTCCATTTTGCCGGAAATGGCCTATGGGGAGAGCCTGGAGACCACGAAAATCTATTCCGTCGCCGGGGAGCTGCGCGGCGATGTGTCTTTGATTCGGGAGCGGCCGTTCCGCTCGCCGCACCATACCATCTCTTCGGCAGGGCTTTCGGGCGGCGGCTCTGTACCGCGGCCGGGGGAGCTTTCCTTGGCGCATAACGGTGTTCTGTTCCTGGATGAGCTGCCGGAGTTTGACCGCCGCGTCACGGAGGTGCTGCGCCAGCCCTTGGAGGACGGGAAAGTGACCATCGCCCGCGCCGCTGCCACCATCAGCTACCCCTGCGCCGTAATGCTTGTCTGCGCCATGAACCCCTGCCGCTGCGGCTTCTTTGGGCATCCCACGCGGCGCTGCACCTGCCCGCAGGGGGATCCGGCGAAGTACCTCTCGCGGGTATCCGGACCGCTTTTGGACCGACTGGACATTCACATTGAGGTGCCGCCTGTGGACTTTCAGCGGCTCTCCTCGGAGGAGAAAGGGGAGGCGTCGGAAGCCATCCGCGCCCGCGTGAATGCTGCCCGGCAAATCCAAGAAGCGCGTTTTAAGGGCAGCGGGATTTACTCCAACTCCAAAATGACGGCGGCGCAGACCCGCGAATTCTGCAAACTCAATGCGCAATCCGCCGCGCTGTTGGAGAAAGCTTTCCTGACGCTGGGGCTTTCGGCGCGGGCGTATGACAAAATCCTGCGCGTGGCCCGCACCATCGCGGATTTGGACAACAGCGGGAACATTGAGATTCCGCACATCGCACAGGCGATACAGTTGCGTTCGCTGGACCGGAAATTCTGGTCGCCGGCGAGCGGTGCGTGACGGGGAACGCCCGGAAACGGTACTCTAAAAAAATATTTGACAAATCCTCCCGCATATGCTATAATTAGACCTTAGGGTTCAAGCAACGAGCCTTAGGTACACCATCTAAACGAGGTGAAACCCATGGTCAAAGCAATCGTCGGAGCCAACTGGGGCGATGAAGGCAAAGGGAAAATCACGGATATGCTCGCGGAGAAAGCGGATATCGTTGTCCGGTTCCAGGGCGGTGCCAATGCGGGGCATACTATCATCAATCATTATGGGAAGTTTGCGCTGCACCTGCTGCCCAGCGGGGTGTTCCATCAGAATATAACCAATATCATAGGCAATGGGGTTGCCCTTGACCTCGGCAAACTGAAGAAAGAGCTGGACGATGTTACCGGAGCCGGTGTGCCCGCCCCGCGCATTTGCATTAGTGACCGGGCGCAGTTGCTCATGCCCTACCATATCCTGCTGGATAGCTATGAGGAGGCGCGCTTGGCAGAGAAGGCCTACGGGTCTACGAAGTCGGGGATTGCGCCGTTTTACAGCGACAAGTTCGCCAAGACGGGGATTCAGCTCTGTGAGCTGTTTGATGCACAAGCCCTGCGGGAGCATCTGCGGGAAGTTTGCGCCTACAAGAACATCTTGTTGGAACACGTATATAAGAAGCCTTTATTGGATGCGGATGCCCTGGCGGGGGAACTGCTCTCCCATTTGGATTGGGTGCGTCCGCTTATTGCCGATGCGGCGAAACTCCTGCGCGAGGCGGAGAAAGCCGGCAAGAGTATTCTCTTGGAAGGGCAGTTGGGTTCCCTCAAAGACCCGGATTTCGGCATCTATCCTATGGTGACCAGCTCCAATACTCTTGCGGGATACGGCGCCGTGGGCGCCGGTGTGCCTCCCTATGCGATCAAGGAAGTCATTGCCGTCACAAAGGCATACTCCTCTGCCGTAGGCGCCGGCGAGTTCGTGAGCGAACTCTTCGGGGAAGAGGCCTCCCAATTGCGCGAACACGGCGGGGACGCCGGGGAGTACGGTGCCACAACACACCGCCCGCGCCGCGTCGGCTGGTTTGACTGCGTAGCAACGCGCTACGGCTGCGCTGTGCAGGGGGCTACGCAAGCGGTTCTTACCGCCGTGGACTGCCTTTGTTACTTAGACGAAATCAAGGTCTGTACGGCCTACGAGATTGACGGGAAAGAAACCCGGGACTTCCCGGCGACCGCTCTGCTGAAGCACGCAAAGCCTATCCTCAAGACTTTCCCGGGCTTCGGCAGGGATTTGCGCGGTATCCAAAGCTACGATGAATTGCCGCAGGCGGCGAAAGACTATATTGACTTTATCGAACAAGAGATTGAATGCCCCATCCGCATGGTATCCAACGGTCCCAAGCGGGAAGAGATTCTCTATAGAGCTTAGATGCGCCCCCGATGCATAAGCAGGAAATGAGAACGCGGCGTATATTCTTGGCTTATGAGTCTGTATATGCCATAAAAGAATTATAGGTACGGACGTGACAATTGTTCACCTATTGAAATCACACGGAGAGTAGGAACCCCTCCATGCGAAAAAACGAAATCCTTACCCTTACCATTACAGACATTACACTCCAAGGTGCCGGAATCGCCCGCCACGAAGGGCAGGTGGTATTCATTCCGGGAACTGCCGTCGGCGATACCGTCAAAGCGGTCATTATCAAGCCCAAAGAGAACTATGCCATTGGGAAATTGCTCCAGGTGCTGGAGCCTTCCCCTGACCGTGCCGAGGTCGACTGCCCTTGCTTCCCGGCCTGCGGCGGGTGCGACTTCCGGCATCTGAAATACGAAGCGGAGCTACGCCTGAAAGAGGACAACCTCCGCGAGACACTCCGGCGCATCGGCGGAATAGAGGTGCCTGTCCGGCCTATCCGTCCTTCCGCTGAAATCTGCCGCTACCGGAATAAGACTTTCGTACCCGTCGGCTTGGATAAAGATGGGAAGCTCATCGGCGGGTTCTATGCCCGCGGTACCCACCGCATCGTGCCTTGCGCCTCTTGCTTACTCGAGAAGCCAAGCACCGAACATATCCTCCGCACCGTGATGGATTGGGCGGTGGATTGCGGCGTCTCCATCTACGATGAGCAGTCCCACACCGGTCTGCTGCGCCATATCATGGTGCGCTATACGCAGGACGAAACGGATGTCGGTATCGGTCTGGTCATCAACGGGAACTCTATCCCGCGCGCCGATTTGCTGATTCGGAACATCCGTGCGAAATTTAAGAACATCCGTTGCTTCCTCTTGGTGCATAATACCGAACGCACCAATGTCGTCAACGCCGGCCCCGTCACGATCCTTTGGGGGAATCCTATACTCACAGAGAAAGTCTGCGGGCTGACTTTCGAGGTCTCCCCGAAGGTCTTTATGCAGATTAACCATGCGCAGATGGAAGTGCTGTATGCCGTGGCGCGGGGGTATGCGCTTGCGGGGGGGGGTGCCCCTACGGGGCATGAGCGCCCCGTAGGGGCGGTTCTCTCCGACAAACCCATCCTTCTCGATCTATACTGCGGCGCAGGAACCATAGGACTGACCATGGCGGATGCCTGCAAGGAGGTCATCGGCGTAGAGCTTGTAGAGCCGTCAGTGAAAGATGCGATCCGCAACGCGAAGAAGAACGGCATACAAAATGCCCGCTTTTTGCAACTGGATGCGTCTATGGCGGCGGCGAAATTAGCGCGGGAGGGCGTAGAGCCGGACATCGTAATTGTGGACCCGCCGCGCAAGGGTTGCGAGGAGTCACTGCTTCGTATCATCACGCACAGTTTCCGGCCGGCGCGGTTGGTGTATATTTCCTGCGACCCCGCGACACTTGCACGGGATTTGCGGTACATAGCCGCCAACGGCTATACTGTCCGCGAGGTCACACCGGTGGATATGTTCCCGCGCACGGGGCATGTAGAGTCTTGCTGCCTGTGCGTTCGGGACGAAACGGCTGCAGAAAGCGTTTAGTATCGTATCGCGTTCGCTGCAATAAAAAAGCAGCAGGAAGCCGTTCCCTGCGGCATCCTGCTATCCCTTATTGTGCTGTGCGCAACCCGCCTTATTGTTCGGCGAAGCCGGTATTTACGAGGCGCGTGAGTTCTTCGACTGCGGTTTCCTCATCGGGACCGCCGGCGAGGATGCGGATGTCGTTGCCGCCGACGATGCCCAGAGACAGGATTCCCAACAGGCTCTTGGCGTTGACGCGGCGGTCTTCGCGTTCCACCCAAATGGAGGAACGGAACTGGTTGGCCTTCTGGATAAAGAAGGTCGCGGGGCGGGCGTGCAGCCCGACATGGTTGCGGACGGTAACATCTTTAGAATACATAGCTTTCTCTCCCACTAAACATTTGACTCGAAGTCTTGGTTTCGGTTGGTTGTCGGGGTGTGTTTCGCGCCTACACTCCTTAGACAATTGAGAACGGTGTCGGGTTCGCCATGACTAACTATTTTTTATTGTTCCTTTTGAGAAACAAAAATGGACGTTCCCTTTTATATACTCCAATAGCATCATACATTACCATCAACACTATAATACCAACATTCTATTTTTTTGTCAACCGGTTTATGCACGATTTATAGGATTTCACAAAAGAACGGCTGTTTTACCGCATGACTTTGGGTATCTTGACAACAAAATTGACCTTTCGTTTTGTGTATTTCCTTTTTTCGGAAAACTAACATAAGTTTACAATATATTACCATTCTGCAAGCCGTGTTTTTTTCGGTGAGGCGCAAAGAAGCATAATATTCCATTATTTGGAAATCCGTTATTCATGGTATCACCGGGAATCCGGTTTCAATTAGTAACAGATGTTACTTTATAGTTTAAAGATAATTCCGCACCCGGCACCTGCTGCGAGCAGGAGCAAGGGGTGTATATTTTTTGTATATTTCCACAACAGACTGCATAAAAGCACGGCGAAAACGGGTACTTTTCGAAAATCAATCCGGGCGAACAGGCTTACCGTACTGTCTACTGTACCTTGCGTGAAAGCAATGGCAAAAAGCGAGGCAACCCCTGCCAGTATCAAGCCGGTGCTGACGGGGCGTAAGATGCGCATGAAAGCTTCCAGCCACTTGGCATCTTTGTAGCGGCGCAGGAAAAAGCCCACGAGTACATCAACCAGAATCGTGGGTGTCATGAGTGCGGCGGTGCCGACTGCCGCTCCGGCAGGACCGCCGGCAAAGCTGCCCAAATAGGCTGCCATATTGGTGCCGTTTGCGCCGGGGGCGGATTGGGCGACGGCTACGGCATCACCGACCTGGGTCTGCGTGAACCAATAGGGACGGCGTCCGGCTATATCTTGCCAGAAAGGGATGGTGGCAATCCCGCCGCCGACGGCGCAGAGACCTGTCAGGAAGAATTCACCCAGAATCAGGAAGATGGTCGGCAATAGCAGCAGCCTCCTTTATCGGCCGATACACCGACAGTTTGTGTTCCTATTATCGCAAGCGGGAATCGCTTGCTGATATTTGCTCCCTAAAAGCCAAGGGCGCTTTTTACGGCTTCGGCGAGGATTTCGCCGACGGCTCCTGCTTTTTGTTTGGCCCAGCGCAGGGGGGCGGCTAAAGTGTCTATTACATTCCAGATGCCGTCCATGTACGGCAATAGGAAGCGGTCTATGAAAGCAATACCTGTGCCGGCGAAAGTGCGGCGGCCTAAGGCTTTGTTCAGTGCCGCAGTCGCGTTGTCTATCGCTTCGGCAGAAGGGGCGGGGGTGTTATAAAGCGCTTCGGCGGCGGACAGTGCGGTGCGTATATCTTTAATATAGGAATCGGTGTAACGCGTGTTGGGATTGTTTGCGATGGAACGGGCACGGTCTATGGACGCTTTGAGCTTTGTGCCGTCCAAAAGACGGAATTGTGCTTTCTCTGTCAGCGCAGAACCGAATTGCAGCATTGCTGTATATTCATCGGCCTTTCCGGTCTCTACCGTGAGCAGAAGCATCTGCCTGCCGGGGATGTCATAGGCTGTGATGCCGTCGCCGGTAAATTTTCCTAAGTCGGAATGCGGGATGGCATAGAGATTGTTCAGGGAATCCATAAGAAGCCAAGCGTAGCTTTTCGCTTCGCCTGTATATGTAAAGCATAGTTCTACCCGGCCCCAATTGCCGCGGTTCACAGTAGGGGCGGGGAGTGTGGGATTGACAGATTCAGCCATTGCCGACGGTAAGAGAGCCATTGACCCGCACCAAATGGCGAGTACGAGAGCAATAGCTCTGACCCATTTCTTCATGCCGAACCCTCCCGGTCTCTGCTTGAAGCCGATTTGTGCAGTTCCTCTGTCGCTAAGGCAAGCTTCGTTACGGAGAACTCCGTTCCCTGCGGATAGCAGTAGAGGGTGTCGTCGCGGGTGTTTAAGTCCACGCAGTCCCCTTTTCCCTTGTATTCAAATTCCACATGGCAGGCGATGAGTTCTTGCGGTTTCCAACGGACGGTATGCTCCTGCCCTTGGGAAGTGACGTTGAGGGTGAATCCTTCCATATCGTGCGTTAGGGTGCCTAAACCTAAATCTATGAAGCGCTTTGCGTTCGGCAGGGAGTCGACCCGCACGACAGCGGAAAAGCTGTAGGTACCATCGTCGACCTCTTTGCGGACATTGGCTCGTTGCCATTCGTACCAGTCCGGGATGTGGGAAAACGCCGTGACTTCCCCTTCCGGGGAGATAGTCCGCAAACGGCCGTCTTCCTCCATGAGCCACCGTCTTCCGCAGGCAGAACAGAAAAGCTCTGCCCCGGCGGAACCCATCTTATACTCCGTACCGCAGTGCGGGCATTGGTACAGAATCTTGTGCAAACCCTCGGCGCGGGTCTTGGATTTGACAAGGATGCCTTTCTCTTTCTGCCAAGCGTAGTCGTCATAGGTGAGGGCTTCGGAGATGCGGCGGTGTATCTCTTCCGTTGGGAGGCTTTGCGTCTCTTCCGCGGTCAGCAAAAGACGTATCTCCGCTTCTTGGTGTTTGGCTGAGCGGCTTTTCGGATTCCAGAACGGGGAATCAATGTGATTGCCGTGCATGAGGAGCGTCACAATCGGTACTTTCAGTACCCGCGCCAATTTGGCGACGGATAAAGGTATTTCCGACTGCGTTCCGCACAGGGAATATCTTGCCTCCGGGAACAGCACGCACATATCTCCGTTTTGTATCACCTGCTTCATATTGCGAACCAAATGCAGCGAGGATGTGAACTTGCGTACCCCAAAACAACCGACTGCACGCAAGAGCCATTCGCTGATTAGGAAGCCGTCAATAGCCACTACATAGTTTGCTCGCTGCGGAAAGGTTGCGGCCGTCATTACCGAAAAATCTAAAAACGCATTGTGGTTGCATAACAGTAAATACGGTGCTTTCAATCCTTTCATGCCGTACTTGCGGATTTTTATCCGCTTCAGCCATATCGTCGGAAAACAGAGCAGCCAAACGATAGGCCGCAGGATGTTCCATTGCCGGTTCGGTTTCTTCCGGAAGTCAAAGCGCTCGTAGTCACCTATCATCTCGGCCTCCTTGTGGATTTCAATTGGCGGATTCTGCTTCTGTCTAAGCGTTTCTGATGTTATTATATCACTTTCGGCAGAAAAATGCAAGGTTCAATCCCTCTTATGCCTATGGCTTGTTCCGTAAATTTTGCGCTTCGACCGTTTTTTTGCTCTTCTTGCTTGACTTTCTTCCCAAAATGTGCTATTATGATAAATAGAGTTGCGTATACTATATTGGATGGGTTGCTTCAATTCAATCCCAAAGGAGGTGGCGCGCCGTGAGTACTGACCCCGGCGGTAACCCGCGAAGACGAGTCCCTAATATTACTGTGCGCCGTGGGGGATCGAATTGAATTCAATTCAATTTCAGCACAGGCGCGAAAGGAGAGCCTATGCTGAAATTCTACAAAACTGCAGAGGGAGTCATGCACGAACTGCCGCAGCCTATCGAGGGCTGCTGGATTTCCCTCACGGAACCCACATCGGAAGAGCTGAACTTGCTCCAAGAGAAAACCGGCGTTGACCACGACTTCATTCGAGCCGCCTTAGACGAGGAAGAAGCCTCACGTATTGAAAGCGATGATGGGCAGACGCTAATCGTTATCGATTTTCCCGTCGAAGAAAAAGACACCCCGCATGAAACCGCAGCCGCAAAACGTGAGATGCGGGAAATGAAGCAGCATCTGCGCAACCGTAGCGGCAGCAAGACCACAAAGAAACAGGTAGCACAAGGCAAGCATCGGGCTTCTGCCGGTGCGGCGAATTACTATACGATGCCCATGAGCATGATTATCACGCATGATTATGTGATTACAGTGTCGTTGACCTCCAACCCGATTACGGACGACTTCGCCCGCGGGGCTATTAAGAACGTCAATACTGCATTTAAGACGCAGTTTGTGTTCTATTTATTGCTGCGCGTGGCTAGCTACTATCTGCGTTATCTGAAACAAATTGACCGTCTTTCCAATACTGTCGAGCGGAAATTGCATACCTCCATGCGCAATGAGGAACTGATTCAGCTTCTGAGCCTGGAGAAATCCTTGGTTTACTTCTCCACTTCCCTCAAATCCACAGAGAAAGTGCTGGATAAGCTTCTGCGCAAACGGCAAGTGCGCTTTTATGACGAGGACCAAGACTTGCTGGAAGATGTTACTGTTGAGTTCCGCCAGGCGGTGGAGATGAGCGAAATCTATTCCTCCATTCTTTCCGGGACGATGGATGCCTTTGCCTCCATTATTTCCAACAACCTGAATATTGTCATGAAAGTGCTGTCGGTCATTACCATTGTTATGGCTGTTCCTACGATGGTGTTCAGTTTTTATGGAATGAATACCGATGACTTGCTTCCATTGGCAGGGCAGCCTTGGCTGATTTTGGTTATCTCCTTGGCAGCTTCCATCGCAGCCGCAATCTACCTTACCAAGCGAAAGTATACGAGCTGAAAATATCGCAAGGGGGCGCAGAGCGCCCCCAAACGGTTCATTGGTTCATAGATAATGGATCATTGTCAGTTGATGCTGCCTTTGACGCGCAAGCGAGCCATGGCGCGGGCAAGGGCGGCTTTGTTCATGACATACTCTCGGGTACTGACTTGCTGGCGGAGCTTTTCTGCCGCACGGCGCTTAACTTCCTCTGCCCTTGCGGCATCGATATCCTCCGGCCACTCACAGGCTTGCGTGATGATGATGGTTTCCTTGTGGCTGACTTCCATGAAGCCGTCGGAGATGAACGCGTGCTTCCATTCGCCGCCGAGGTTTATTCGGATGATGCCGATATTCAGCGGTGTCAGCAGAGGCATATGCCCTGCCATCACGCAGAGCTCGCCGTCGGGAACGGTAACAATCACACCCTCGGCGTTGCCGTCGAAGAACTCCCGCTCCGGAGTCATGATGTGCAGATGAAAAGGCGTAGCCATAATGGAAGCTCCTGTTTACGCATCGGCTGTATGGTTGGTTTTATCGTACGCTTCTTCGATGGAACCAATCATATAGAATGCAGATTCCGGCAGGTGGTCATGCTTGCCGTCGAGGATTTCCTCCACCGAGCGCAGGGTATCCTCCAGTGGGACATAGCGGCCGGCTTGCCCGGTAAAGACCTCTGCAACGTGCATCGGCTGGGAGAGGAAACGCTGCAGGCGCCGGGCGCGGTGGACGATGTGTTTGTCTTCCTCCGTCAGTTCCTCTAAGCCGAGGATGGCGATGATGTCTTTCAGCTCATTATAGCGTTGCAGGCAAGCCCCGGCACGGCGGGCGCAGTCATAGTGCCGCTGCCCGACGATGTCTGCATCCAGTATGCGGGAATTGGATTCCAGCGGAGAAACAGCCGGGTAGATTCCCAATTCCGACACGGCACGGGACAAGACAGTGGTGGCATCCAAGTGGGAGAAAATAGCGGCAGGAGCCGGGTCGGTCAGGTCGTCGGCGGGAACGTAGATAGCCTGCACGGAAGTGATGGAGCCGTCTGTTGTGGAAGCGATGCGTTCCTCCAATTCGCCGAGTTCCGTGGAGAGCGTCGGCTGGTAGCCGACAGCAGAAGGCACCCGTCCGAGCAGAGCAGAAACCTCATTGCCGGCCTGCACATAGCGAAAGATGTTGTCTATAAACAGCAGTACATCACGCTTCATCACATCGCGGAAGTACTCTGCCATTGTCAGCCCGGTCAGTGCCACGCGCATACGGCTCCCGGGCGGCTCGTTCATTTGCCCGAATGCCATGGCCGTTTTGGAGGCGGCACCGCTTTTGCGCATATCGTGGATGAGGTCGTTTCCTTCACGGGAGCGCTCGCCGACACCGGTGAAGACGGAGTAACCGCCGTGCTTATGTGCAATATTATGAATCAGCTCCATGATGAGCGTTGTCTTGCCGACACCCGCTCCGCCGAATAAGCCGATTTTGCCGCCCTTGGCGTAGGGAGCCAAGAGGTCGATGACCTTGATGCCGGTCTCAAAGAACTCGGTGGCAGGGAAGAGATTTTTGTACTCCGGGGAGTTGCGGTGAATCTCCCAATGCTCGGAGGCTTCTATCTTTCCCTCGTTGTCGATGGGTTCGCCCAAGACGTTGACGACACGCCCCAGAACGCCCTCGCCGACAGGTACTTCGATGGTGTGCCCTGTGCGTTCCACTGCCGTGCCGCAAGAGAGACCTTCCGTGGCTTCAAGCGCAACGCAGCGTACTACGCCGGGGCTGATATGCGCCGCACATTCCATGTGAATACCATCGGCGGTCTTGAGGAGTTCTTTGGTGAATGGTTCGTCATCTGTTTGAAAGCGTACGTCCAGTACCGGACCGGATATGCGGATGATGACTCCGGAGGTGGTGATTGCGTCCATGTTAGCCTCGCATTGATTTGAATTGAATTGAATTGAATTCAATACCCCCCCACGCGCCGCACAGTCTCCATAATACGTTTCATATCATGGAAACTGACGGTCGCGGGTATGGAGTGGTCGGAAGCAAAGATATAGCCACCGTTCTCCTTTAGAATGGGGAGGTCGCGTTCTATCGCGGTAATGATTTCTTCAGGTTTATCCCAGAGAACGGCATTGATACCTCCGTGGAGGACAAGCTTATCTCCGAAGGTTTGCTTGAGGGCAATAGGATCCATACCGGCCTTGACTTCGAGCGGGTTCAGGCCATCAAAGCCTATCTCCACGAGGTCCGGGACAAAGGGGCGGATATCGCCGCAGGAGTGCAGCCTGGCCGGTATGCCATGGTTGTGCGCCCAGTCAACTGCCCGTTTATGGAAAGGCTTGAGCATATCGCGGTACATTTGCAGGGAGAAGAACTGGTTTTGTTTGAAGCCCATATCGTCCGGCCAATGCAGTTCATCGAAAGTATAGCCGGCATCCCAAATCTTGTTCATCAGGGCAATGTCCGTATTCAGTTCATGCTCGAACATATCCATGACCCATTCCGGTTCATCGAGCATTGCCATGAGGAGCTGTTCGGTTCCGATAAACCAGGAGTGCGTGACGTCAAAGCCGAACCAGAAGTTGCCGATAATCCAGCTGCCTTCATTGCGCCACTTGGGATAGTTGCGTTTGAGGGACTCCCACGGTATGCGGTCGTCGGAGGGAGTCATGCGCGACTTGGCTTCTTCCCAATCTGCCGGGGTTTTGACGCGGAAATCCAGCATTTCCGGCGTGGAGGTGTTGTGCTTCCAATTGCGCATCGTAACGCCCCACTCGGACGTTTGTATGATATATTTATCTGTTTCTTCGATAACTTTGCGTTCGTAGCGCGGACCGTTGTTGACGCTGATGCTCTCCGTGCGGTCCAAATCAAAGTAGGAAATCCAATCGGGGGTGGGCATTCCCTCACAGACCCAGCGGGCGATGGTATCCCCCCAGGGGTAATCCAAAACAGGGATGCGGTCGGCTTCCTTGTGTTGGTACATCCGCGTGAAGCGTTCCTTGGTGGTCATGCAGCACCTCCTTATGTGTCCCTATCAGCGGCGGATTTCCGCAAGTTCCTGTGTGACTGCGGCTTGTCTGGCCATGTTGTATTGCAATTTCAGTTTGTCAAGCATCTCATCGGCGTTGCGGGTCGCGGATTGCATCGCGGCCATACGGCTGACATGCTCTGAGGCGTAGGCATGCATGAGAGCGCCGTAGATATAGCCGACTAAGTACTGCGGCACCAACTGCTCAAAGGCCTCATCCTCTGAGGGATGAATCATGATATTGTGCGCCGGTTCTGTTTCTTCCACGAGGATGTAGTTGGAGAGCCGAATGGGCAGAATACGCCGCACCATTGGTTCCCCCGCCGCACCCGATACGAAAGGCGTATAGACCAGGAAGACTTGGTCGGTCTCCCCTTTGTCGAAGCGTTCCAAGATGTCGTAGGCGATGGTGCGGGCATTGAAGAGGGAAGGATCCTGTGTGACACCGCCTAGATGTTCATCCGGCTCTATACCGCGGCTATGGAAGTACTCCTGTCCCATCATACCGATGGTGATGAGCGTCAAGTCTTTCCGCGCATCCCCGCAGAGCAGGCAATCGGCGTTGTGCGTGTGCTTTTGCGTACCGTCCCCATGGTCGGCGCGGCACATCTTTTCCGTGATTTCGCGGTACGCCAAGCCGAGGACATTTGTGTTATAAGCGCCTGCCAGTCCTTTGTCGCCGCTGATGACAATGTAGGTGCGCTTCTTATGCTCATGCCGCCGCAGATAACGGTTGTCCGCCAAGTGCGGGGCTATTAGCACATCCTTCATGCAGCTTTCCGTCTGCCGGAGGAAGCGGCGGTTGTAATCCATTTTGCGGATAACTTTCTTCGCACGGACGGAGGACACCAAGTGCATCGCGTTGGTTATTTTGCGGGTTTCTTCTATGGCTTGGATGTGCCGTTTGATTTCATTGGGCTTTTGCATTGTATCCTCCTTATCTGTCGGATGTATCAGCGGCTTTAACGGTAAACGCGTTATTTCACGCCCGCCATGAAGCGTTTCACATACGCGCCGATCATGCCGCGGTCGCCGGCGGAAAGCTGCCCGGAGGCATCAATGGCATGGAGGGTACCGTTGCAGTGCCGGTGGAGGTACTCTAACACCTGCCCGCGGATGACGGGCATTTGGCGCGGTTCAACGCCATTGAGCAGGCCATCGGCAAAAGCGGCGAGTACCGCCGTCTGTTCGGACAGTTCCAAGACATTGTCCTGCCGCTGCTTTAGAAGCTGGGTGAGCCGTTCCCCACGGTGCAGAAGCTCCAACGTGGAGGCATCCAAGTCAGCGCCGAACTGCGCAAACACTGCCGTATCACGGTATTGCGCCAAATCCAGGCGCAGGGAGCCGGACACATCCCGCATCGCTTTCTTCTGCGCCGCACGGCCCACACGGGAGACGGACAAGCCGACATCCACGGCAGGGCGCAAGCCGGCGTTGAACAAATCGCTGTTGAGGAATATCTGCCCGTCGGTGATAGAGATTACATTGGTCGGGATATATGCGGATATATCTCCCGCCATGGTTTCGATAATCGGCAGGGCGGTAATGGAACCGCCGCCCTTCTCCTCGGAGAGTTGCGCGGCGCGTTCCAGCAAGCGCGAGTGCAGGTAAAACACATCCCCGGGATACGCCTCGCGCCCGGAGGGGCGCCGCAGCAAGAGCGACATGGAGCGGTACGCCTGCGCGTGCTTGGAGAGGTCGTCGTAGACAATCAGCACATCCCGTCCTTGGTGCATGAACTCCTCTGCAATGGCGCACCCGGCGTAGGGTGCGAGGTACTGGAGGGTAGCGCGGTCGTCGGCGGCGGCGGTGACGATGATGGTGTTCTCCATCGCCTTGGCTTTCTCCAAGATTGCCACAACCTGCGCTACCGTGGAGGCTTTCTGTCCGATGGCAACATAGATACAGATGCAGTCGCCTTTCTTCTGCGCCAGCATTGCCGCAAGGGCAATGGAGGTCTTTCCGGTTTGGCGGTCGCCGATAATCAGCTCGCGCTGCCCGCGTCCGATGGGAATCATGGCATCTATGGCGATGAGTCCCGTCATGAGCGGACGGCTGACCGGCGCGCGGTCCATGATTGAGGGCGCGGGGGCTTCTACCGGCCGCGTCTTTTCTGTTTTGAGGTCCTTGCCGTCTAAAGGCGTACCCAATGGGTCTATGACACGCCCCAGCAGTTCCGGACCGACCGGGACGGAAACAACACGGCCCGTACCACGCACAAAGGCACCCGGTTTCACATCGCCGTCCGAGAGCAGGACAGCACCCACGCCGCTCTCCTGCAATTCGAGAGCCAGACCGTGCATTCCGCCGTCAAAGCTCAGCAGCTCGCCGTATTTAATACCCGGCAGTCCGGCAATGCTCACTACATCATCCGCCACAGCCTGCACACGGCCATAGTCGCCGATTTCGGGTTCCATGGTCATCTCGTCCGGTTGGAGGTTGTTGATGGTGCGGTTGCGCAGCGTATCGAGACCGCGTTCTCCTGCCATACGTGCTTTCAGTTGCCGCAGGTGCGCGGCAAAACTGAAGTCATAGAGCGTCCCCTCCACAAGGACGGTATAGCCGCCCAACAAGGCAGGTTCAACAGCAGTCGTGACGCGAACATCCGCACCGAATTTGGAGCGCAGGAGTTCGTCTATCTCCGCCCTTGCCGCCTCGTCCAGCGGTGCGGCGGAGCGCACAATGGCTTGCTTCATGTTCAGCCCTCCCCGCTTGTCGGTTCACCGGGAGGCGTGACTTTCTGTTGAAAGTAGGACTTCGCCATATCGAGGTTCTCGCCGCTGCGCGCCTCGCGGCGCAAAACCTGTGTGGCAATGTCAAAGGAAAGATCCAGCACTTCCTGCTCCATGCCGGCCAAGGCTTTGTCGTGCATATCTTGGGCTGTGGCGGCGGCGCGCCGGATGGTTTCCCGCGCCTCGTTCTCCGCTGTTTCGCCCATAACTTTGGCGGATTCGTTGGCGGCGGAAGTGATTTCCAAGGCTTTCTCCCGCGCCTCTTCCTCGGCTTGGGCAATCCGCGCCTCGTATTCTGCTTTGAGTTCCTTGGCGTGGGCTTCGGCTTCAGCAGCCTCATCTAAAGACGCCTGTATCTTTTCCGACCGCGCCGCCATGAACTTACGCACAGGCTTGTACAGCAGCTGCCGGACAAGCAGGAACAGTATCAGCGCATTCAGCGCATGGAGGATGATGTCGTCTAAGGCATATTCTTTCAGTAATTCGAGCATGGTGTTACTCCCGGTAAGCCCCTGAAGGGACCAAAGTGTAGTACGATTCTATAGCCGTATTGCCTCAGGCGTTCGGCGAAACGAAGAGGATAATCAGCGCGACCAGCAAGCCATAGATAGCCGTGGATTCCGCCAAGGCGCAGCCCATGAGGAAGAGAGCGTTGATTTTTCCGGAGGCTTCCGGTTGGCGGCCGACGGCTTCCGAAGCGCGGCCTGTGGCGATGCCCATACCGATACCTGCGCCGCCTGCGCCCAAGATGGCAAGACCTGCGCCGATGGTGTAGAGAAGTTCCATAATGTGTTTGCTCCTTTAGTATGTGAATGCGATACGCGCAATGCGAATGAGGGTAATTATTCTTCCTCCGCCGTAGCCTCTTCTATATAGGAAAGCGTCAGCGTAACGAAGATGAACGCCTGAATCAGCGGGTGGAAAGCATTGAAGAACAGCCCCGCCACGGAGGGGATGCCCAAAGCGAAGTTCCCCAAAGCCCAGTACATCAAATCGATGATGACCATGCCGGCGAACATATTGCCGAACAAACGGCAAGTCAGGGAGACAGGTACGATGATTTCGGACAGAACCCGGAAGGGGAATACAATGGAGGTTGGCTTGGCGGCGGCTTTGAGGTTCAGCAAGAACTTGGTGCCAAAATCCGCATTCTCCGGGTACTCCGGTTTCTTGAAGCCTACCAGTGTGCGGATGCGCCCCGCCACGCCCTTGCGCTTGAAGCCGTAGTAGTTTATCATTACAAAGGTAATCAGCGAGATGGCGGCGGTCATGGTCAGGTCGGCGGTCGGCGCGTGGAGGTGGAACAGCTCCACCATCGCGGACAGTACCAGCATGATGGTCAGCGAAAACATATACGCTCCGAAAGTCAAACTCATGCCTTGCAGCTTTGTGCCGATATAGTTGTCTATGCTCTCCACTGCCAACTCCAGCACATTGAGGATACCTTTCGGGTTGTCTTTAGGCTTACGGAACACAAATATCTGGCAGCAGACGGCAAAAACCAAGACAACGGCAATAATCAGCCATTCCACCAGAACAGTTTCGCTGATGCTCTCAGAGAGGTGGAGGGGCAGTTTGGGCAGGTTCCAATCTGCGATTCCTTCCCAACGCTCCGCAAGGATAGAGGGTGCCTCGAAGTTCTCTTTCTCTTTGCCGCGCATCAGGAGCGCCAGCACATGAACCGCCAAAGCCCATAAGCCTGCGATAAACATCACAGACCCGAGTTTCTTGGGTTGCAGCTGCTTCTTGGTCGGCGTATTTATGCCTGCGAGTTTCTTGACAGCGGACCGCTTCAGCAGATACCCGCCGGCAATTAGGCAAACGGTAACGGCAAATGCGACATAATCCAAGGGCGTCATGATGCCGCTCCTTTCAGGTAATCAGTCAGTCTAATCAATGTCATCCTCTTCCCAGACGTTGTACTTTGGTTTTTCCGGCGGCGGCGGTTCCTTTTGCGCTTTCCTGTGCCGCAGCACAGCGTGAATCAAGGCAATCAGGAAGAGTCCCGCCCCTGCTGTAACCCCGAACCACGCCAGTTCCTTGCGGAAGAAGAAAGCGCAAATCAGCATTCCTGCAACGGTCGGTGCCAAAGCCACGGGGAAACCGACGGCCGCTAAGATATTTCCATCCAGAATCTTTTTGCACGCTTTGGCAAGGAGCAGGTAGTTGACAAAAGCGCAGACCAGCGCCGCAGTGACGGCCAAAAGGTGTGCTGCCATATCGATACCCTCCTCCCGCAAGCGTGACAAAACCGTGCGCCGGGAGGAAGGGGCTTCATCGCTCCCACACACTATGTGCCATTGACCATTATTATATACCTTTTGTAATGAAAAAGCAAGAGGAAAAAACGACTATTCTTATTCGTTTTTCAGGCTGCGATTTGGTTATTATTCTACCTATCCGGCAAATGCAGCCGAAAACGGCAGCATAGGATAAGGGTTGCTTTCGGCATTATCACGATTGTTCAAGGAAGAAAACGATGTTATGCTGTGAAAAATGTACAAACGTAAAGCCTAACGCCTTGTCATCTCCAGCAAATGCGTCTCGGAAAGAATGGCTATGCCAAGGCTCTGCGCTTTGGTCAGTTTGGAGCCTGCATCCTCGCCGGCAACGACATAGTCGGTCTTCTTGGACACACTGCCGGACACACGACCGCCCAATGATTCAATGAGCCCCGCCGCTTCCTCCCGTTTCATGGAGGGCAGCGTACCAGTCAGCACGAACGTCTTGCCTGCAAAGGGGGCAGACCCATCGGCAACCGTCGGCGCTTCGCCGGTTGTTTGCAGACCCAGCACTGCCAGTTCCTCCAACAGTGCTGCATTGGCGGCATCCTCGAACCACTTGTGCAGGGAGTCATTCATGGTAGGACCGATGCCGTAGACTTCTTTATCCGGCACAGCGAGCGTCCGGATAGAGCCGTAGGCTTTCAGGAGGTCTTTGGCGGCTTTGGCGCCGATGCCCCTGATGCCCAAAGCAAACAGCAGACGGTGCGCGGGCTGCGCTTTGGAGGCATCAATCGCACGGATGAGGTTCTCCGCAGACTTTTCTCCCAGTTTTTCCAAGCCGGAGAGCTGTGCTGCCTGTAAGCGGTAGAGATCCGCCGGTGTCTGTACCAGACCCTCTTCTACGAGCTTGCCGAGGATGGCTTCGCTTAATCCCATGATATTCATAGCATCGCGCGAACAGAAATGGATGAGCCGCCGCAGGGACTGCGCCGGGCAGGAGGGGTTCACACACCGCAGGGCAGCGCCGTCGCGTTCGGTGGGTTCCCCGCAGGCGGGGCAGACCGCGGGCAACACATAGGGGCGCGTAGGCTCCGCATTGCTATCGGCGGGTGCTGCGACAACGCGCACCACTTCCGGGATAATATCCCCCGCCTTGCGGATGATGACCCGGCAGCCGAGAGCGACACCTTTCTCATTGATGAAGTCTTGGTTGTGTAGGGTCGCACGGCTGACGGTTGAGCCGGCAAGCAGTACCGGCTCCAGCACGGCTGTGGGTGTAATCACTCCTGTACGCCCGACGGCTGTTTCTATGTCCAAGAGTGTGGTCTCCCGTTCCTCCGGCGGGTACTTGAAAGCCGCTGCCCACTTAGGAAACTTCCCTGTGGAACCAAAGTCTGCCCGGGCTACGATTTGGTCGAGCTTTACCACCGCGCCGTCTATGCCGAAGGGATACGTATCCCGATTGGCACCGATGGCTTGTACTGCCGCCCATGCCTCCTCCGGGGAAGTTACAATCCTCCAATTGGGGATGACGCTCAATCCCATGGCGGATAATGCTTCCAATCCTTCTGTATGGGATGCCCACGGCGCAGAGCATTGCTGGACATTGAATACAAATATCGCCAAGCCGCGGGAGGCGGTCACTTTTGGGTCTTTCTGCCGGAGGGATCCGGCAGCGGCGTTGCGGGGGTTCTTGAACTGCTTTCCCGCAGTTTCGTCTGCCAAGAGGGCGGCAAAGCTCTCTGCCGGCATGTAAACTTCGCCGCGCACTTCCAAAAAGGCAGGCGCAGTGCCTTTCAGTTTCTTCGGAATCGAATGGATATTCTTTATATTGGCGGTAACGTCTTCTCCGATGCGCCCATCTCCGCGGGTGGAACCGCGTACCAGTTTGCCGTCCCGATACTCCAAGCTGACGGAGAGACCGTCTACCTTCGGCTCCACCGAGAACTTTGCCGTGGGGTACTGCTGCAGCACGCCGTTTACAAAGGCTTTCAGTTCCGCCTCGCTGAACAGATCCTGCAAGCTCTCCATGGGCACTTCATGCGTCACTTTGGAGAACTGCGCAGAGGGTGCCCCGCCGACGGCTTGGGTGGGACTGTCCGGCCGTATCCAATCGGGGTGCGCTTCTTCCAAAGCTTTTATCTCATTGACGAGCGTATCATATGCGGCATCGTCTATCTCCGGTGCATCGAGTTCGTTGTAGAGCCGTCGGTGGCGGTTGGTTTCTGTCACAAGCTGTTCATAGCGTTCGGCATCGGTCGGCATAGTGTCACCTCGGAAAAATATGTTTCGCTTATTATAACATACTTTTCACCCAAAGGCAAGCTGCAATTCGCCGGAGAGCCGAACCTATCGCATGGCTTGCTTTTTTGCACAAAATGTGTTACAATACTTCTTGGACGCACCGCATGAAGACCATGGAAATGAAGTGATATATATGGCGAAAGACAAAGAAAAATCCAAAAAGAGATGGAAAGGGATAGGAGCGGTATTCCTTTTCCTGCTCGTTATTGCCGCCGGCGCCGGAATCTTTTACCTCGGGCACAAAGCCGGCGGCGGGGAACTGCAGTTCACCTTTCCGTCAAAGTCCACAACAACGACCACGACCGCCTTTGACCCTGCCAATGGGTTGGAGGTCTATGTGATTGATGTCGGGCAAGGGAATTGCCAACTCATCCGATTTGCCGGGCAGACTTTGCTCTATGATGGCGGGGAGATAGGCAGGGAGGACGATGTTACAAGCTTCCTGCGGAAAATTGGGGTAAAGCGGTTGGATTATGTCATTGCCTCCCATGCCCACTCCGACCACGTAGGCGGCTTGGCGTATGGTATCCTGGAGAATTTCCCTGTGGGAGAGATTATCCTCCCGTTTGTCCCAAAGGATGCGGTGGGCATAGCACAAAGCTACAATGCATTCTTAAAGGCAGCAGAGAAGAAGCACAACAAAGAAGGAACGGTAATATCAGAATCCAAAGCGTTAGGCAGAGTGAACTTCTATTTGGGCGGTGAAAACGGTGCTGCCTGCAAGATACTGGGACCGACGCAGTTTGTGCTGAACAACGGAGGCTTCGAGAGCATCAACAACAATTCCGTCTGTATACAGATTCGTTATAAAGATACATCCGTACTCCTTACCGGAGATGCTGAGGAAAAGGCAGAGATGTCGCTGATAGAATCCTACAACGATACATTGAAATCCAATCTGTTTATCGCAGGACATCATGGCTCGGCTACCTCTAATACGCCGGACTTTCTGAACCTTGTGCGCCCGGATATGATTGCCGTCTCTTGCGGACTGAATAACTCCTATGGGCATCCCCATGCCGAGGTACTCGCCTATTGCAAGACACATTCCATCCCCGTTTACCGTACGGATTACCAAGGGAGTCTGCTCTTTGTGTCGGATGGAAATCACTTCTCCCCCTATGTGATAACCGAATAAAACAGAAAGGAAACCGTATTTTGCTGCATTTGATTTACGGTCGCGCAGGTGCCGGCAAAACGCATTATATCCTCAAGCAAATCAAGGACTTCATTCAAGCCGGGGTAACGGATTTGGTGCTTGTCATCCCGGAACAGGAGAGCTTCCAAACAGAGCGCGCTGTCTTGCATGAATTGGGCGCGAGAGAGGCGCAGTTCGTGCAGGTGCTGAGCTTTACGCGCCTTGCAGCCTCTGTTGCCAAAGAGGAAAAGCTGTGTGCGGTGCGGGGGGTCAATGATTCATTGAAATCATTGGCGATGCTGGAAGCCTTGGGTGCAGCCCGTGACCGCTTGCATCTCTACAGCAGAGCGGACCGTCGCCGCATACCGGATTTTCTTCACTTGGCGTCTGAGTTGGAAGCAGCCGCTGCCAACAGCACAAAGCTGCTGGAAGCTGCTGAGGAGCTGCACGGTACAGTCAAACAAAAGTGCGATGAACTGGCACATATTATCGAGAATTATGAGGCTATCCTTACCGCTCGCTACGGCGGCCGGGGGGATACGCTGGAGCTTTTGGCGGAGGCGTTGCGTCAGACGCATTGGTTTAAGGGGAAGACCGTTTTCCTGGATTCTTTCCGCGGGTTCACCGGGGAAGAACGCCGCATCGTAAAACTGATGCTGGAGCAAGCCTCGCACGTCTATGTGACGCTCATCGGCGACGGACCTGGGGTGTTGGGTGCGGAGAATGTTTTTGCACACACCGAGCGGGCATACTTGGATTTGCAGCAGGATGCAAAGGATGTTTGCTGCGTGTCGGCGAAGCCTTTGCGGCTGAGCGGTGAAAACAAATTCTGCAATTTCCCGCCGGCACACAATTACCATAAGAGTGCCTCCATGCGGCAACTGGAGCTGTTCTTAGCGAAAGGCGAACGTCCGCAAACGTCGGATGCCTCCGACATTGTGAATGTATCCTGTGCCGACCGCGAGCGGGAGTGCGCATGGGTAGCGGCGGAAATTCACCGCCTGCTGCGCGAGAAGGATCCGCGCATCCGAACCGACGGTCTGCGTTGCCGGGATATAGCAATTACAGCGAGGAATTTCTCCGATTACGAAGCACCGTTGGCGGCGGCGATGAAAAAGGCAGGTATTCCGGTCTATTTAGATACCCGCCGTCCTCTCCAGCATCAACCGCTGATGCGCCTTTGCACAGCGGCATTGCAGATTGCCGCCGATGGCTTTCGCACAGAAACGGTGTTTACGCTCCTGAAAACCGGTTTGGCAGGGTTAGATATGAATGAGACGGCCGAGCTGGAAACCTATTGCTTCCGTTGGCGTATAGACGGTGCAGGATTCCTGCATCCGTGGAACATGGATACCCGAGGCTTCGGGGACTATAGTGAGGACAACGCCGAGGATAAAGCAGCGGAGCAGAATCGCCGTGAATCGCTCAACCGCCTGCGTCTGCGTCTGGTGAAGCCTTTGCAGTCCTTGTGCAAGGCGCTTAAAGACACGACGGTTCCGGCAGCGTGTGCGGCACTCTTCTCCTATGTTAACAGCTTGGATGTCAGCCGCAGTCTCGCCGAGCAACGGCAACAGTTGACAGATATGCAGGATACTGTCACCGCAGAGATGCTCCCACGCATCTGGCGCGCATTCGTGCAGATTCTGGATTATCTGACAGAGGCCTCGCAGGCGGCGGAAGGTTTGTCCGGTGACTTAGCGGATCAAGGCACGGAAAAGGCAACCGATGCCAAAGCGTTTTATGATATGTTCTCTTTGGTTCTGGGAGGAACGGACTTAGGAGAACTGCCGCCCATGCTGGATTGTGTGGTGGCGGGAGAAGCTTCACGTTCCCGTTTCCAAAGCCCGCGCATTCTTTTCGCTATGGGCCTGACGGACGGCGTGTTCCCCTCTGTACCGACGCAACCGATTCTGCTGTCGGAAGCGGAGCGGGAATTGCTGAAAGGCACCGCCGCCGGGTTGAAGCTGCGGGATACGCGCCCGGAGTTGGTGGATTTGGAGAGCCTTCTGGTTTATCAAACCCTTTGCGCCCCGACCGAACGGTTATACCTTACGCATCCCCGCCGGGATACAGCTGGGGCAGGCTTGGCACCCTCCCCTTTGCTTGCTCGCATATTTGATAAAAAGAGCGGTTGTTTTCCCGATAGTGCTGCCATTACCGAAGCGGATACCCCGGCAAACCCGGAGGAATGCGCCGATTCTGTGGAGTTTCCGGCTGCCGCTTTCGATATGCTTTGCGCCTTAGAGGAAGGCACACCGCTGCACCGGGCCTTGCGTGAGCTGACAGAAGAAGACGGTCGCTTCGCGGCAGCCATTGAAGCATTGAATCGCTTGAACTGCCATGAGCTTTTCTCTCTGGAGGGCGACAAGGAGGCTTGCGCACTGCTTTTGCCGCTCGGGAGCACCATCTCCCCCACACGCTTGGAGACCTTTGCAAAATGTCCTTTCCGGCACTATATGAAGTACGCCTTGAAGGCACAGGTCATCCAACCTGCGGCTTTTGACAGTCTGCTGCGCGGGAATATCATTCACACAGCCTTTGAGGAGTTCTTGGATACCGTGGATTATCCGGAAGCGCTTTCCGTGGATGCACTCTTAGAAATGCCGCCGGAAGAAGTGCGCCGCCGTTTCCGCGAATTGACAGACAGCATAGGCAAACGTGTATTGGAACAAGAAGCAATGCCCAAACGCGGTCTATGGCTCTATAAACGGCTGCAGGAAGTTATGGAAGAAACACTTGGTTCTGTTCTTGATGAATTCCGTGACTCCGGGTTCCGCCCCGCGGCATTTGAGCTGCCGATTGGGCGTCGGGCTGCGGTTGGACCATATAGGCTTTCCCTGCCGGAAGGCGAATTGCTCTTCTCGGGAAAGACCGATCGGGTGGACATTGATTCCATGCGCGGCGCTTTCCGTATCGCCGACTATAAGAGTTACACCAAAGCATTCGATTTATCCTCTCTGTATGACGGCATAGATTTGCAGATGCTCCTCTATCTCTTTGCCGTTGCAGACAACGGAATCAACGGCGAAGCCCCCTTGCAACCGGCCGCTGTGATGTATCAGCCGGTGAAAGACAAAACCGTGTCGCTCAGCGATCGCAGCAAAACCGCCGAAGCGTTGAAAGAAGAAAAGGAAAAAGCCCGAAAGCCGGACGGGTTAATTGTCGAGGGTTTAGACAGCGGTTACGGTACCGTCCTCACAAGCAAAATGGTCGCCGTTTTGCGGCGCGACATAGAAGACATTCTCCGAGAAACCGCAAAGCGGTTGCTTGTCGGCGACATAAGTGTTTATCCGCTTGAAAAGGACACCGATTTCGGCGGGTTCGGCACTTGCGATGATTGTGAATATCATGCGGCCTGCGGACACGAGATCGGTGAGGAATGCCGAGGGAAATACGCGCTGACGAAAGCAACAGTCTTGGAATACTTGGAAGCGGCTGCCGCAGAAGGGGAGGAGCAAGAATGAGCAATGCACTTGAAATAGGAACTGCACAGCCGCAGACTGCTGCACCGCAGATGCGTTTTACACCGGAGCAAAGCAATGCAATCCGTGCGCGCGGAGGCTCTCTGATGGTAAGTGCCGCTGCAGGGAGCGGTAAGACGCAGGTATTGACGCACCGTGTTTTGGGTCTTTTGCAGGATACGGATGCCGCACACCGCTGCTCGGTAGAAGAATTGCTTATAGTAACTTTCACGCGGGCGGCGGCGGCGGAAATGCGGGAGCGTATCCGCAAGGCATTGGAAAAAGCCTGCGCGGCGGATCCGGACAATGCCTATCTCAGCCGGCAGAAGCGTCTGTTGCCTTTGGCACAGATAAGTACGATAGACAGCTTTACCCTCGACTTTGTCAACGGCCGTTTGGAGCAGCTCTCGCTTCTTTTGAAACGGGAGGTACCGCCGAATCTGGCCATCTTGGACAAAGGGCGGTGCGATGTTCTGATGGACGAAGCAGCCACAGAAGTGCTGGAGGCGGCATATCGCTTCGATATGGAAAACGAGAGCGGTTCCACCGCTTTCCGCGGCTTGGCACTCCTGCGCGATACGGTAAAAGATGACGCGAAGCTACGGCAGCTCTTGGCGGATACAATCCGCAACGGTCTGAACACGCCGAACCCGGAGGCTTTTCTTTCCGATTTGCCGAAAGTGTATACGGTACCGCTCCCCGCCGCGGAATCCGAGTGGGGGCAGAAAGTGCTTGCAGAAATTGCCCAACGGTCGCAGGATGCCATTGTGGATATAGACTCCGCTCTGCGGCTCCTGCAAACAGAGCCTGCTTTATACAATAAACACGCTCCTGTGATAGAAGCGGATAAAGAAGTATACTGTACCCTCATCTCTCTCTGTGAACAGGGTGCTTGGGACAGTGTGTATCAGTTTGTTCGCAGTACCCCTTTTCAGAAAAAAAACATCCGCAATGCCAGAAGCGAACACGCGGACTTGCTGAACCTGGTTGCGACCAAGCGCGAACAGTGGCGTGAACCTTTTACCAACATAAAGAGCAAGCCGCCCGGCCGTTTTCTGAAGCTGACCCCCGTCACCAATGCAGAACACCTGTCGGACATGCAAGCCATGGAACCGACAGCGCAGGCTTTTACGGACTTAGTGAAGCAGTGCTTTGCCTTATATACACAAAAGAAACTGGATTTGGGCGGCGCGGAATTTGCAGATTATCTGCAGTGGGCTTTGCTCTTGCTCGAAGACCCGGACATTGCCGCCGAAATGCAAATGCGGTACAAGCAAATCCTTGTGGATGAATACCAAGATGTTACCCCTGCGCAGGATGCTCTCTTTGGGCGCATCTCCAATGGCCGGAACCTGTTTTTTGTCGGGGATGTAAAACAATCCATCTATAAGTTCCGCGGTGCGGATACGGCGCTTTTCCGCGATTACAGAAACCGCGCCCATGACTTCGACGGGCAAACCTATCCCGCCGGAATCTCGCTCGACAGGAACTTCCGCTCCCGTGTGGGCGTGACGGATGCGGTCAATTTTGCTTTCCGTCAGTTTTTGTGCCCCGCTGTGCTGGACTTGGACTACAACCAAAAGGGTGAGGCGCTCGCGGCGGGGGCGAAGTATACGGCGACGGAAACGCCCTCTGTGGAGTATCACCTGCTGGATACGGACACTTCGCCGGCAGAAACCAGAGAAACAGAAGCCGCCTATGTCGCAGAACGCATCGCCGAACTGTTGGACCCTGAGAATGCATACACCGTAAAAGACACACAGAGCGACTTGGATTGTGCTTTGCGCAGTGTTCGCCCGCGGGATATAGCCGTCTTGACGCGCACAAATGCCGATGGGGTGGCTTTCCGCCAAGCCTTGGAGGATCTCGGCATACCGGCGTTTCACGCGTTGACAGCGGGGGCTTTCGAGAACCGTGAAGCGCAGTTTTTGATTTCCCTGTTGCGGGTGATTGACAATCCTGCTTGGGATATACCGTTGGCGGCTGTTTTGCTGTCGCCGGCATTCGGGCTGTCTCCCGCTGTTTTGGCAAAACTGCGCGGACCGCACCCGACCGTGTCCCTCTGGCAGACGGTATCGGAAGCCGACGACCCCGTTTGTACTGCCTTCTGCAGCCAATTGTGTGCGTGGCGGCTTTTGGCGGCCTCTGCACCGCAGGGGACGTTGGTGCGAACGCTGCTGGAAGAAACGCACATCTTGAGCATCGTCAGAGCCATGCCCGACGGCGAGAGCCGGCGAGCCAATCTCCTACTGCTTCAGGACTTGGCGGTACGCTATGCAGATACGCCGGGAGCCTCTTTGCATGGGTTCCTGCGCTTTCTGGAACGCATGGCAGCGGAAGAATCTTTGGAGGGCGTAAATACCGTAGCCGAAACGGCGGATGTAGTGCACATTACCTCCATACACAAATCCAAAGGGCTGGAGTACCCTATAGTCATCTTGCCCCATTGTGAAAAACCAATTGCCCGCTCCGGTCCGGCAGAAGCGGACAAAAGGGTGATGTCTGCTACGCAGGCGGAAGGATTGGCATTCCAATTGCCGGATATTGAGGCCGGTGCGCGCTATGATACGCTGCCGTCGGTCTGTGCTGCGAGCCGTGAGGCAAAAGTCGACTTGGCTGAGGCTGCGCGCTTGCTCTATGTGGCCATGACACGTGCCCGGGAGTTGCTTATATGCACTTCAAGCATCAGCAAGAGGAAGGCGGTCGACCGGCTCTCTGCGTACGCAAGTGCCCTCAGTGGTTTTGACGCGGCCGATGCCGACGGTGTCCTGCCGCTGTCGCTGATTCGGGGGGCGAATTGTTTCAATGACTGGCTCCTCCCGGCGTTTCTGCGCCACCCCGATGCGGAAGAATTCCGCCGGCTTTCTGGCGGCAGGGACTTTTTGTCTGTAGTAACCGCGCATTCCGACGGCATACCGCCGGAGCATATTCGCTTTGTATATCAGCAATTCACGTCGGCGAATGAGGAGGAGGAGGAGGAATCCGAGGAGGAGGAGGAATCCGAAGACGAGGATGCGGACGAATATGAACCCGAAGACGCAGACGAAGACGAAGACATAGCAGCGGATGAAGTATACTTCTCTCCGGAAGAACTGACGGACTATGAACGCTTCAAGGAAGAAATCGGCGGGAGATTGCGCTGGACCTATGCATATGCCGCACAGAGTGCAGTGCCTGCAAAATACGGCGTGTCGGCACTCACGCACAGCGAAACAGAAGGCCTCTTTGACTTCACGGAAGTGCCGTCCCTGCTGCGTGAAAGCGAAGCCACGGCAGCAGAGAAAGGCACGGCTATGCACGCTTTTCTCCAGAACGCGGATTTTCATGCTGCCGCAAAAGACGTACAATCGGAGGCGGAGCGGCTGCTGTCCGAAGGGTATCTGACCCAAAGGGAAATGGCTCTGCTGAACACACGGCGGTTGGAAACGTTTTTCCGCGGACCGCTGGCTGAGCAAATCCGCCGAAGCCCCTATGTACTGCGCGAGCGCAGCTTCACCTTTGCTGTACCGGCAAATGAGGTTCAAGCTGACTTGTCGGCAACCGATGAAATCATCGTCCAAGGCACCTTGGACTGCGCGTTTGAAGCGGACGATGGTTCCTTTATCCTGCTGGATTATAAGACGGACCGAGTGTTCCGTACACAGGGAATGCAGCCGCGGGAACTTCTCCTTTCCCGCTACGCCGAGCAAGTGCGGCTGTATGCCCGGGCACTCTCCGCCTGCTTTGGGAAGGCGGCGGACAAGGTAATGCTGTATTCTTTCTGGCTGGGAGAAGCCATCGAAGTTTAAAGCGGTGCATTTTTGTTACCGTTTGTTACGATTCCGCTTTTTTTCAAAAAAACATTGCAATTTTCATCGGAATGATGTATAATAATACGTTGTAAATACTTGGCGGCTGGTCGCCCGCCAATACCATCCTGTACGCAGTAAGGAGAGAATCATGCCGTTTGTAACGAAAGAAAAGACCGGGCCGGCGACATACATAATCAATGCGCTCATTGACCCGGAGGAGTTCCGCGAGGAACTGGATGCTGTTTTTGAGGAAGAGCTTGCGAATATCACCGTCCCGGGTTTCCGCAAGGGCAAAGCCCCCCGCAAGATTGTCGAGCAGAAGTACGGCGAGAAGCTCTTCTATGAGGAAGCTATTGAAGGTCTGCTGGACGACGCCGTAGAAGATGCCGTTGCCGAAAGCGGCTTGAAACTGCATCTGAACCCCTATGACTTGGAAATCGACACGATTGATAAAGAAGCCGGCGTGACGTTCCACTTTACGGCCGTTACTGCTCCGGAGGTAAGTGTAGAAGGTTACCGCGGTTTGGAAGTAAAGAAGCCCATCGCGGAAGTGCTGGACAGCCAAGTAGAGGAGCGCCTCCTGGCATTGCAGCGCCGCTCTGCCCGGCAGGTCACCATCGAAGACCGCCCGGCGCAAACCGGTGACATAGCGACCATCAGCTATGAAGGCTTTAAGGACGGCGTGGCTTTTGAGGGCGGCACCGGTGAGAACTACGATTTGACATTGGGTTCCGGGCAGTTTATCCCCGGTTTTGAGGGAGCGATTCTTGGGCATTCCGTAGGGGAGTCGTTTGATATTGATGTCACTTTCCCGGAGACCTACCATGCTGCGGAACTTGCCGGGCAACCGGTGGTTTTCCATGTCAGCTTGAACGGCCTGAAAGCCGAGGAACTCTCCGCGCTGGATGACGACTTCGCCAAGGAAGTCGGCGAGAACGCCGATACCCTCGAGGAACTCAAAGAGGAAATCCGTGCGGAACTCTTGGGCAACAACGAAAAGACAGCCAAGAAGGTCTTCGATGAGAACCTACAGAAAGCGTTGCTTGAAAAAGTAGATGCCGAGATTTCAGATAAACTTTTCGACCAGCGCACCGAGCGCAACCTTGAGCTGTTCCAGCAGCAGATGCAGCTTCCGCTGGAGCGCTATCTGGAGTATACCGGCATGGAAGAGGGGGAGTTCCGCGCCCAGTTCTTTGAGAATGCCATGCGGCAAGTGACGGTAGAGCTGACCCTCTCCAAAATCGCCGAGTTGGAGAACCTGACGGTCTCTGCAGAGGAAATCGAAGCGGAGTACCAAAAAATCGCCGACCAGTACGAAGTCGAAGTCGCCCGAGCGAAGCTGGCTGTCCCGACCGAGGAGATTGAAACCGACCTCAAACGCCGTGCCGCGCTCAAGCTTGTAGAGGAGAACGCGGTGATCATACCCGATACCGCAGAAGATACCGACTATCCTTTGCAGGCTGCCGGCGAATCGCAGGAAGAAGTGCCGGAGGCAGAATAATCCAACGCCGACCGTTGCATACTTGAGTAAGGCATTCCTTGCCCTTATTCTCGGCGGTATACCTACCGCACCACCCTAAAAAAGGCGGTTCAGCCGCCGTTTGAAATGAACAGTGAGGTAGCACTATGGCACTGGTACCGATGGTCATCGAACAAACCGGACACGGCGAGCGGAGTTTTGATATTTTCTCCCGCTTGCTGAACGAACGCATCGTGATGCTGTCCGATGAGGTCAATGACGTAACAGCATCGCTTATCATCGCGCAGCTTCTGCACTTGGAGGCTGTGGACAGCGACAAGGACATCAGCTTTTATATCAACTCCCCCGGCGGGAGTGTTTCTGCCGGTTTGGCAATCTACGACACCATGCAGTACCTGAAGTGCGATGTCAGCACGATATGTATGGGCATGGCGGCATCCATGGGGGCATTCTTGCTCTCCTCCGGGACGAAAGGCAAGCGTTTCGCGCTCCCGAATGCGGAGATTATGATTCACCAACCGTTGGGCGGCTACCAAGGGCAGGCGTCCGACATCAAAATTCACGCGGAGCATATGCTGCGCACCAAGGAGAAGCTCAACCGCATCCTTGCGGAGAACACCGGCAAGCCGCTCTCCACGATTGAGGTTGACACCGACCGCGATAACTTCCTCACCGCAGAGGAAGCCGCCGCCTATGGCTTGGTGGATAAGGTTATCGCCAAACGGTAAGAACACAAAAGCGTCAGGTATGAAAGAAGCTGTCTGACGTTGAAGCATCGGAGGAATCGCAATGTCCAAAGAGGATCACCAGCCGCCCATTGCCTGCTCTTTCTGCGGTAAGAACCAAGCCATCGTTGATAAGCTTATCGCAGGACCGGGCGTATATATCTGCAACGAGTGCGTGGATTTGTGTATAGATATCCTCGCGAATCCCGAACGCGCAGGCGGGGTGGGGTCAGACGGCCGCAAGCTCCCGGCGCGCCTTGGCGGACGAATCAAGCCGGAGGACATCAAAGCCCTCTTGGATGAGTATGTCGTCGGTCAGGATAAGGCGAAGATTTCGCTTGCCGTGGCAGTCTATAACCACTACAAGCGCATTCAGCGCCGCGTAACTGCCGGCGTGGATATTCAGAAATCCAACGTCCTCATGGTGGGACCTACCGGTGTCGGCAAGACACTCTTGGCGCAGACCTTAGCGCGGATTATGGATGTCCCCTTTGCCGTTGCGGACGCAACGACACTCACGGAGGCAGGCTATGTCGGTGAAGACGTGGAGAACATCCTCCTGCGCCTTGTGCAGGCAGCCGACCACGATATAGAGAAGGCGCAGAAGGGCATCATCTATATCGATGAGATAGACAAGATAGCCCGCAAGTCCGAGAACCCTTCCATCACCCGTGATGTCAGCGGCGAAGGCGTACAGCAGGCACTCCTAAAAATCCTGGAGGGTACTGTTTCCAGCATTCCCCCCCGCGGCGGGCGCAAGCACCCGCAGGATGAGTACCTGCAGATAGATACATCGAACATTCTGTTCATACTGGGCGGCGCATTCCCGGGGATTGAGAAGCACATTGAGAAGCGTCTGGGCGGCACATCCATGGGCTTCAACGCTCCTATCCGTACCAAAGACAAGAACCTCTACGACAAGCTTTTGAGCCAAGTGACGCAGCATGACCTTGTGCATTTCGGTCTGATACCGGAACTGGTCGGGCGTATGCCTGTGATTGCAGCCTTGGAGCAGTTGGATGCCGCCGCCATGGTGCGCATCCTGACGGAACCGAAGAACGCACTCACCAAGCAGTACCAAGAGCTCTTCGCCATAGACCGCATCGACTTGGAGTTCGATGAGGATGCCCTTGTCGCCATCGCCGACCTTGCCATAGAGAAAGGAACCGGAGCCCGCGGTCTTCGCTCCATCATGGAGGATTTGCTCCAACCGGTGATGTTCTCTGCCCCCTCCGATGCGGAGATTACAAACATCATCGTCCACAAAGGCATGGTGGAGGGTAAAGAGGAGCCGGAGATTATCCGCGACCCGCTTTCCAAACGGCGCTTGACGCAGATGCGGCGCGTGAGCTGAGTTCTGTTCCCTTGTTTTGATAATAGGAGCAAGCCGAGTCATACCGGCTTGCTTTTTCCTATTTATATTGCTGCGCATAATACAAATCTCGGACACTTCTGGGCGGCTTGGAATATGATATAACGCGGGATTTGTGTACACTTCCCGCTGATTGAGCAAGAAAGGATGATACCCATGTCCAAGTTTTGCCATGCCGGGGCTTGCAACAAGGATCGCCGGAACTGGCTGATTGTGCTGATTATAGCGATTGCTGCATTGGCGCTGGCGCTTGCGCTGCTTCTGTATGCGATTTTTACCGGCTTCGGTACCAAGACAGCATCGCCGGATACCCAACCCATCACCGTCACAAGTGAAGCGACGACCGTTGGTGCGGTTACCCTGCCGGCAGATGTTTCCACAACGGCCGGGGCAGTCACCGTACCGGAAGACATTTCTTCTACTGCTGCTGTTGTGACCGTACCGGAAGACATCTCCTCCACCGTGCCGGTTGTGACCGTGCCGGAAGACATCTCCTCCACCGTGCCGGTTGTGACCGTGCCGGAGGACATCTCCTCCACCGTGCCGGTTGTGACCGTGCCGGAGGACATCTCTTCCACCGCTGCGGTTGTGACCGTGCCGGAGGACATCTCCACGACAGTAGATGCCGTGACGGTGCCGGAGGATGCGGATGCTGCCGTTGCAGGCGCTGTAACAGTACCGATTGACGTTGAATCTACCACCGAAGTCTTCTTCTCTTACGATGTTGATGATCTTTATACGGAAGTATTCACAGCACCCGCTGCCTATGGTATCGATGTTGACACAGACGACAGCGATGCGCCTGCAACAGGAGATAACTCCGTTCTGATCGGTATAATTGCGCTGGTGCTTCTGGCTGTTTCCGGAACCTCCGCTTATTTCCTTCTGCGCAAACCCGAAGTGGAAGCGTAAGTCTTTGCTTGCCGACAAGCAGTAGAGCCTTACCCTTTTCTCGGATGGCAGATGCCCGCTGCTTGGATATTTCCAAGCGGCGGGTCTGTTATTCTATTTCCGGTTCTCTTTACCTAGAGACGGAGCAAGCTCGGACGGTTACCTATTGAAAGCTTCCAAGCAGCGCGGGAGGATACCCTGCAACTGCGCTATCATCACCCCGTAATTCGCAAATGGCACACCCTGCGAAAGCGCGATGGCTTGCCGCGCCTTGATTGCTTTGTCATTCAACATACATCCGCCACAATGTAACACTAATGCTACATCGGATAAATCTTCCGGAAAATCCCAGCCTGAAACCGTGCGGAAAGAAAAGCTCTTGCCGGTATAAGCGCGTATCCAGCGCGGGAGCTTCACTGTTCCAATGTCGTCACACTGTCTGTGGTGGGTGCAGCCTTCGGCTATGAGTATCACCGCACCGTCCGGCAGCGTATCCAATGCTTCCGCAGCGGTTACTGCACTCTGTAAATAACCCTTGTACCGCGCAAACAGTATTGAAAACGAGGTCAGTGGGACAAAGCGCGGTACATCTGCCGACACTTTCGCGAATACCTGTGAGTCCGTAATTACCAGGCTCGGTGTTTTGCCGAGTGCGTTCAGCGTATCCCGCAGTTCATGCTCCTTCACAACAATTGCTGTTGCATCCGCTTCCAGTATATCGCGAATCGCTTGCTGCTGCGGAAGAATCAGCCGTCCTTTCGGTGCCGCCTTGTCTATCGGCGTTACCAGTACCACAAAGTCGCCCGGGTCGATGAGATCCGCCACCAAACGCAGTTTCTCCTGCGTGGGCGGCAGAATGTGAGATAAGACTTCTTTCAGTTCAGGCAGGCCTTCTCCCGTTAGGGCGGATACGTGTAGGGCAGGGGGCGTATTACGCCCCCCGGCGGGGGAACCGCATTGCGGTTCCTGCGGGAGCGGCCGTAATACGGCCGCCGCCTCGACCAAGTCAGCTTTATTAAAAACGACAACCCACGGCACACCGTGCTGCCGGAGCAGAGACTGCAATTCAATTTCGAAGGCAGTCATACCCTCGGCTGCATCGACGACAAGGAGGGCGGCATCGCATTCTTTGATTGCTTTGCGGGCACGGGCAACGCGCTTTTCGCCCAAGACACCTTCGTCATCGAAGCCCGGGGTATCAATAAGGACGACAGGACCGAGGGGCAGCAGTTCCATGGCTTTACGCACGAGGTCGGTAGTAGTGCCTTTGACATCGGAGACAACGGACAAATCCTGCCCTGTCAAGGCATTGACGAGGGAGGACTTCCCGGCGTTCCGGCGTCCGAAGACACCGATATGAATGCGCTCACCGGAGGGGGTTTGGTTCATGCCGGACATAAGGGAGACTCCTGTTTCTTTTCTGCATTCCGTATAGAATGCCGTATTTCTTGTTTGGTATGCCGCGAAATCGATAAAAGCCACCAAGTTTTGCATAAAGATGTATTTTATTCCCCAAGAGGTATAAACTATATACAGGTGTTTGTATAATTCGAATTGCGAATATTGAGGTGATAGATATGTGGAAGCGTACGGTGGTCGTATTTGCCGTGCTGGTTTCCGGGATTGTACTGCTGTCCTTGCGGCTGCTGGGTGTGCCGAGTTTGACGCAAGCCGTGGACTTGAATACGGGTGGTCAGTCGGTAGTGATAGACCGCAGCCGTGGCAGCATCACAGATTGCAACGGATTACCTTTGGTGGGAAAAGACGCGGCACTCTTTGCGGCGGCGGAGCCTTCGGCGGCGGCGCAGAATGTCTTGCGCAGTGCCCTGAACAACGAGCGTTTCGAACAAGCCTCTGAGCGCCTGACGAAAGGCAATGTAGTGTCCGTACAAGTGGACAGGGAACTGCCGGAGAACGACGTCCGTATGGCAACCGCCTATCCGCGCTACGGCACAAGCCCTTTGGCAGTGCACCTTATCGGCTATTTGGACGGTGACGGGAAGCAAGGCTTAACCGGACTGGAGAAAACGTACAATACCCTTTTGGAGAGCCATGCAGGTTCTCTGCTTGCCCGTCTTCCGTCGAATGCGCGGGGCATTGCCTTAGGCGGTGCGGATATTGAGATTCTCTCTGAAAACTACGGCTCCAAAGCCGGTATCCAACTGACCATTGACCGCAACATTCAAGAAATTACCGAGAAAGCTCTACGCAACGGCGGAATCGAGCAGGGAGCGGCCATTGTCCTCGACGCCAAGACCGGCGAAATCCGTGCGTTGGCTTCCACGCCTGCGTTTGACCCGAACGATATTGCGGCAAGCCTCAATGACCCATCGGAGCCGTTCCTGAATCGCGCGCTCCTTGCTTTACCGGTTGGATCCACATTCAAGCCGTTCATTGCGGCGGCTGCCTTGGAGCAGGGCATCCTCCCGGGGACGCGATTCACGTGTACGGGAACCTATACGATAGGCGATAAGGTCTTCCGCTGCAATGACGAGAAAGCGCATGGGGAAGTAACGATGCCGGAGGCCTTGGCGCAGAGCTGCAACATCTACTTCATACAGTTGGGGCAGATGTTGGAGAAGCAGGGCTTATTAGATATTCTTGCATCCTTCGGTTTCGGTGCGCCGCTCACGCTTGCGGACGGTATAGCATCTGCCAAGGGGAATCTGCCGACACTGCAGGATTTGCGTCTGCCCGGAGCGGTTGCCAATTTATGCTTTGGGCAGGGTTCGCTCCTCTGCTCCCCGCTGCAGTTGGCTGCCGCGACAGCGGCACTCTGCAATGGCGGGATGTGGATAGAGCCGACCCTCATCAAAGGCACAACGGATACAGCAGGCACACTCTCCCCCCTGCAAAGTACACCGGATGCGCGCAATGCCGTTTCTGCTGAGACAGCGGAGCTCCTGCGTATCATGCTCAAAGGTGTTGTGGAGAACGGCACGGGCAAAAGTGCCAAACCCGAAAACAATACCGCAGGAGGGAAGACCGCAACCGCCCAAACCGGGCGCTATGACGAAGCGGGCAATGAAATTCTCCAATCGGGCTTTACGGGCTTCTTCCCTGCCAATGACCCGAAGTATGTCATCGTTATCGTCAAGCAGAACGGTGCCTCCGGGTCGCGGGAGTGTGCCCCGGTCTTCAAGGCAATTGCCGATGCCATCGAACAAGAAGAATGACGGATATACTTGCAGGAAAGGGACACCCCCCTTTCCTGCGCATCAGTTCTGCGAAACGATCTCAAACATGGCGGCTGCACTCTCTTTGGTGGCGTAATCTGTAACGACAAGGACGCGGGCAACGGTTGTGTGTGCTCCCATGCGGATGGTGATTTCATCCCCTGCCTTGACTTCCAAGCTGGCGCGGGCGACTTTGCCGTTGACCTCCACGTGCTTGGCATCGCAGAGTTCGTTGGCGACCGTGCGGCGCTTCACCAAGCGGCTGACCTTGAGGTATTTGTCCAGACGCATCACTTTCCACCCTCTATGCTTATCTCCGACAGCACCCACCAGTGGTCGGAGGTGTACTGCCCTTCCGGTGTGACGGCACCAATCTTTGTTGCCTTCCATGACAGACCGGTCGCCCCGATGGCTTTGGCAAAGACAAAGTCAATCTGCGGCTCCTTTTCAAATTGCGGATCGCCCCAGCCGTGGTATGTCATACCGAGATTCGGGGAGGCATCCTGGAAGCCGTCTTTGCTCGTCATGGCTTCATACCAATCCTCGCCCGGGTAGGCATTGAAGTCGCCCGTAGCAAAAGCCGCCAAAGGCACCGCCGGGCAGGCGGGGATGTCATACGCCATCTGCTGGCGAATTTGCACTGCTGCCAAGAGACGCGGTACAGCACCGCGGTGGTCAGTGTGCGTATTATAAAATAGGATAGTATCGCCGGTGACTTTCTCGTCGAGTTGGACAGCCGTCACGCAGCGCGGGCAGGCGGACTGCCCCAGCCCGTAGGAGGAGCCGGGTACATTCGGTGTCAAGGAGAGCCAGAAAGTCTTCATCCACAAGGGATAGAAGCGTTCTTTCCTGTAAGCCACCGCCATCCCCTCGCCGCGCATATTCGGGTCGCGGCCGGTTCCTAAGAAGAAGTACTCGGGCATCTCCTGCTCAAGGTAATCGCGCATATGCGCCATGCACTCCTGGAAGCCGATGATGTCGGCGTTGGCTTTCTTGAGATTCTCCACTTGCCATTCCTTGCGCAGGGACCAAGCATTGATGCCGTCGAATGGATTGTCACAGCGCAGGTTGGCGGAGAGGATAGATAAGCTTTTCATAGAAGCACTCCTTATACACAGTCATAGTGATGCATCCACAGCGGCGCGGCATAGAGCGGGGGGTGTTCCAACGGCAGTTCTGCGCCTACCGCTGCCACCTTTTCGGTGTTCCAGACCTTGAACATCTCGCAGGTGGTGGTGCGCCAGTTGTCACAGAAGGCTTGCAAGCCTGCAATGACAGCCGTTTCATAGTTCGGCAGCTGGAAAGAGATTCTGTCCAGCGCATCGCCTTTGAGCGCATAGTAGGCGGCACAGAGCTGCGGCAAATCCACCGGTCCCGCTGTATCCACTTCCAAAGAGCTGTCGGTCGTAAACGCAACAATCCCCCCGGTTGACTTGTCCTTGAATGCCGTTGGGAAGCGGTCCCATGAGCAGAGGACATCATAGAATTCTTCCTCGGTATAGACAACGTGAACCGGTTTGCTGTCCTGAATCGCCTTCATAGCGCGGATGGTGTCCGCATCTTCGCTTGCGACTTGGAAAGCAGTGTATTTTAAGCTCTCTTCCTCCGTGAAGTCTATATCCAGATGCCGCAGATTGGTGCGCGTGACATCAAAGTGGTGCAGAATGCCCCCGCGCTCATAGCCCCAATAGCCATAGCGCTGCCGCTGCCCGCCCAAGGCGGAGAAGTCACAGCCCTGCGCGACGGCGGCTTCCAAAGCGGCATCCATGCACTTGAGCATATAGCCCTTGCGGCGGCTGTCTCGGGCGACGGCGACATTGCCGATGCCGCCGCACTTCAGCAGCTGTGAGCCATAGACCTCATCAAATACAAAAAGCCCGACCGTGGCTTTGACCGCGCCGTCTTCTTTTAGAATATAGTTATGTTCCCAAGGCTTATACTGCGGCTTATAGAGCTTCGGCAGGATGCGCAAAAATTCGCGCCTGGGTTCCGGGTCATCGGCGAAGAAAGCGTCGTTCATCATCGCCAACGTTTCTTCCCAGTCCTCTTCTTTGCCGGGACCGATATAGGTGATTTCGGGCATAGGGGCTTCTCCTTCTGTGTTATGTTTTGAACATTATACCACACAGCGCAGGGAAAAGCAAGGGGGAGTTTCAGCGGCGCATAAGGAACAGGGAAACAAAGCAAGGGCTATAACGCGACGCGTATCTGCTTGCGACCCAAAGCCCAAGCAATGGCAAGGATTGCGGCGGTCAGCAGCGCGCATCGCACCGCACCGAGCAGAAGCCCGACATCGTCCCAACCGGTGAGGGTTCGCTCTATCCCCATGAGCAGCAGACTGCCGACATAAAGAAGCAATGCGTTCTCCCCGCACATGGATAGCAGTCCGCGGCGGGGGGCTCTTTTGGAGAGTTCGTTCACGAAGAGGTACAATAGGGCACACAATAGAATACTGATGAGTACATAAGAAGCGGACACGCGGTTTTTCGAAATTGCCGCAAAGCGCACGGCTGCAATCATGGCTGCGGTGATGCAGCCGCCCCACAGCAGAAGCGGACGGCTTTCACCGAAGGAATCCGCCAAAGAAGTGCAAAGGATGAGCATCGCACCCCAAGCGATGCTCCCGAATATGCCGCCGTGGGATGCCCCCAATACACTGTCCAACAGTTTCCAATCCAAGAGGTACTGGTAGCCCCCCAGAAGCAGCAAGCCCACAGCCAACCGCAGCCACGGCCGCAAGCTTATAATAACGAGGGTCAGGAGTCCCGCCACACCGATGCTCTGCAAAACGCCCCATGCCGTACCCTCCCCGACGGCGGCACCGCCGGCGGAGAAAAGCGCACCCAATCCCAAGATAGCCAGATACCGCCGTGCCGTGCTGAGGCAGGCAGCATACGTCCCGCTGCTCTCTTTCTTGCGGCGGAAACTCATGCCATAGGTCAGACCGATGGCAAAGATAAACATAGGTGCCACGGCATCTGCGAGGGTGTATCCGATATCCGGTGCATGCTTCAGAAACGCCGGAAGCCCTTGTGTGTTTGCGAGGTCATTGACAATGACCATGGCAAGCACCGCCAGACCGCGATAGCGGTCAATGGCTAGGTTTCGGTTCGGGGATGCCATGCTGCCGCCCTCCGCTTATACCGGATTAAACGCTTTCAAGAACTTCTTTGCTTGCACAGTCTTATTCCCCTGCATGACCGGCACATCGGCATAAGCCCAGCCTTCCACCTTTTCGGGATCCACGCCGGCGGCGATGAGCGGTTCCGGGTCGAGGACAAAGACCACATCTTTATCATTCGCCGCAGGGTCTTGCGCCCATTCCACCATGGCGGTACCGACGGAAACCTCCCGGGCATTCAATGCAATGTTGAAATGCCCCATGGCGGCGTGGAAACCGATGCGTTCGGATTCAAAGCTGCCGAGATAGGTGAAGACGTCGAGCGTACCTATATCCGCATCTTGAAAGCCGGCGGCATAGAAGGGTGCGGCATCCGCTTCCAAACGAAAATACAGGGTATCGTCTATAGTGAGCGTCAGACTGCCGTCCGGGGAGACATAGGAAGACTGCATGGAGGGTTCTGCGGTCTGCAGGAGCGGTGCAATGGCCGGCCAAAGTGCCTTTTCGGCTTGCACATAAATGACATCCAAAGTCGGGCGGCCGGAGGTGCCGACCGTCAGGAACAGCCCCGTAATGATTCCGGCAACGGTCAGCAAAGCTATAAGTGCCGCTGCGGCTGCTTTGATGTGCTTTTTCATTGCTTTGCCTCCTTATCCAGTTTCACGCGCTTCAGGCGGAGTGCGTTGGTGAGAACCGATACGCTGGAGAGGCTCATAGCGGCCGCTGCGAACATCGGGTTGAGCAGGAGCTTCTCATTTTGCGTTATTAGGTAGAGCAGTCCCGCCGCAATCGGTATGCCGACGGTATTGTAGCCGAAAGCCCAGAATAGGTTCTGCTTAATATTTCGAATCGTGCGCTTGGAGAGCCTTATGGCTTTCGCTACGTCCCCGACATCGGAGCGCATGAGGACAATATCCGCACTCTCCATGGCGACATCCGTCCCTGAACCGATGGCTATGCCTATGTCCGCCTGCGCCAAAGCCGGGGCATCGTTGATGCCGTCACCGACCATCGCCACGCGCTTTCCCTCGCTTTGCAGCTTCTGCACCTCAGCCGACTTGTCCTGCGGCAGAACCTCCGCCAGCACACGGTCTATGCCTACTTCGGCGGCGATGCGCTCTGCGGTCTCCCGCTTGTCGCCGGTGATGACGGCGGTTTCTATGCCCATGGCATGTAACGCCGCTATAGCTGCGCGGCTACCCGGCTTTGCTGTGTCGCGCACGGTAATCTTGCCGAGGTATTCGCCGTCTGCGGTAATCTCGATTCCGCGTCCGATTTTGATATGGCGGCCGCTTATATCTCCCTCCACGCCCTCACCGATGATGGCGCGGAAGTTCTCCACCGGGAGGTATTCGCCGTCATAGTAATCCACAATGGCTTTGGCTATCGGATGCTCGGAATGCCGCTCCAGTGAGGCGGCAAGCTGCAAGACATCCCCTTCCACTGCAGTGACTTCCGGCTTGCCTTCCGTAAGGGTGCCGGTCTTGTCGAATACAACCGTGTCTAATTTATGGGCGGTTTCCAAGGCCTCCCCGCCCTTGATGAGGATGCCGTTCTCCGCGCCTTTGCCCGTAGCGACCATGATGGCGGTCGGTGTAGCCAGCCCTAAGGCGCAGGGGCAGGCAATTACGAGGACGGAGATGAAGACAGTGAGGGAGAACTTCACATCCCGAGTACCGATATACCATGCGGCGGCAGATGCAAGGGCAATCAGGCAGACAATTGGGACAAAAACACCCGACACCTTGTCTGCCAAGGCGGCAATGGGAGCTTTGCTCCCCTGCGCATCCTCCACCAAGCGGATAATCTGTGCAAGTGCCGTATCCGCGCCGACTTTCACCGCTTTGAGCTGAAAAGCTCCGGTGGTATTCAGCGTGGCGGCATAGACCTTGTCGCCCGGGGCTTTGTCTATGGGCAGGCTCTCTCCTGTCAGCATGGACTCATCCACAGCGGAGTGCCCTTCCGAAACGACACCGTCCACCGGTATCTTCGCGCCCGGTTTCACCGCCAGCACATCGCCGGGGATGACATCCGCAATGGGTATCTCGGTCTCGGCGCCGTCCTTGACGAGGATGGCTGTTTTGGGTGCCAAGCCCATGAGCTTCTTGATGGCTTCCCCGGTGCGGCCTTTGCTGACCGCCTCCAAGGACTTGCCTAAGAGAATGAGCGTGATAATTACAGCGGCGCTTTCAAAGTAGAGCGCGTCCACCGCCGCAAAGTGTCCGGCGGCGATGCGGTACATATTGTATATACTGAACAAAACAGCGGCGGCAGTACCGATGGCAATGAGGCTGTCCATGTTCGGGGAGCGGCTCCAAAGGGCTTTGAAGCCTACCACATAGAACCTGTAGCCCACAGCCACCGCCGGGACGGTCAGAAGGAATTCAATCAGCGCATACCACAAGGGATAGCGCATCATGAACTCTGCTAAGGCACCGGCACCCGGGAGTGTGACAAACTTCACCATGGGTGCCATGGCGATGTACAGCAGCGGCAGCGCAAATACAGCCGCTACGATGAACTTGGTCCATAAGGTGCGGATGGCTTTCTGCTTCTCGGCGGCATCGCGGTCGTGGGCGTCCGCCTTCGGAAGCGCTGCGCCGTAGCCTAACTTCTCAATGAAACCGATGATGTCCGCAACGCTGTAGCGGTCGGAATCAAAGCGCACGGCGGCGCGCTCCGTGGTAAGGTTTACAGAGGCTTCCACGCCATCTTTCTTGTTGAGGACGCGCTCAATCCGTGCGGAGCAAGCCGCGCAGGTCATGCCTTTGATGGCGAGGGTTTGGGTGGTTGCGGCCATAGGTCACCGTCTTTCTTTGGGAACGCTCGGGGGGCGTTCAGGCTGTCTTCCAGTTAGAAGGGAAGCGGTAGGCATTCGCTGCGAGGAGTTCATAGGGAATGGTGATAGAATTTGCTGTCTCTGTGCGCTCTGAAGCAAGAATCGGAACGGGGTTGCAACCGCCGGCGGCCTTGCCGACCGCAGACAATGGGAACTGATTGCCGCAGTTCTGGCAGGTCAGCGCGGAACCGTCCTGCACAAAGTAGGCATAGGGGGATCCATTGCAAACCTGGCAGGTGTTGAATGCCGTCCGTAGCGTGCCGTCCGGTGCTATGACAGCCAAAACTTCTAAGCGCACACCATTCACGGTCAGGGGATAGTACGTTGCCGTACTTGTGACGGCATCGATGGGGATTGTGAGGCCGCTGCCCGCGGGCAGTGCGGTATACTCTGCCGCGGTTTCGGGTGCGGCGGCAGAGCCCTCCCCGCAAGCGCCCAGCGGCAGCAGCAACAGAAAGAGTACAAGCAGCGAAGCAAGTGTGCGTTTCATAGACGTATCCTCTCATTGGGGCTAAGTGACGGTGACAGTAGCGGCAATCATGCCCATCCAGCAGGTATAGCGATAGGTGCCGGGGGCGGCTGGCGTGAAAGTGATGGTGTTCGTGCCGGGGGTAAAGCTATGCGTAAAACCAAGGTCGCGGGAGAGCATGCGCCCATTGCAGCCGTTGATGGAGCTCTCCGGGGCTTCAATCTCCCAGATGACCGGTTTTCCGGCTTGCACGGTGATGTTGGGGTAGCGGTTGGGCAGGAGTGTGCTCTTTACAGTCTGCGTGCCGTCCGGATTCTGGACGGCAGTATCGGCAGCGGCGGGGGAACCGGACCGGCTGCTTTCAGAGGAGTAGGAACGGTTGCTCTCAAATTGCGGCAAGCGGAAGCCGCTCAGGTGCCAGCCCTGCGAGAGCATTGCCAGCCCCAGCACTACCACAAGCACACCGCCGACAGCCATGATGTGCTTGGCAAACTTTTTACCGAGGGCGGCAACCAGGGAGCCTAAGCCCAGCATGAGCGGCACAGTACCGAGGCTGAAACAGAGCATAGCCAGTGCGCCGCGCAGGGCACTCCCGGAAGCTAAGGCCAAAATCTGCATCGATTGGAGCGGACCGCAGGGCATCAGTCCGTTCAGCAAACCGACAACGAAAGGCTGCCGCCCGGTTTTTGCTTTGCCGCCGCCGGGCAGACGAAAGCGCGGCTGCAGTTTCCGCAAAGCCGGAAAAAGGTTCAGGGTGTTCAGCCCCATAATAATCATCAACACACCGGCGAGGAGCTTCAGGATTCCCTGCACCAAGGTTGGTAAACCCGCAGCCGACCCACCGAGTGAACCGATTGCGCCGAGAACACCGCCGATGACAGTATAAGACAGCACCCGCCCCAGATTATAAAACACAGCAGAGAAAACCTGGATTTTTTTTGTTACCGATTGTAACTTTTTCGTTTGCTCCTCTTCTCTTGCTTCTTGTTTAGGTAACGCCTGTGACAGATTAATCCCACCGCACATAGCGATACAATGCACCGATGTAAGAAGACCCACGAGGAAGAGCATACCATAGCCCATGCCGGTATCCGCAAGTTGGGACGGCACAAGATAATTCAGCACACCGAGCTTGTCCAACAGAAGCCACAAAACCAGTATGACCGCCAAAAAGCCGAGCGTACGGGGCAGTGTGCTGCTATGGACAGTTTGTGCTTGGACGTCATCGGCATCTTCCGGTGTGTATCCCAGGGCGTGAATGGTTCGGAGGATGTCAGCGGGCGCAAGGAGATGCGGATCGTATTCTATCTCAGCTTTTTCGTCTTGGTAACAAACGGTAACAAAAAAAATCCCGACCAGAGTTCCGATTTTGCGCTCTATACGAGCAGCACACGCCGGGCAGTCCATACCGCCGATTCTGAGAACCAGTTTTCTACGTTCCTCCGGCATGGCACACCTCTTTTCGGTCTATGTCTATATAATAGTATATCACGCGGAAGTGCAAAAAGCAAGTTAAATTTATGTGTTTTATATGAAATAGAAAGAAACCGAGTCCCCGTTCAGGCACTCGGTTGTTTCCGGAGAATGCCTAGGCGATTTCGTCGAATGTGCCGGCTTCGATTTTGGTAATCATATCCACACGTTTCTTGTGGCGGCCGCCCTCAAAATCAACGGCGAGCCAAGCCATCACAATCATCTTCGCCAACTCGGAGCCGACCACACGGGCTCCCATACAAAGAATGTTCGTGTCATTGTGCATCTTGGAGAGCTGCGCGGAATACGGCTCGGAGCAGCATACGGCGCGGATGCCTTTCACCTTATTGGCGGCAATAGAAATGCCTACCCCGGTGCCGCAAAGGAGTATCCCTTTCTCGCATTGCCCTTCTGCTACTGCTTTTGCTACCTTATACGCCGATACCGGGTAATCGGCTTTTGCCGTTCCGAAAGTGCCGAAATCCAGTACATCCACTTTCTGCTCTTGCAGCCACGTTTTCAGCGCTTCTTTCAGACAGGTTGCCGCGTGGTCACATCCGATGGCTATCATAGTATCTCTCCTTTGGATTATAAGATGCAGCATTGCTGCATCTTAGCTTAGTGCGAGCAGCTTTGCCGGGACTTTCCGCAGTGCCGCAACGAGTGCGAGGCCGAGCAGGAAGCAAATCACGAGTTCGCTTAGACCAATCTGCCAAGCATAAGTCCAGTAGACGGCGGGCGGAGATGCAGCAATGCTGCCATACTCCGCATAGACAATCACCGCCGGGACAATCAGCGCATTACAGATTACGGGAGGGATTGCGGACAGAACCGGCAGGCGGAGCTTTGATACTACCATATTCCGCAGGAAGTAAGATAGAACCGCGGCAAGCAAAGTGGCCAAGCTGCCAAACACAATGTCGAGCATACCGTAACCGGAGGCGAGATTGGCGATGACACAACCTATTGCCAAGCCCGGGATGGCAGCAGGGGTCAAAACCGGCAGAAGGGTTAGTGCTTCAGCCACGCGGAACTGCACGGGTCCATAGGAAATGGGTGCTAAAAAGACGGTCAGTGCGGCGTAGAGTGCGGCAATTACAGCCGCTTGGGTCAGGAACTTCAGGGTCGGTTTTGCTTTCATGGGGAGAGGTATCCTTTCGGAGAATTTATTTTACAGTCCGGGATTCCGTTGTCCGGACTTGCAAGCAAAAAGCCTACAGGGTAATGTCAGCAAGGGTCTGTACTGCCAAATCGGCCTGAATGGAGGAACCGGCATAGATTTCCGGCGTAGTAATGCCGGTATACACAAGGATGGTCTGCACACCGTTCCTGCCAATGGCTATATCTGTTTCCAGACGGTCGCCGATGAAGATTAGGCACTCTTTGGGTTGGTCGGTTTTCGCACAAATGAATTCCACTGTGGATAGCTCCGGTTTGCCGAAAACCAAATCAGGTTTGCGCCCTGTAGAGACCTCCAGCAGAGCTATCATGGCTCCTGTGTCAGGCATAAAACCATCAGCAGTCGGACAATTAATGTCGGGATGGGTAGCATAGTAGGGTTTCCCGCTATCCAGCAGCATTGCTGCATCTTGGAGCTTCCGATAGGTCAGTGTGGTGTCAAAACCCAGCAGTACATAGTCGGCACATTTTGGGTCATCGGTGAGCGCGATGTTTTGCTCCCTCAGAATTAATTCCAAGTTGGGATTTGCCAGCGCATAGCATCGTTTCCCCGGTTGGAGCTTTTGCAGGGCGGCGGCAGCCACATGGGAGGAGAGTACGATTTGTTCCGCCGTTGCTTCCAAACCCATGCGGGAGAGTTTCTTCTGCACCTCCGATACAGAGCGCGAAGAGTTGTTGGAGAAAAGGATAACGCCGTACCCTTTTTGAATTAATGAATTAATGAATTGCACCGCCCCCGGGATGGCAGCATCCCCGAGGTAGACAGTACCGTCCAAGTCGAAAACGAAAACAGAACCGGGCTTCGGGCAAAAAGCCATAGCGCCTCCCAAAACAACTTGATGGGATTATTATAGCATGGATAAGGAAAAAAAGCAAGACCAATTTACCGAAAGGGGAGCCATGCGCACCCATTCAATTGCTGAAGAATAGAATGGTTTAAGAGGATATACTATACCTCTTAAACATAGAGGATAAGGATGGTTTATGTGCCTCTGCAAGTTACCCCGCCCGGGAGGTCTCCCAATGCAAGGGGAGAGTTTCGGTTAACCTACGGCGACACGCTGCCGTATCGCGGAGAAAAGTGTGAAATCAAAGCCAGCAGACTCGGGCGGACAGCCTGGGCAGACGGTGTTTTTTATATACGACCCGGTTTGGCACCGGAAGAAATCCGGAAAGCATGTATGGGTATCTACCGCACGCAAGCCAAGGAAGTGCTCGGTCAAAAAGTGAAGGCTTTCGCAGAGAAGATGGGTGTCCGGCCTGCCAAGGTGGAGTGCCGCGGCAACGAGGAGCGCTGGGGTTCCTGTGACGGTTTAGGGCAAATTAATTATTCCTGGCGGCTCATGGCCTGCCCTGAGGACATCATCGACTATGTAGTGGTTCATGAACTGTCGCACCTGAAAGAGTTTAACCATGCGGATTCGTTCTGGGCTTTAGTCGAACAGTTCATACCATTCGCCCGCGAAAAGCATCGGCAGTTAGAGATTACGCGCCGTGCGTTGCGGGAGTGCAATTTCATCTGAGCCTGATGGGTTACAGCAAAAGGGGAGCGAAGCTCCTCTTTTTGTATGTCTTTGCATTTGTTTTCCACTTGACAAGCCCCCCTATTTCTGTTATAATAGGGTTACATTGAAAGCAGAAAGGCATTATACCATGGCTAAGACAGTACTGATTGAAACCTCCGCCCGTCATGTCCACGTTACGCAGGAGCACTTGGAGGCTCTCTTCGGAGCGGGGCATGAATTGACTGTTAAGAAAGCACTCTCCCAACCCGGGCAGTTCGCCTCTGAGGAGCGCGTAACCGTTGTCGGTCCGAAGAAGAGTATCGCCGGCGTATCCATTTTGGGACCTGTGCGTCCTGCCTCGCAGGTGGAGATTTCCCTGACAGATGCGCGCAGCATCGGTTTGGCAGCTCCCATTCGGGAGAGCGGCGACATAGCCGGTACTCCCGGATGCAAGCTTGTCGGACCTGCCGGAGAGGTGGAACTGACAGAGGGCGTCATCGCCGCCAAGCGCCACATACACATGACCCCTGCTGACGCTGAGAGCTACGGACTGGTTGATAAACAGGTCGTGGAAGTCAAGATTCCCTCCGCAGACCGTGCTTTGACCTTGGGTGATGTGGTGGTGCGTGTGCATCCGAACTTTGCTTTGGCTATGCACATCGACACAGACGAATCCAATGCAGCCGCACCGGCACCCGGTGCTTTAGGTGAGATTCTGTAAACTGTACATCCGATTCCGAAAGCTACCCGCGCCTTAATCCGCTGCAATGCCGCGGGCATCTCGTGTGCTTATAGCGGCATTATCCAAGGAGGCTTATGGACGAACGCTTGAAACAGGGGGAACGCTGCGGCACCGTTGCTGTCGGCGTGAACTTTGTTTTAGGGGTAACCAAAGCTGCTCTCGGCATCGCCTTGGGCAGCGTTACGGTCACCGCGGATGGCTTTAACAACGCTGCGGATGCCGCCGGCGGTATTATTACAACCATCGGTTTTCGGTCCAGCGGAAAAGCACCGGATGCCGAGCATCCTTACGGGCACGGCCGCTATGAGCATATTGCGGGCTTGGTCGTGGCATTCTTGGTACTGCTGCTCGGTTTTGAGCTTTGCCAGCAGTCTTTCCTGAAGACGCGTGCGGATGAGCTGGTGCCGTTTGACCGCATGACTGCAATTGTATTGGCATTGTCGATAGCCGTCAAGATTGCACTCGGCCTGTACTGCCGCAACGCAGCCAAGAAGATAGATTCCAAAACCATTGCCGCTATCGCCACGGATTCTTTCTCGGATTGCGCCGCGACGGCTGTAGCACTTGTCTCTCTTGTCTTCGGGGAGCGCGTCTATCCGCTGCCTCTGGATGGGCTGCTCGGCATGGCAGTGTCCGTCTTTATTATTTACAATGGCATAAAGATACTCAAAGATGCCGTCAGTCCGCTCTTAGGGGAGAAGCCGGCTCCGGAACTTGTGGAGGCTCTGAAGAATAAAATCTTGTCCTACGAGTATGTCCAAGGCGTTCATGATATGATGATTCACGACTACGGACCGGGTGCACTCTTTGCCAGCGTTCATGTCGAGATGCCGGAGGAACTTCCTGTCTGCGACGGTCATGAGGTCGTTGACCGCATCGAATTGGATGTCGGGGAGGAACTCGGCATCAAACTCACCTTGCACTACGATCCGCTCTGTACCTGTGACGGTGCTGTTAAAGAGCTTCAGCATCGCGTGGAGCAGCTCTTGCCTATGGTTCATCCTGCCCTGATGATGCATGATTTCCGCGTCGTCTTAGGGCAGCACCACCGTAACCTTATCTTTGACATCGTCGTTCCGCACGGCTTTGCTTTGGACAAGGATACCGTGCGGCGGCAGGCTTGCGCTTTGATTGAGGATGCCGTGGCGGAGAGTAAGTGCGTCATTAAGGTCGAAGAGTCGTATGTTTAGCTTAGTTTAGTTTAGTTGAGTTTAACTCAACGCAACTAAACTCAGCTAAACTCAACTCAACTAAACCACCAAGCCGATCACAAAGGGGGAAACCACATGGAGAACTTAGCAGGGGACTACCAAAACGCAGTCCCGAATGGGGAATTGGGCATTCTGCCGATGCCCGGCTTTGAGTCAATGGCACAAAAGATAGACTGGTACATCACGAAGTGGCGGCGGGATTATGTAGCGAAGCTGCCGGCGGATGACATTCTGCAGCGTTATGTGAAAGAGAGCTATATAATAGAAGCGCGCTTTGACCGTTTCGCGACGGGGGAGGGCAAATGCACGATAACGCAATCGGTGCGCGGCTATGACATGTTTTTGCTTTGCGATCCGTTCAACTATGGGGTACAGTACGAGATGTTCGGCGTGCAGGTACCGACCTCGCCGGACGAACACTTCGCGAATTTGAAGCGGGCGATATCTGCGACGTGCGGGAAGGCGCGGCGGATTACGGTCATTATGCCCATGCTTTACGAGGGACGGCAGCACAAGCGCAGCAACCGGGAATCACTGGATTGCGCGATGATGCTGCAAGAACTGGAGGCGATGGGAGTTAATAACTTTATCACCTTTGATGCGCATGACGGCCGCGTACAGAATGCCGTGCCGAATGTAGGTTTTGAGGATGTCCGCACGACCTATCAGATGGTGAAAGCGTTGGTGCGCACCTTTCCGGATATAGAGTTTGACAAAGAGAAGCTGATGGTCATCTCTCCGGACGAGGGCGGCATGAGCCGGAGCATCTTCTTTGCCAACATGATCGGTGTGGACTTGGGGATGTTCTATAAGCGGCGAGACTATTCGTTGGTCATCAAAGGACGCAACCCGATTGTAGCGCATGAGTATCTGGGGCGCGACATCTCCGGAAAGGATGTCATCGTCCCGGACGACATGATTTCCTCCGGCGACAGCATGATTGACGTAGCTTCCAAGCTGCATGAGTTGGGAGCCAAGCGCATCTTCATCTGCGTGACCTTTGGTCTGTTCTGCGAGGGCTTAGAGCGGTTCAACGCTGCATATAAGGCAGGACTCTTCACGAAGGTATTCACAACGAACCTTATCTACCAGCCGCAGGAGCTTCTGGCGCAGGAGTGGTATTGCAGTGTGCCGCTGGAGAAGTATATGTCCTATATCATAGACACCATCAACCACGACCAGTCGTTGTCTATGGTTCTCCATCCGGACGAGCGTATCCATTACCTGCTGGCAAAAACCAAAGCCGCCCGAAACAAGAATTAAAAGCAAATAAATGCACGATAAAATAGAGGTGTATCGCCTTGCCGCCCGATGCGTTTTTCACAGAGAATACACCTCCCGGCGGTGTCGTCAGCCGGGAGGAGCTGCGCTTGCTGCTTCTCTTCCTCAGCGGCGCCACGGCACTCCCGCTCACCTTTGAGGCGGCGGTGCAGGCTGTGATTGGGGAAGGTATCGCCAACTGGTTTGAGTTCACCGGCACCCTTCGTTCCCTCATAGGGGAAGGCAAGATAGAAGCCGCAGGATGCGGCGGCGGTATACAGCTTACTGTGTCCCCGGCAATGAAGGATGTCTGCCTCCGAGAGTCCGTGCATCTGCCGGAGCGCATCCGCAGCAAAGCACTCTTTGCCGCAGAAAGGTATCTGGAGCAGGAAATGCAGGATGCCGACCGGTACTTCACCATGCTGCCCTTGCCGGACGGCGGATTCTACGTCACACTGCGGCAAGGGGAGGGTGCCGATATGCTCATGCGCATTACGCTGTATTGCGCGGACTACGACCAGACCGTGCGCCTGCGGGAGAAGTTTCTCGCTGACCCGGAGGCACTCTTTGGGCAGGTACTGAATTACCTCGATTCGTAGCGCAATGCAGTGCGTTTGCCGGTACCGATGATTGTGCTTTACACTTTTTGATAAACCCAACGGCACCGAGGCTATGTGCAACGGTGCCGTATACTTTGCCGCAAATCAGCCGCCGAAACAGGAGAGCAGGAAACCCGCCATAACCGCAGAGCCGATAACACCGGCCACGTTGGGTCCCATGGCGTGCATAAGCAGGAAGTTGCCCGGAAGGTACTTTGCGCCCTCCCGCTGCGCGACGCGTGCCGCCATCGGGACGGCGGATACGCCGGCGGAACCGATGAGCGGGTTAATCTTTCCCTTGGTGATGCGGTACATGAACTTCCCGAAGATAAGCCCGCCCATGGTGGAGAAAGAGAACGCCATCAGACCGAGGAAGATAATAGCGAGTGTCGAGGGCTGTAGGAACTGTGCGCCGTTTGCCGTAGCACCGACAGAAACACCCAGCATAATGGTGACAATGTTCATCAGGGCGTTCTGGGCGGTATCGGAGAGGCGATCCGTCACGCCGCACTCTTTGATGAGGTTCCCGAACATCAGCATACCGATCAGCGGAATCGTGTCCGGCAGGACGAGAGCCGTCAGCACAAGCACAATGACCGGGAAGATGATGCGCTCTATCTTGGAGACCTTGCGGGTCTGACCCATCTTGACTGTGCGCTCTTTCTCCGTTGTAAGGAGCTTCATTATCGGCGGTTGGATGAACGGAATGAGTGCCATATAGCTGTAGGCCGCGATGGCTATGGAACCCAGCAGGTGCGGTGCCAGCTTGCTGGTAAGGAAGATAGCCGTCGGACCGTCCGCGCCGCCGATGATGCCGATGGAAGCCGCTTCCTCCGGCGTGAAGCCCAGCAGGATGGCAATAAAGAACGCGATTACAATCCCAAACTGCGCCGCCGCCCCCAGAAGCAAGGAGGAGGGGTTCGCGAGCAGGGGACCGAAGTCCGTCATCGCACCGATGCCTAAGAATATCAGGCAAGGGAACACCGAGGACTTTACGCCCATATAGAATATCCGTATCAGTCCGGTGTCATACCAATGGGAACTGTGGTCGGCGACGGCATCGGCGGCGCCGAAAAGGTTTGTCGGGTCGGCAAAGATGTTCCCGCCGGGCAGGTTCACCAAAAGCATACCAAATGCTATCGGTACAAGCAATAGCGGTTCGCATTCCTTGAAAATCGCTAAGTAGAGCAATACAAAGGCAACGCCTATCATGACAAGGTTCTGCCATAGAAAGCCGTTGTCTGTGAATAGGTGCGCCACGCCGCTTGATTCCCAGAGGCGGCTTAGGGAGTCCAGCAAATTCAACGAGGGTTCCTCCAAGCACGGTGCGGGTCTCCCCGCCCCGGAGTTATATAAGAGAAATGGATGTTCTTACATGACAATCAGTACGTCGTCGGTGTTGATGGTACTGCCCTTTTGGACAAGCACTTGTTTAATCACACCGTCGTGCGGGGCTTGCACATCGTTTTCCATTTTCATGGCTTCAAAGACTAGCAGAACCTGACCGCCTTTGACGGAGTCACCGACGGCAGCATCCACTTTGAGGATGGTTCCGGGCATGGGTGCCAGTATCTTCTCACCGTCTGCAGCAGCGGCAGAAGCGGGAGCAGGCGCCGCGGCAGGTGCCGGCGACGCTTGTACGGGCGGCGCTGCGGGAACCGCCGCAGGGGCAGCTGCCGCCGCAGGAGCGGCGGCGATTGCCGGCGCATCCGTCACGGACGTGATGACAGCTTCGCTCTCTTCGACTTCGACTTCGTATACTTTCCCATTGAGTGTGACATTGTATTTCATCTTCGGTTAGTCCTCCAGCAATTTAATCGACTTGAACACTAAGCGGTCAAGCGGGATTTTGGTTTGGTCGGAAACGAGTGCCATGATAACGGCGGACGTGGGGTCGTCCGCATCGGTCTCAAGTTCGGGAACGGCAAGCTTTATCGATTTGAATGCCAAGCGATCCAAAGGTATGCCGGTCTTGTGCGCCACGAGGGCCATAATGACGGCGGCGGTGGGCTCCGTCACGCCGGAAAGCTGCACCGGCGCGGGCAATGCCGCAATCGCCGGCAGAACCTGCTGCGGCATAACCGCAGAAACCGAAGCTGCTTTCTGCGTTTGCGCCTTTGCTTTCTTGGGCTTTGCCGCCGGGTTGCCGTCGCTTTTTTTGCCGGCTTTAATGAAGCCGCGGGACACCAGCCGTATGATGATAGAAAGGAAAGCCAGGATAGACAGCACAACGACCATACCCGTAACGGCCGTAATAAAGGTATCGGTGAGGTTGAATTCTCCGAACCGCGTGGGTTGTCCGGTGAGTTTGCCGGTGACTTGTGCCGCAACGGCGGTCACGGTTTCCCCCGCAGCGGAGAGGGCAGCAGCAGTTTCGGTCACTCCCTCACCCCACTTTCTCTATGCTGTAGGTGAAAGTGTTCTTCTTCTTCGCATCGCGGGCATCGAAGTAGGCTTCCGCCTGCTGCGGGAAAGCGATATAGGAAAGGACATCCTCCTCCGACTCCGCGCGGCTGCCGAGTTCTTTCTTGGCAGCCTCAAAGCCGGGTTCGAGCAGGTCGGCATAGCGGCAGGTGACGGGCTGCGTATCGCCGAGGACCTTCTTCTGCAGCTCCGGATCTATGGGACCGGGGGCTTTGCCGTACTCACCGCGGATATAGGACTGAATTTCTTTACTGACGTTCTTATAACGCTCGCCGACGAGGACATTGGTGGCGGCCTGCACGCCGACCATCTGGCTCATAGGGGTAACAAGCGGCGGATACCCGAGGTCGGCGCGGACTTTCGGTGTCTCCGCGAGGACTTCGTCCAGTTTGTCGAGCTTCTTCTGCGCGGTGAGCTGTGCCACGAGGTTCGAGAGCATCCCGCCCGGAATCTGGTAGACCAAGGCATCCGTCTTTGTCTGCATAACGGTCGGATTGAGCGTACCGTCCGCCAAGAACTTTGCTACGACAGGCTTAAAGAAGTCATTGATTTTCTTGAGCTTCTTCTCGTCAATGTCCACGGTATAGCCCAACTGCTTGAGGGCATAGACCATGGTCTCCGTAGCGACTTGGCTTGTCCCGCCGGAGAAGCAGGAAATGGCTGTGTCAATCACATCGGCGCCGGCTTCAACGGATTTGAGGAGCGTCATGAAGCCCAGTCCCGTGGTCGCATGGGTGTGGACGACAAGCGGCAGGTCTACTTTCGATTTGATGGCGGCGACGAGGTCATAGGCCTCCTGCGGTCCCATGATGCCGGCCATGTCTTTGATGCAGATGGATTGGCACCCCATGGATTTCAGGTCTTTGGCGAGGGCGGCGAAGGCATCAAGCGTATGCACCGGGCTGGTGGTGAAGCAGATGGTTCCGCTGGCATGGGCACCGTTTTTGAGGGTCTCATCCACGGCGGTTTCGATGTTGCGCAGGTCATTCAGGGCATCAAAGATGCGGATAATGTCGATTCCGTTTTCGATGCTCTTTTTGACAAACAAACGTACCACATCATCGGGGTAGTGTTTGTAGCCCAAGAGGTTCTGTCCGCGCAGAAGCATTTGCAGCTTTGTGTTCGGGCAGGCCTTGCGTATCCGGCGCAGGCGTTCCCAAGGGTCCTCGCCGAGGTAGCGCAGGCAGGAATCGAACGTGGCGCCGCCCCAGCACTCCAAGGAATAGTACCCCGCCGCATCCAACTTCTCCAACGCCGCCGAAAAGTCGGCGTAGGGCAAGCGGGTGGCAATCAGGGACTGGTTGGCATCGCGCAGGACGGTTTCGGTGATTTGCACGGTAGGCATTGCGGTTAAGCTCCCTTTTGTATCATTGGTTTTCGGGAAATATCGGCACGTATGTGCTTCTATTCGTCTGTTTGTTTCAAAACGCCAGCTTCTCGGCGAACCATGTGCCGAGTGCTGCAATGGGGATACGCACCTGCTCCATGGTGTCGCGCTCACGGATGGTGACTGCATTGTCTTCTGCGGTCTGGAAGTCGACGGTCACGCAGAATGGGGTACCGATTTCGTCCTGCCGGCGGTAGCGTTTCCCGATGGAGCCGGCATCGTCGTAGTCGCAGAAGAACTGCTTGGACAACGCAGTATAGATCTCCAAAGCCGATTCGGAGAGCTTCTTGGAGAGCGGCAGGACGGCGGCCTTGACGGGTGCCAAGACCGGATGCAGGTGCAGCACCACGCGGGTGTCGTTCTTGGCGGCATCCACTACTTCCTCGTCATAGGCATCCACCAGGGCAGTCAGGAAGATACGGTCCACGCCGACGGCGGGTTCCACGCAGTAGGGGATATAGTGTTCGTTGGCTTCTTGGTCAAAATACGTCAAGTCCTGCCCGGAGGCACTTTGGTGGGCGTTCAAATCAAAGTCCGTACGCGAAGCCACACCCCACAGTTCTCCCCAGCCGAAGGGGAAGAGGTACTCTATGTCCGTTGTGGCGTTGGAGTAGTGGGAGAGTTTCTCTTTCTCGTGGTCGCGCAAGCGCAGGTTCTGCTCCTGAATGCCCAAGCGCAGCAGCCAGTCCTTGCAGAAGGTGCGCCAGTAGTCAAACCACTCCAATTCGGTTCCCGGTTTGCAGAAGAACTCCAGCTCCATCTGCTCAAACTCCCGTGTGCGGAAGATGAAGTTGCCGGGGGTAATCTCATTGCGGAAACTCTTTCCCTGCTGGGCGATGCCGAAAGGCAGCTTGCGGCGCGTGGTGCGCTGGACATTGCGGAAGTTGACGAACATCCCCTGCGCCGTCTCCGGCCGAAGGTAAATCTCCGTGGAGGCGTCCTCCGTAACACCTTGGAATGTCTTGAACATCATGTTGAACTTGCGTATGCCGGTGAAGTCGCTCTTGCCGCAGGTGGGGCAGGGCACTTTGTGCTCCTGTATGTATGCCGTCAGGGCATCGTTGGTTTGCCCGTCGGGGTTGAAGCCGTCTTCAATGCCGTTTTCCTTCTGCCACTTCTCCACAATCTGGTCGGCGCGGTGGCGGGCTTTGCAGGCTTTGCAGTCAATCAATGGGTCATTGAAATTGACGAGATGCCCGGAAGCTTGCCATACCGCCGGATTCATGAGAATCGCGCAGTCGACACCCACATTATAGGGGTTCTCCTGCACGAATTTCCGCCACCAAGCCGCTTTGATATTCTGTTTGAGCTGCGTCCCCAAGGGACCGTAGTCCCATGCGTTGGACAAGCCCCCGTATATCTCACTGCCGGGATAAACAAACCCCCGCGTCTTGCATAATGCCACAATGGTTTCCATGCTTTTGAGCGTATTGTCCAACTGCTTCGTCCTCCCGGCAAAATACCTTTTCAGCCATTATAGAGATTATACCATGTTTATAGCACTTTTGTCAAGGTTTTTTCTTGTATATCTTCCCTTAAAAAGCCGCCGCCCGCCGGCAGCGGGGCGTATTCCTTTCTCTGCCTGCATTACATTATTCGATGTTTTTTTAAAATGACTGAATAAATTTCACCGATTTCCATAATTACTGAATTCTTTTTCTTTTTTTACAATATAATGAAAAAGAGCTTGAAAAAAAAAACAAGCTGTGGTATAATCGTATCGTTAGCAGTCAGGTTTCATAGGGGGTAGAGTGTGCTTTGCTTTGGCAAACAGCAATCTGCTTCCGGGAACCTAAGACCTGCAAATTCGGGAGGTTAATGTATGGCAAACAGCGAAACCCTTACATATGATGTTCTTGTTATCGGCGCGGGAACCGCAGGTTGTTACTTTGCGCATGAGATGGCAGTCAAAGGGCACAAAGTCCTGGTCGTGGACAGAGACAGCGAAGAGGAACTCGGGCAGCGCCTGCGAACTCTCCACGTGGATTGGGAGATGTTCCATAAGCTCGGCATCCCCATGCCCCGCGTCGGTGACGAAGATTTCTACAACTTCTTCTATGACGGCTCCTATTACTCCCCGAAGTCGCAGTACAAAAAGCGCAAAGCGGGGACGGAGTGCATCAAATACGCTTACTATCCTTTCCTTGTCACCGGCTTGCCGCCGCTGCTGAAACGTATGCGCAAGTGGTGCACGGATGCAGGTGTGGCTTTCGCCCTCTCCACAGAGTTCACGGGTTTTCGCTATGATGAATACAGCCGTATTGCGGGCGGTTTCTGCCGCCGTTTGACGGACGGCAGCGTCTTAGAGGTTGCGGCACGACTGACCGCCGATTGCTCCGGCTTGGAAGCCGCCGGCCGTATCCGTATGCACAGCCGCTCCTGTATTGATCGCCTCCCCGTAGCACAGGAAGACAAGATGTTTGTGGTACTTAACTTCCTGAAGCTCAAAAATCCGGAAGAGGATGCCCCCGTCCGTGCCGAGCATTGGGCATACTATAAAGCGTGGATTGGGCAGAGCATGGAGCGCGATGAGTGCATCATCGGCACCGGTGCGAATATCTCCTATGCCTACGCCGAAGAGTGTTATGAGCGCTTCAAACAAGCGGTGGAACTCCCGGAAGGGGAGTACATCCGCCAAGAGCGCGGCGAGATTCCTTACCGCCGCGCCCCCTATGCCTTGGCGGACGACGGCTTTGTCGTCATGGGCGATGCCGCCTGCATGAACAAGTGGGTCGGCGAAGGCGTATGTTCCGGCTGGGTGGGAGCGCGTATGGCCGCCGATGTTGCGGATAAAGCAATGAAGCATGACAAGTACCCCACGCGCGAAGCCCTCTGGGAGTATTGCGTCCGCTACAACCGTTCCCAAGCCGCCGATTTCTCCTACATCATGGCGACGCTCATCAACAGCGTAGACTGCACGGAAGAAGAGATGGAATACGAGTTCCGCCATGAGATTGTGTTCAACGACAAGGCCATGACTCGCCTCAACCGTGAGTACAACGCCGAACTGCCCCCCGCCGAAGCCGTGGAGTTGGTCGGCAAGATGGTCGGCGGTGTCCTCACAAAGAACATCTCATTGGGGACGGCGAAGAACTTAGTGAAAGGCGTCAGCTTTGCCACACTGCTGAAAGCCCATTACCGCCGCTTCCCGAAAACCTATGCCGGCTATGCCAAATGGGCCGCCGCCGCCGATAAACTCTGGACCGCCTGCGGAACGATGTACGATGCTACGATTTGTATAGAGAAGCGCGTAGAGCGTAAAAAGGAAGCCGCCATGAAAGAAGAAACACCGATAGAAGCGACCGTAGCCTAAGAAGCATAAGATTGTCTTATATCACAAAGAAAGGTACCGCCCATGCGCTTACTGATTGTCACCGGCATGAGCGGTGCCGGCAAGTCCATTGTAACGGATGCGCTGGAGGACATGGGTTGGTTCTGCGCGGACAACCTCCCCCCCTCCCTGGCGCCGACCTTTGTCCGCCTACTGGAGAGTGCCGCCGAGCCGGTGGAAGACTGCGCCATTGTGATGGATGCCCGCGCCGGGAGCAGCTTTGAAGAAGCCGCACTTATATTGGATGGTATGCGCACCGAAGGGACGGTGTTCTCTGTCCTCTTCTTGGATGCGCCGGACGAAGTCCTGGAGCGGCGCTACAAAGAGACCCGCCGCCAGCACCCGCTCCTGGCACGCCAGCCCTCCTTGGGCTTATCCGGCGCCATCGCGGCAGAACGCAAGCTCATGGAACCCTTGCGCGCCCGGGCGGATTACTACTTGGATACAGGAAACCTGCGCCCCTCGGAGTGCAAAGAGCGCATGGCGGAGCTTTTCGCCGCCGGGACGCAGGGTGTCATGCAGATTCACCTGAATTCATTCGGCTTCAAGAATGGGGCGCCCCATGACGCGGATATGATATTTGATGTGCGCTGCCTCCCGAATCCGTTCTATATAGCGGAGCTGAAAGCGCACACCGGCTTGGAGAAGTGTATAGAGGACTTTGTGTTCTCCTTCCCGGAGTCGCGGGAGATGTACAACCGGATACAAGACCTCCTCCTGTTCTCCCTCCCCCTCCACAAGAAAGAGGGCAAAAGCTCCCTCACCATCTCTTTCGGCTGCACCGGCGGGAAGCACCGCTCCGTTTTGTTTACCCGGCTCTTGGGGGAAAAACTGAAAGAAGACGGCTGGCCGGTTCATGTCAGCCACCGCGATATAGACAAAGGAGTACACGGCAGGCAATGAGTTACTCCGCCGACCTCAAATCGGAACTCATGACCCTTTCGGAAGCGAAAGGCTGCTGCCGCTTTGCGCGGGACTACGGCTTAGCCCTCCTCTACGGCGACCGCAAGCAATTGGTGAAGGACTACGGTCACGACCCGCGCCGTCCGCTCACCGTTGAGATGAGTAATATCGACAACGAGTGCTGCCGTGCCGCTTTTCTGCGCGGTGTCTTCTTGGCTTGCGGTGTCGTCAGCGACCCCGGCAAGGGTTACCACCTGGCCCTCGCCGTCGGCTCCAAACGGCTGTCGGAGAGTCTGCGGGATTTCATCGCAGGCCTCGGTGTGGACGTGGAGGACTTTGATGTCGCCCCGAAGACCGCCCAAAAGAACGGTGCCTGGCTATTATACATCAAGGACTCCGGGCAGATAGAGCAATTCATTGCTTTCCTTGGGGCGCAGAAGAGCTATCTTGCTTTCATGGAGAAGAAAGTCGTCCGTGATGTCCGCAACCGTATCAACCGCCAAAACAACTTTGATGTCGCGAACCTAAGCCGCATGACCAAGGCCGCTGCCCGCCACCTGCAAGCCATCGCCGTCCTGCGGGAAAGCGGCAGGTTCGAGGCTCTTCCGCCGGAACTGCGCTCGGCAGCCGAACTGCGGGAAGAAAACCCGGAGGCCTCTTTGGCGGAACTGTGTGCGCTGAGTGCAGACGGCGTCACGCGTTCCGGCATGAACCACAGGCTTACCCGTTTAGCGGCGGCGGCTTCGGAAGAGGATGCCGGCACCGCCTAAGCAGAGGAACCCGCTCAAAGCGTCAGCGTCCACGGCAGCCAGACATTATGATACGACGTTACATTCCCGCCTACGGTGAGATAGGCATAGACGGCAAAACAGACTTTACCGCCGATGTTCCAGATGCTGTTCCTGCCGTACTTACGGACAAGCTCTCTGAACAAGAAGCACAGCAATAGGACCTGAAAGATATAGAGATAGATATTCAGACGCTGGAAAATCCAGTTGAATGTAGATATGATATTGATGGAAAGCTGCACCACTTGGCAGTTTATCAGTATGCGCCCGGTCAACCCCATGCGTCGGAACGTGCTGCGGTGCAGCCAAACCAAGATAAGGACAGCCATACTCACGAGTGCCCGCAGTGCGGAGGCACCGCCTTGCGCCAAGCCGGTATCTCCGACGCTGCCGGTAAACCAACCGTTTTCAGAATACACTTGGTAGTCCGTTCCTTCCAGGGCATTGAGAAAGCCGGGCAATATCGCGCTCGACAGCAGTACGCATCCGACCGAGCCGATGACCATCAATACGGTCCACCAAGAGAACTCTCTCAGGCGCACGGCAAAGAACAAGGGTATCATAATCAGCGCAGAGGAATGCAGTGTATAAGCCAGAAGTACAAACGGCAGGAATCCCAAGAAGCCCTTCCAAAGCTTGGGGTGCAGGAAGAAGTGTGTCCCCAAAAGGAGGATGCCCGTAGCCGCGTACTGCCGCAAACCGTTCATGGCCGCAAAGTAGGTACCCGTTGCCATGAAGAAATAGCAGGCATTGCCGAAGTCCCCTGCGTATATCCAGAGGATAAGCAGCGCAGGTATCAGATACAGCAAAGAGAGGACAAGGATGAATATTTGCCCTTGCCGGACACCGCCGTTGTAAAAGAGTTCATTGAACTTCCCGGCAAAGCTCAGGATATACGGCATAAGGGTATTGCCGCCGCCGAAACCCGTTGCCTTCGGCTTGCCGGCCGCAATAAAGGAGGCCCACCAGTCGCGGTAATAGGGCGTATCCCCCACAGTGTGCTGAAAACCGGCGATGAATCCGAATAGGACAATCGGAATCAGCAAACCGATCGGGTTGGGTATCATGGTGCCGGTCAAGGACGGACGGGCAAGGGGGTAGCGGGCAGAAAGCGATGCGCACCCGGCCGATACAGCAATCATGAGGGCATATACCGCGACCATAGCGGCAAGTTTTGCCATCTATCTCCCCCCTCTGTGCAGAATCCGGCAAAGCCAAAAGAACGCCTCCGGCAGGCAATGGAGTGCTTGCCGCAAGCGGAATCCGGCGGACACAAAAGGCAGACCCATCAGCACCCTGCGATAGTGGAGGAAACCCCGCGGACTGCTGCGGTATTGCTTCCACATATTTCGGGAAGATCCATCCGGCTGGTACTCCACTTGGACCAAAACGGTGTTGGTGCTTCTCCATAAGTAATGCTTATCGAGCTGCAGGTACTTGAGGTTCAGGCCGATATACTTCTCGCCGGGGAATACCGGGTAAGGGTAAAGCCTTGCCACGGCCGAGCGGATGACAAACTTCTTGTCGCCGCGCACCCCATAGGTGTTATAGTAATCATAGTACCGTGCGCAGGGAATCCCCTCCGGGAACGGTGTGCCGATGCGGTTCCCCGCAAAGTCGGTATCCAAGCCCAGGAAGCCGGCGATGGTGTCATCGTCCCTGCATGTCGCCCAGAAGGCGAGGATGCTCTCCACCGCCTCCGGCGGCATCCGGTCGTCGCTGTCTATGCAGGTGTTTATCTCCGTAGTGATATACGCATAGGCCGCATTGTGCGCCGTGTGCATCCCGCCGTTTTCCTTATATATATACTCCATACGGAAAGCGTGCGGTTCTTGCATCCAGTCATGCACAAGCTGGCTTGTGCCGTCTGCGGAGCCGTCGTCCACTACAAGCCAGATAAAGTTTTGGTTGGTCTGCGCACAGAGGGAGGCATACAGGCGCGGCAGCAGGTGGGCGCGGTTATAGGTCGGGGTGAACACGGTCAGTATCACTTGGGCGCGCCTCCCTTCTCTGTGATGGCATGGTATACCGGCAGCAACTGCGCTTGCACGGTCTCTTTGGAATACAGATTCCGCACGCGTGCGGTGCCTCGGCTGCCAAAGGACTGCCGCAGCGCGGCATCGCCCAAAAGTGTCAGCAATACCTGCGCAAAGCGCTCTGCATTCTTCTCCAGCACCAGAAAGCCGGTATGCCCATCCGCCACCAGTTCCCGGTGCCCGCGGTTATCCAACGCCGCGACAGGAAGACCGGCGGCCATGGCCTCCATCACGTTGACAGGCAATCCCTCCCGCAGTGAGGAAGCGGCATAGACCCATGCGGTAGAAAGCAGTTGCGGGATGTCGTCCCGCTTGCCGAGGAACGCCACGCTGCCCGCTGCGCCGACTTCCGCCGCCAAGCGTTGGTATGCCCCCTCCAGGTTGTCTTCCCCGACCAGCAACAGCCGCGCTGTCGGGTATTGTGCCAAAACCATGGGCATCGCTTCTATCAGCAGACGCTGGTTCTTGTTGCGGTTCAATTCGGCAGTATAGATAATCGTCGGGGTCACGCTCTCCGCGGCGCGGCAGAACCGCCCGGTATCACAGCCAACACCGTTGATGTGTATGGTATGCTTTGCTTTCAGGCGTTGCTTGGCAACGCGGTAATCCTCGTTGTTGATTGTGAGGAGTATGTCCGTAAAGCGCGAGAAGATGCGCTCTATCGGATAATACACCAACCAACCGGACAGCGGTGCGCCTTTGTAGAAATGAAAACCATGGGCAGTATACAGCACCGTCGGACGGTATGCTTTCCGCAGCGTTAAAGCTGCCAAGCGGCCCAGTATGCCGCCCATCGGGGTGTGGCAATGGACGGCGGCGTAGCCGCCCGCCTTCAGCAAACGGTACAGTCCGAAAAAGGCAATCAAATTCCCTTTTGACACCGGCCGGCGTGTAAAGGGCAGCGCAAAGAACGCGGCGTGTGCAGGCAGCGGGCTGTCCTGCAGTGCTGTGCAATGCACCTCCCAGCCCTCCGCAGACAGCGCGGCAAAGGTCTCCTGATGGAAATGGTAAAAATGCCGCGACACTGTCGCGACGAAGAGGATTCTTTTCTCCTTACGTTTTTCCAACGGATTGTAACTCCTCTTCTGCTGTGCGGGCAAGGTAATCCCCGAGCGGCTCCATGGGTACCCCGCTTTGGGATTCAATGCCTTCCCGCTTTAATACGTTCCAAACGGTTTTGCACAGGATGCGCAAATCCAGACCGGCACAGAGATGCTCCGCATAGAATGCGTCATATTCCAAGCGCTGCTCCCAGGAGGCCGCATTGCGGCCGTTCACCTGCGCCAGCCCGGTAATACCGGGCTTTACGGTATGCCGCAGTGCCTGCCGTGGGGTATAGAGCGCAAGGTATTCCGGCAGGAGAGGCCGGGGACCGACAAGGCTCATCTCCCCTTTGAGGACATTCCAGAGCTGCGGCAGCTCGTCCAAGGAGAGGGCGCGCAAAACACGGCCGACTTGGGTTAAGCGTTCGGCATCGGTGCCGCCGCCCGTACGCATGGTACGGAATTTCACGAGAGTGAAGCGTATCCCGTCCTTGCCGGGGCGTTCTTGCCGGAACAGCACGGGGCGCCCCATTGAAAGGTACACACACAGTGCCGTAACGGCAAACACGGGAGAACCGGCCGTTAGCCCGACGGCGGAAATGAGAATGTCGCTTATACGTTTGATTATTTTATACATACGTTTTCACCGATGCATTTGATGCGGGTTTTCTCTGCGAGGTACTCAAGCGGTCTTGAACCAATGGACTTCTTCCGTTTCCGGTTGGGTATACGTATAGTTGGGCACGAGCGCCTGCAGGTCGGCGCGGACGGACCGTTCGGTCGCCGCTTCCAGAATGCGCAGGCATTCCTTCAGCCGGTCGGCTTTCATAGGGACAGGGTAGGTGACATAGATTTTCTCGTTCTGCGTCATGACGGCTTCCCGCTGCTCATCGTCCACGAACAGTTCCTCGTGGAGTTTCTCCCCGGGGCGCAATCCGGTAATCTCTATCGGGATGTCCACATAGGGGCGCAAGCCCCGCAGACTGATGAGCTGCTCCGCCAAATCCAAGATGCGCACAGGCTTGCCCATGTCTAAGATAAAGAGATCGCCGCCCTTGGACAGCCCGCCGGCTTGCAGCACAAGCTCCGCTGCCTCCGGTATGAGCATGAAGAAGCGCGTCATCTCCGGGTGCGTCACCGTCACGGGACCGCCGCCGTCAATCTGCTTCTCAAAGAGCGGCACGACGGAGCCGTTGCTCCCCAAGACATTCCCGAAGCGCACGGCGGCAAATTTGGTCTTTGACCCGCAGCGGGCATAGTCAAACAGAATGCACTCTGCGGCGCGTTTGGTAGCACCCATGACATTGGCGGGGTTCACCGCCTTATCCGTGGAGAGCATCACAAAATGCGCCGACCCGAAGCGCACGGCGGCTTCACAGACATTGCGGGTGCCGAATACATTATTCTTTACGGATTCCAAGGGGCTGTCCTCCATGAGCGGGACGTGCTTGTGCGCCGCCGCATGGAACACGCAGGAGGGGAGGAATTCCGTGAAGACACGCTCCAAGGCCTCCGGGTCACGGACGGAACCGATGCGGATGAACACCTCCGGTTTGCCGCCGTAGAGCCTGTCCAGCTCGTTTTTCAGCGTGAAAGCATTGTTTTCGTAAATGTCAAATATCACAATGCGGCGCGGGCGGTACTTCGCCGCTTGGCGGCAGATTTCGCTGCCGATAGAGCCGCCGCCGCCGGTCACAAGAACCGTATGCCCTTTGAGGTAGGAGCAGACCGCTTCGTCCAGTTGCACCCGCGGACGCATCAGCAAGTCCTCCAGACCGACGCGGTGCATCCGTCCAATGGTGCCGCTGCCGTCCAAGGAACGCATCTCCAGCAGGGTGGGGGATACTTTCACATCCACGCCGGTGGCAATGGCGGCTTTCAGGATTTCCGAGCGGCGTTCCTCCTCTGCGGAGGGGATGCAGAAGAATATCTCGTCTATGCGGTATTTCTCCACGAGCTGCGGCAATTGGTTGCAGTCCCCGCAGACGCGCACCCCGCCGATGTGCATTCCGCGCTTGGCAGGGTTGTCGTCGGCGATTGCCACGGGAACACCCAGGCGATTGTCGTTGGCGCGCAATTCGCTGATGACGATGTTCCCCATATCGCCGGCACCGATAATCAGGAGGCGCTTGACCGGCTGCGGCGATACAAAGGAGAACACCGTGGAGATTTTATGCCTAAACCGCCGCACCGCCCGATAGAACACCCGCATCCCAAAGGTGAGCGTTATGATAACCATGCCGGCAATGAAATAGGCTGCATTCGGCCGGGGAGACACACCGAAGAGTCCCAGATGGTCCAGCATCCGCTCCACGGCATACAGCGTCGCGCCCGCAAAGGCGGACACCCCGGCGCAGCGAACCAGTTCATCGGAGCCGGCATACTTCCAGAGCGTCGCATACAAGCGCGATACAAAAAACAGAAGCAAGTACACCGGAATCACATACAAGCTTGTCCACCCCAAATAGGCCATATGTGACAGGGGCAGCGGTTGGAAGTTGTACAAGAGCTTCTCGGCGCAGTAGTACCCAAACCAGACCACGCACATATCCAGCAGAGGCAAGACAAGCCTCTGCATCCATATGCCAATCGGAACACGTTTGCCCTTCATTTCAATCATTGCTCCATATGTAAAGTTAGGTTCCTATATTCCTCCGTCTCAAAATGGGATTCACTTCTCTTGCTTTGGTACGCTTCTCTTTTCGTTGGGCAGCATTACAGGAAAACACCGTCACACACGTAGGCAGCGGGTCCGGTTTTGAACACGGAACCGGTTGCAGAATCCCAGCGGATGACCAAGTCCCCGCCGCGCAGTTTGACGGTCACGTCCGTGTCTTTTTCGCAGAAGCCATTCAGGACGCAGGCAACGACACTCGCACAAGCACCGGTTCCGCAGGCAAGCGTCTCCCCGCTGCCGCGCTCATAGACACGCATTTGAATTTCCGTCGGAGAGAGTATACGGACGAACTCCGCATTCACGCGCTCCGGGAAGAGCGGGTGATTCTCCACAAGGGGGCCTATAGCCTCCAAGGGATAGTCCTCTGTATTTTCGACAAAAGAAACACAGTGCGGGTTCCCCATCGAAACGGCGGTCACTTGCAGTTCTTCTCCGTTCGATAGCTGTAGCGGTTGATGTATAACGATTTCATCGGTGTATAAGCAGGGAATATTTGCCGCAGCCAAAATGGGCCGGCCCATATCCACACGCGCCGACCGGACAATGCCGCCCTGCACGTCCAACTGAATGGTCTTGACCCCGGCATTGGTTTCCAGTGTCAGGGGGTTGTTCGTTGTAATCCCGCGCTCATAGGCATATTTTGCCACACAGCGGGAGGCGTTTCCGCACATCTGCGCCTCCGAACCGTCGGCGTTGAAGATGCGCATACGCACATCGCAGCTCTCGGAGGGGAGAATCAGCACCAAGCCGTCCGCCCCGACTCCGAAATGGCGGTGCGAATACTTTACCGAAAGCGCCGCAGGATTCTCTACCGCTTCCCTGAAACAGTTGATGTATAAGTAATCATTCCCGGCACCATGCATTTTTGTAAACGGAATCGGCATTATTTTACTTCACTCCCTCCCTATTCTGCAAATATTATAACATATTCTGCCGGGTAAAGTCAAGTGAATTCCTGCCGGTGCCGGCGGGACTACTCCTCCTCGGGAATGGGCGGCTCTATCCAGTAGGACAGTTCAAGGATAATCTGCCAGATGTCGCCTTTGTCTATTTTGGTGTAGTATTTGTGGAAATCGATCACATCCTCCCGGCGGATACCGTTGGCGTTGATGAAGTCGTTCATTTCCTTGTGGCATAAGTCCAAGGAATCCTCAAAGCCTTTGATTCCTTTGACCATGCCGTCCCCTATGTACTCATAGTCTTTCCTGCAGAAGCGTGCCGTGGCTATCATTCGTTTTTTCCTCCTTGGTTTGGATTGCGGGCTATAGGGAGTATATGCAAGGATTGCCGATTACAGAATGTACGGGCGCAGGCGGAAATTCACAAGAAATATCTTTACAAATCCGCGAATATGATGTATAATAGTATACATTCAATAGGATAAGTGATGGGCACCCGATGCCCGCAAACCGACCGACGGAAAGGAAATCCCTATGTCCGGACACTCCAAATGGGCCACCATTAAGCGCAAGAAAGAAGTTACAGACTCCAAGCGTGCCAAGATTTTTACCAAAATCGGGCGGGAGTTGGCGGTAGCGGCGCGTATGGGCGGCGCCGACCCCAATACCAACTCCAAGCTCAAAGACATCATCGCGAAGGCAAAGCAGAACAATGTCCCGAATGACAACATAGAGCGCATCATCAAGAAAGCAGCCGGGGAGAGCGGCGGAGCCAACTACGAGGAAATCGTCTATGAAGGCTACGGACCGTCCGGTGTGGCTGTCATCGTGGAAACTTTGACGGATAACCGCAACCGCACCGCCGGGGAGATGCGGCACTACTTCGACAAGTACGGCGGCAACCTCGGGCAGACCGGGAGCGTTGGGTTCATGTTCACCCGGCAAGGGGTCATTGCCATTGAATCACAGGGAATTGATCCGGATGCGCTGATGGAAGCGGCGCTGGAGGCGGGGGCATCGGACTTCCTCGATGAGGGGGAGGATGTCTATGAAGTGCGCACGGAACCGAATGACTTCTCCAAGGTCCGCGATGGGTTGGAGGCGGCGGGGTATACATTCCTCTCGGCGGAGATTGCTTACCTGCCCAACACCACGACCATCCTGCCTTTAGAGGAGGATGTCGCCAAGATGACGAAGCTGCTGGATATGTTCGATGAGAATGACGATGTGCAGGCGGTCTGGCACAATTGGGAAGAGACCGATACATAAATAACGCTGCGGGGCAGGTCCTGTGCCTGCCGCTTTTGTCAAAACGGGAGGGTTGGGTATGCCGACATTGCAAGAAGTGTTCCGGGAGGCGCCGGCAGCGGACGTATACAGCCAAGCGATTGCCGAAGCCGCTTCGCATATCGCCATCGGCGGGTGGTCGCCGCCCCTGGCTGCAGACATAAGCGCCGCCTATGGGCTGACGGAGCTGAAAACCACCGCATACTACAAAAAGCCTTCCGACCGACGGTATGGGTTGAATAACGAGGCTTGCTTCTTCGCCGAGGCCGCCTTGCCGGACGGCACGCCGCTGGTTGTTGTTTCTGTGCGGGGGACGTTTGGGAAGTTCACGGATTCCGACTGGATTTCCAACGCTACGCTGCACACGCGCAGGACCGGGGTTGACGGTGTGCGGGAGCATTTTGGCTTTTCGCGGGCGGCGGATAAGGTATACAAACGCTTGCTGGAGTACTGCGGCGGTGTCCTGCAAGGCAAAGCGTTCCTGCTCACCGGGCACAGCAGGGGTGCCGCCGTTGCCGGCATTCTGGCTGTACGCCTTCTCGAAAGCGGGGATGTGAATCCGGCAAAGCTGTATACGTATACCTTTGCCGCGCCGGATTGTATCACCTATCCTGCCCATGCCGTGCCGGCGTATCCGGCTGTCTTCAATTTCTGCAACCAAGACGACCTTGTGCCGCATATCCCGGGGCAGTATTTTGAAAAGGCCGCGAAAGTGCTGCGCCGCCGCTGGGGGAAGTACGGTACGACCGTCTGGTTTGACGGCAAAGGCAAGAGCCCCGGGGAGAATCACAGCTTGGAGCTGTACCAAGAACACATCCCGGCGTGCGTCGCCGGGTGACTGAAAAAAATTGCATAAAAAGCCTTGACAAATGTGCGGGGTTGGCGTATAATTGCTGTATTCTTAGGAATGATTCTTAATAGAAGATTTGCGTATATGCAAAGTGAGGTGCTTTCGTTATGGACAACACGGCGTTTTTCGACCTGACGTATGGGCTTGCAGTCATCGCCTCCAAAGGGGATGGCCATACCAACGGCATGATAGACAATACGTTCATTCAGGTGACGCAGGAACCGCTGCGTGCGGCCGTACTTCTCACCAAAGGCGGTGCTACGCACGGGATGATTGCGCAGAGCGGCCTCTTTACCGCCTCCGTACTGTCGGAGAAAGCGGGATTCGATGTGTTCAAGCACTTCGGGTTCCGTTCGGGGGCAGACTGCGGCTTCGCCAAATTCGACGGGACGTATGCTTCCAAATGGGATGCCAACGCCGTACCCTACCTCACGGAGGTTGCCTGCGCTGCGTTCTCCTGCAAGGTGTTTGACAGCGTGGACCTTGGAACGCACACAATGTTCTTGGCGGACATAACGGATGCCGTCAAGCTCAGTAAAGACAAACCGCTGACCTATGCGGATTACCACAGCAAAGTAAAGCCCAAAGCCCCGGTTTCCCCGCCGCCGGCACAGGCTTCGGCCGTACCGACCGGTTGGCGCTGTAAGATTTGCGGTTATGTATATGAGGGCGCTGTCTTGCCGGAGGGGTATGTGTGCCCGCTCTGCAAGCATGGGGCGGCGGATTTTGAGCCAATCTACGGTTAAACTACAGGCGGTGCGGCTTATGCGCCGCGCCCGCAGAAAGAGGAGGCATTTACAGCATGGAAAACATCAAAGGCACCCAAACGGAACAAAACCTATGGGAGGCATTCGCGGGGGAGAGCAAGGCACGCAACAAGTACACGTTCTTTGCCTCCAAGGCGCGGAAAGACGGCTATGTCCAAATCGCGGAGTTCTTTGAGCAGACGGCCGCCAACGAGAAAGAGCATGCCGAGATTTGGTACAAGATGCTCGTCGGCGGACAAATGCCCGACACAACCGTCAACCTCCAAGAGGGCATCGACGGCGAACACTATGAATGGGATGATATGTACAAAGGTTTTGCCGCCACGGCACGCGCCGAGGGCTTTGAGCGTATCGCCAAACTCTTCGACGGCGTGGCTGCCATAGAGAAAACCCATGAGGAGCGGTATAAGAAGCTCTTGGCAAACATCAACGGCGGTTTGGTCTTCTCCCGCGAGGGGGACAGGATATGGGAGTGCGGCAACTGCGGGCATATCCATATCGGCAAGGAGGCGCCGCCGGTCTGCCCGGTCTGCGCCCACGCGCGTGCCTATTTCCGGCTGAAAGAAGAGAACTATTAAGCGGCTCTCGCTTTTGTTTCGGCTGCAGCCTGCGCTTTTGCCTGCGCCGCAGCCTGCGCTTTTGCCTGCGCCTCTGCCTTTTCAACAAGCGGTATCCAGTTCTCCCGGAGAATCCATTGGCGCATCGTCGGGGCGTGCGTTTTGAAAACCTTGCAGGAGATGTCCCTCCGCAGGGCTTTCATTACGTATTCGATCGGCTCGGTATCCATCTCTTCGTCTAACCACAACTCCAAGGCCTTTTCAACAGGCATCTTGTTGTTTTTAAAGGGAAACTCAGTGTAAAACCACGTAAAGTCAGCGATGATGCGCTTCTTCTCGCTCTCGTTGGGGGCAAACTTCTCGCCGCGCGGGTGCATGATGGGCGGCGGAAGCTCTTTAGTGCTGCGCTTGGGAGGCGCAGGCGCGGCGTCGGCGTCGGGGGTCTCCTCCGGCTGCGGCGCGGGCGCGGCTGTGGCGTCTTGAGGTGCCGCTTTCTGCTTCGCGGCAAGGGTCGCCGCGCGCTTTTTAGCGGCATCGATGTTCTTTGCTATGGCGCCGAAGGCCATATGCATCATTGAATCATTGATCTCCGGAACGACGCCGTCTGCTTCGTACTGCGTGAGCAATCCCAGCAGGATTTCTTGTTCGGCAGGGGCAAAGTGCTCAAAAAAGTAACGGCGGTTGGGGGTCATTTTAAAGGCTTTGCGCTCCATAGGTACATCCTCCTTCACAATCCGGGGTTTTTGCGGTTCGGTTTGGTTGGGTGTTTCCTTTCTCTTCAATTCTAAGCATAGCATATAAATTTCGGTTTGTCAAGAGGGTTTTAGCATAATTTACCAATTGTTTACAATTGAAGGGCATAGCCTCGCGCTACCCCCTTGACAAATTTGCCGAAATGGTTTATTATATTCCGGTAATACGAAATGCAGATTGGAGAACCCTATGAGACCTTTTATGGACGAGCACTTTCTCCTTACAACGGGGACGGCGCAGGAGATGTATATCGCCGCGAAGAACGCCCCGATTTTTGACTGGCATTGTCACCTCTCCCCGAAAGAGATTTATGAGGACAAGCCGTTTGCAAACATCGGCGAAATGTGGCTGGCAGGCGACCACTACAAGTGGCGGGGAATGCGCTCCTGCGGTGTGAACGAAGAGCTGATAACCGGCACCGCCTCTTGGGAGGACAAGTTCAAGGCTTTCGCCGCCTGCCTGCCCAAGCTCATCGGGAATCCATTGTATCATTGGGCGCACCTGGAACTGCAGGCATACTTCGGCATCCATACGCCCCTCTCGGAGAAAACAGCGGATGAAATCTGGACACAGACGCTGGAGTTGCTCTCCGACGGCAGCTACACGCCGCGCAGTCTGATTGAACGCTCCAATGTGTATGCGCTATGCACCACGGACGACCCGGCGGATTCTTTGGAGTACCATGAAGCCCTGCTGAAAGAGGATTTGCCCTATCAGGTACTGCCGGCATTCCGCCCGGACAGGGCTTTGGCAATCGAAGCCCCTGCGTTCACCGATTCGCTGGCTGCTCTGGAAGCGCGGGTCGGGCACGCGGTGAAGACGTTCGCAGACTTGTGCGCCGCTCTCTCCGAGCGAATCGAGTTCTTCGCGTCCCTGGGATGCAAGGCCTGTGACCATGCCTTCAGCTATGTTCCCTATGCCGAAGCGGCACCGGAGGCGTTGGAGGGCATATTCGCGGCACGGTTAGCGGGTGAAACGCTTGATGCCAAACAGCTTGACCAATACCGCACAGCTCTCATGCGGTACCTCGCCGCAGAATACACCCGGCGCGAGTGGGGGATGGAGCTGCATATCGGGCCTATGCGCAACAACAATCGCCGTATGTTCGAGACCTTCGGTCCGGACGGCGGCTTTGATTCCATAGATGACCCTGCAATTGCCCGCCCGCTTTCCGCGTTCCTGGGCAGCTTGGACTATGACGGCATACTGCCGCGCACCATCCTCTTCAACCTCAACCCGAAAGACAGCTATACGCTCGGCACCATGATAGGCAACTTCCAAGGCACAGAGTGCCCCGGCAAGCTGCAGTACGGTCCGGCGTGGTGGTTCCTCGACCACATTGACGGCATGACGGCACAGCTGCAGCAGCTCGGCAGCCTGGGTGCACTCGCAACGTTCGTCGGCATGGTGACCGACAGCCGCAGCTTCACCAGCTATCCGCGCCACGACTACTTCCGCCGCATCTTCTGCGCGCTGGTCGGGGAGTGGGTGGAGTCCGGCAAGTTCCCGAATGACACCGACTTCTTGAAACAGCTTGCTTTTGATGTCAGCTTCGGCAACGCGAAGGATTACTTTGGTATATAACGCACCCTCCGCATTCATAAATAAGGAGAACTCATATGGAAGACCATCTGAAGAGCCAAATCAAATACGCCCTGAAGTACATCCCGGTGAACCTCGCCAAGGCACCGTTTACCAAGCGCAGTTCGCCCGAAACCCGGCGCATCCGCGAATCCAACGGCGGGAAGATGATGCATGGGCTGTGCCATGCCTCCCATGTGGAGGACGACAAGATTCTCACGGACATCGGCGTCACGTGGGTACGAGACGGCGGCGTCCTGCCGTTCGATGAAGACGGAACACTCCGCGAGGAATACCTGCGGGACAAAGCGCGCGCCATTCAACAGAAAGCCGCCGGCATCAAACGGATGTGGATTACACCCAACCCCGGCTGGTTTTTGCGGATAGGCATTGACCCGCGCACGCCGGAGGGTTTGGAGCGCGTGGCGGAGATTGCCCGCTTCCTGGCGGAGGACTTGCAGGGCGTGGCCGATGCGTTCCAGATCGGCAATGAGATGAGCATCCCGCGCTTTGCGGGCGGACTGACGCTGCAGGAGTGCTGCACCTTTGCCGGAACCATCGCCAAGGCGATGGCGCCGGTCAAAAAGGAAATCTTGGTCGGCTTCAACCTCATCGGTCCGCAGGTGGACCAGGTGGTTCTTATGCGCCCCTATATGGAGTACATTGACTACGTGGGCTTTGACATCTACATCGGCTCTTTCTTTAAGTATGTGCCGTACCTCGCGATGCACGGGCTCTGCGCGAAGTTCCTGTGGACGTTCACGAAGAAACCGATTATCCTCTGCGAGTTCGGCTACCTCTCCGCCGGGCAGCCGAAGACAGAGGAAGAGAAAACGGCTCTCCTCAACAGCTACGGCATTAAGGATGAAAACGACCTGCGGGAGAACCCCGACACCTTCCTCCAAAACCTCTCCGCCAAGACAGGCAATCACGTTGGGGAGAACTACGTCAACCGCTGCGCATCCCACGGCAAGGGCGATTACCTGCTGAGCATGGATTTCATCAACCACATCTACTGCCAGCTGGGGAAAGGGGTGCAGATTAAGCATTGCCCCCACACCGGCGAAGGGCAGGCGGAGTTCTACCGCCGGCTCTTGCCTCGGTTGGAGAAGCTTCCCTATCTGGTCGGTGCCTTCATCTACAACTACCATGACTACGGTGAATGCTGCATCTGCGGGCAGTCCGAGTGCCCCATGGAAACTAAATGGGGCATCTGCGAGCAGGACAACACCCCCAAACCGGCTTACTATGCCATCGGCGAAATCTGGAACCCGTAGACTGCAAAACGGCTTCTTTTATGCGCAAACTAATTCCAATACTACTCCCAAAGGAGAACCGGCATGACGACCCACATTCCCTACTACAAGACGAAACTCACCGGCGGCTTCTGGAAGCTGAAGCAAGACTTGAATACGGCCCATACCATCCCGGCAGTCTATGAGCGCTTCAAGGAGACCGGGCGCATTATCACATTGGATTTTGAAACGCCTTGGCCGCAGGGGCAGGAGCCGCACATCTATTGGCTCTCCGATGTCGTGAAGTGGCTGGAGGGCGCGGCGGATACCCTGGCTATCGGACAGGGCGACAATGAACTGCGCGAGAAGTGCGCGTGGATTGTAGAGCAAATCGCCAAGTACCAAGCGGAGGACGGCTACTTCAACAATCACTTCCAACGCGTCGCTCCCGAAAAGCGTTGGACGGACTGGAATTTGCATGAACTCTACTGCGCCGGTCACCTCTTTGAGGCGGCGGTCGCCTGGAAAGAGGCGACAGGCGAGGATACACTTTTGAATGTCTCGAGCAAGTTTGTAGATTATATCGAACGTGTGTTTGTAACAGAAAAGTCAGCTGCTTTTCAGACACCGGGGCATGAGGAAATAGAGTTGGCACTCATCAAGCTCCACGCCGCCACCGGGGACGAGAAGTATCTGCGTTTGGCGCGCTACTTTGTGGATACCCGCGGCACGCCCGGCACGATTCCCAATGTGAAAGCCGTGCAGGCACACAAGCCCCTGCGTGAGCAGACCGAGGCGGAAGGGCACGCCGTGCGGGCGGGGTATATCTATTCGGCGATGGCGGACTTGGCGCGGATTGACGGCGATGAATCCCTCGCCAAGGCTTGCCGCGCTCTCTTTGCGAATATCAGCACCCGCCGCATGAGCATTACGGGCGGAATCGGTTCCTCCGCAGCCAAGGGCGAGGCGTTCACCTTTGACTACGACCTGCCGAATATCAACACCTATAACGAGACCTGCGCCGCTATCTCGCTGGCGATGTTTGCCCGGCGCATGAGTGCCTTGGAGCCGGATTCCCGCTATGGGGATGTGGCGGAGCTGTGCTTATATAACGGCATATTGGCGGGGCTTTCCCTGGACGGCGAAAAGTTCTTCTATGAGTGCCCGCTGGAAATCCATCCCCGCCTGAAGGAGCGCAACGAGCGCTTCCCCATTACCCAGCGTGTGGCGGTCTTCAGCTGCTCCTGCTGCCCGCCTAACCTGAACCGCGTCTTGGGTTCCATTACGGATTACCTCTATACCAAGGATGCCGACACGCTCTATATCCACCACTTCATGGATTCCGAGACCGCTTTCGACTGGAACGGTAAGGCAGTATCGGTGAAGCAAGTGACCGACTACCCGTGGGACGACCATGTGGCGTTTGTCTTCAAAGGGATGGCAGGCCGCCGCATTGCCGTACGCCGCCCCGGCTGGTCGGACAATTGCTCCCTGACCGCCAAGACGAAGCTCACCAATGGCTACTACTACTTTAACATCACATCGGACGAGGAAACCATCCAGTACGACATGAACGTAGAAGTCAAGCTGATGTCCGCACACACCAATGTATGGGAAGACATCGGCCGCGCAGCCGTACAGCGCGGACCGGTCGTGTATTGCTTGGAAGCCATAGACAATGGGGACAACCTGCGGGCGCTGGCCGTCACGCCCGATGCGAAATTCTCCCTAAAGCCGGACGACCGCCTCGGCTTATGCTTGGAGACAGCGGGTTGGCGCGTCAAAGTGCCGGCAGATGGGAAGCTCTATGCGCCCTATAATGAGCAGTGGGCGGAGCAGACCTTACGTTTCATACCCTACTACGCCTTTGCCAACCGCGGCGAGAGTGAAATGAGTGTTTTTGTCAGGGTAAAATAATCGGGTGTAACTATACGGCTACATCACAAAGCGGATGAATTCAGCTCCCCTACCATACGCCGCAGCGCGTCTTTCCAATCCGGTAGGGGAGTGTAGCCGTTTTCGATGAGGGATCGGGGCGACAGCCGCGAGTTCAGCGGACGGGCGGCAGGCAGAGGATACGCGCTTGTGGGGATGCCCTCCACCGGGCAGTCTATACCGCTCACGGCGAGGATCTCCCGCGCATAGCTGCAAAACGATGTCTCGCCGGCATTGGAAGCGTGGTATGTCCCGCAGACCGGGCGCGCTGCCATCTCCAGTAGGAGTGACGCCAAGTCTACGGTGTAGGAGGGCGCCCCAATCTGGTCGTCCACCACGCGCAGTTGGGGGCGGCTTGCCCCGAGGCGGCGCATGGTCTTCACAAAGTTTGCGCCATGCGCACCGAACACCCAACTTGTCCGCACAACCATGTACTTGTCCGGCAACGCGGTGCGCACCTCCGCTTCTCCGGCGCACTTTGTTTTGCCGTAGACACTCAGCGGCGCGGTGGGGTCTGTGACTTCCCACGGTGTATTGCCGGAGCCGTCAAACACATAATCCGTGCTTATGTAGATGCACCATATGCCTAAGGTGCTGCAAGCTTCGGCAACATAGCGCGTACCCAGCACGTTGACGGCAAAAGCCGTATCCGGCTCGGTCTCCGCTTTGTCCACAGCAGTATAGGCCGCGCAATGCAGCACGATATCCGGCTGATAGGACAGGATAGCCTCCCGAACGGCGGTTTCGTTTGTCAGGTCAAAGTCCGGCAAGTCGGCTTCGTGCACTTCATGCCCGCGCTTCTTTGCCGCGAGGCACACATCCGTCCCCAGCTGCCCGCGGGCACCTGTAACAAGAATCTTCATTTCGCTCTCCTTTGTTTAGATGCCGGCTTGCAGCGTGCGCGGCTGCACCGTGTTTACGATTCATCGGGAATAGGTGAAGTCCGCGCCGCTCTCGGCAAAGCAGGGGGCTGCCAAATCTTTGGCGGAGAGGATAGGTTCACGGATTCCCCAATCCACACCGAAAAACGGGTCGTCAAAGCGTACGCCGCGCTCGCAGTCGGGCGCGTAGGGGGCGTCGACTTTGTAGAGCACCTCTACATCGTCGGTGAGTGTTACGAAACCGTGCAGGCAGCCCTTGGGTATCCAGAGCTGCTTCTTGTTCTCCGCCGTCAGCTCCGCGCCGAACCACTTGCCGTAAGTCGGGGAACCCTTGCGCGCATCGCAGGCAACGTCAAACACCGCTCCCCGCGTGCAGGTGAAGAGCTTCCCTTGCACATGGGGGGCAATTTGGCAGTGCAGACCGCGTAGGGTTCCTTTCTTCGCGGAGTAACTGCGGTTGTCCTGTATGAATTCCGCTGCAATCCCGCAGGCGGCGAGGGCTTTGGCACTGTAGCTCTCATAGAACCAACCGCGGTTGTCTCCGAAGACGCGGGGGGTGAGGAGGAGGACGCCTTCCACAGGGGTTGTGGTTGATGTCATACAATACCTCTTTCAAACCGACAGCAGCCCGGCATCCAATACAAACTGCGAGCCGGTCGCGTACCGCGCTTTGTCGCCGGCTAAAAACAGCACCAAGTGGCTCACGTCCTCCGGCTCAATCCACGGCACCGGCAGGAGATTCCCTGCGGAGGCCTCGGCGATTTCCTTGGGTGTTTTGCCCTCCATGGCTGCCAGACCGTCGTTCATGGGTGTGTTCACGCCTGTGGGATGGATGCTTACGACACGGATACCGAACGGCGCAAGCTCTATCGCCCATGCCTTGGTTAAACCCGTCAAGCCCCACTTGCTCGCCGTATAGTGCGACAGCCGCCGGCCGCCGCGCAGCCCCATGACGGAGCTGTTGTTGATTATCACGCCGCTGCCGGCTTTCTTCATATAAGGAACGGCACGGCGCACAACATTCATCGGTCCCTTGAGGTTGATGTCAATCATTGCATCCCATTCGTCGTCCGTCATCTCTTCAATGGGCGCATAGGCACAGATGCCGGCGTTATTGAAGATGATGTCTATCTTGCCGAAAGCTGCTATGGCAGCTTCCACGGCGGCGGTGACGGCGTTGTCGTCGCGGACATCCCCAACCGGGGTGATGCACTTGCCGCCAAAGGCTTCAATTTCGGCTTTGAGGGAACGGAGCTCCTCTCCGGCGCCTTCCGCGTAGGCGGGGTACTCTATCTTGGTTGCGACATCAAATGCTGCGACGGCAGCTCCTTCCTTGGCAAAGGCCAGTGCGGCGGCGCGGCCTTGCCCGCGGGCGGCGCCTGTAATAAATACGGATTTGTTCTCGAATTCAGCCATGGGTGACTCCTGTTTCTAATAGTATCATGCATTGCCGTCAGTCTTGCGGCTTTGTAGATTTGTAGCTGTAGAGGATCTCATCTAAATCCACTTTGGCAACGGTATTGAAGAGATTGGTGGCGGCCATCTGCCCCGCAAAGCCGATGAGCGTCACAATCTGCGCATTGGTGTAACGGGCTTTGAGTGCGCCGTAGATTTCCTCCGCGATGTCATGCGGGTTCTCGGAGATGGAGTAACCAAGCTCCATAAGCAGCTCTTCTTCTTCGTTCAGATCCGGTTCATCCGGGTCGTCGCCGTTGTCGATGAGGATCTTGCGGAAGAACGTACCGCACACCAGACATCGGTTGGCTGCGGATATGGCGTAACTGAAGAGCATCACGGCGCGGTGCGGGAGGAACTCCTCCAGCTTTGCAGCGAGCTCGTACCAGTACATATAGACATCGAATACCAGCGGCGCATGGAGCATGGTGCGCTTCATGTTGGTGATGCGGCCGTGCTTTTGAATCTGGTCATCATAGCGCTTTTGCACCTCCGCCGGGGAAGTGTCGTACGACGTCATGGGTATATAGGGCATGGGGTTCTCCTTTTGCTGTATAGTCAAAGACCGGAAGCAGGTCTTACGCGCCGATGTCAAAGAACAAGCCGGGAATTAAGTAGGACAGCACCGTCATGATAATCCCGGCGGTCAAGACACCCAGAGCTATCACGGGGAAAGCTCTGCGAATCTGAATGTCAAAAACGACAGCCACCAGAGAACCGGTCCAAGCCCCGGTGCCCGGCAAGGGGATAGCAACGAGAATAAACAAACCCAACAGTGCGTATTTGTCCAGTGTGCCGGTATGCTTGCGGGCGCGGCGTTCTAGTCCCAAAACCACGCGCCGCGTCAGCTTCCATTGCTCCATGAACTGAAATACGCGCCGCAACAGCAGCAGGATAAAAGGAACCGGCAGGATGTTCCCGAGGAAGCTCACGGCAAACGCCAACCCGAAGGGTATCCCGTGCACCGCCGCAAAGGGGATACCGCCGCGCAGTTCGACAACCGGGAGCATACTGATACCGAAAGTTACCAGCAGGTCTTTCCAATGGGTTTCCAACATTTGCAGTAGGGCAGTCAAGCGGTAGCTCCTTTCCGACAGAATACGCCGTTCACATAGAAAATATTATAGCACATATCGGATTACTTTGCAAGAGGGAGTTTTTCGGGAGGCACAGGCGGCGTTTCTATGCAAAACCGGAAGCAAAGGGAAAGCGCCTTTTGTGCAGGGAAGCGGTATATAATCGCATAGACGGCCGTTGCGCTGTCATCTGTAAAAGCCTCAATCTCCGGTGAATGCGTTGTGTTATGGGACAGCGACACGGGGCCGCCTTTTACTGTCCCATCCGGCAGCACTTGTGGCATGTGTTTTGTGATAAACCGCTCTTCGACCGGAACTGCGGTTTCCGCAAAGAGAAATGTGTCGGTCAGCCGGAAGCCTTCCGCCGTCAAGCAAAACTGCCGCTGAAAGGACTGCAGCCCTTCGCACGGATACGCTTCGGCCAATTCATACGTGAGCGTATCTGTATCCGCCTGCATGCATCTCCCCCGGAAAGCCGCGCCTCTGCCTTGCAGGCGACCGCCGATAATGGGTACACTATGGCCGCGTGAGGAGAGGTGAATGTAGTTATCTGTGTATTCCGGCAGAAAGTAACGGGCGTCAAAGCGGCCTTTCCCCAAGTCACAGAATATGGCTTCCTCGCCGACGGCGAATATGAAATTGCCGATGTCATTGTGGTTGTGGATTTCGCCGTTGTGTCCGATTTTCGCCGCAAGTGCAAATCCCGCGCGGCGGAATATGGACCAGCCGGCATCCGGATAGTGCCATGTTCCGCACGGCGGCGGCGACGGGTTCTGCAGGCAGTCCCAATCTGTCCAGACCAACCTGCGCAAGGCCGGGGCAAAGCGGCCCAATCCATACTGTCCGGGCGCACCGATGGGCAGCTGCGGCGCAGGTAAGCCATATCTGCGGTATAGGTAGGAGGTCAACCCGGCGTTGCAGGAGGCTATGGAGCTGTCTGAAAAGTTTACGGCGAGACCGTTTGCCAGCATGGCACGGTTTTGGAAGGATGCAATGGCTTTTACTTTCGGCAAAGAAAACCAGTCCGCCTTATAACCGGAACGCACCAGGAGCAGGTCGGCAAAAGCGCAGAAATAGCCGAAACCGTAGTTCCAGCATAGCAAGCCCTCCGTACAGATGCCGTCAGCACCGAAGGAGGCAAGATACCGTGCTATATCCGGGATGCCGCGCCGAAAGAAGGGAGCGAGAGCCTCCGGCGTTTCCAAATAGTACATAGCCGCCATGAGTACCGAACCGGAGCAGACGGCAGCCCAATTGTTATCCTCCTCGTCCCAGCTGAAGCGGCGTGTGAGGTAGGAGGAAAACACGCGCTGCTCCACTTCTTCGCGCAGCCGTTGCCGCAGAGGCGCGGCGAGGGAATCACCGACCAAAGCATCCGCCTCCGCAAAAGCAAACGCAGTCTCCGCGGCAAGCAAATCCACATAGTGCCGCGGCGGATAATCCGGGTGCGCTATACCGCCGTAATGGTTCGGGAGGGACCAGCTGTATTCGTCAGCGATGAGCCAAAGGGTATCCTCCAATGCGCGAATGCTGTCCTCAATCCCGAGGAAAACACGCAGCTGCCAAAACGCTAAAGCATGACGGCGATGGTAGTATTCGGTTTGGAACTCCGACCGGCTGCCGGTTTCGTCAAATACACGGTACAGGGAGTATGTCAGGTGCTTAAAATCCGACGGCATATACAGATGTGCGTCGGAATGCAAGCGTTCCAGCGTCGGCCGGAAAGCAGCCTCCTGCAGAATCCGCTCCCGTGCCGAAGCGAATCGGCTGCGCACGGCGGCATAGCCTTCCGGATATTCGGCAACAGCGGAAATAACTTCATCAGCCGTCATACCGTCACCCTTTCAGTTCATTGATTTTATCCCTTAGGTAGGCCGCGTGTTCGAACTCCAAGAGCTTGGCGGCGGCGCGCATTTCTATGGTCAGCTGCCGGATGAGCTTCTCTTTCTCAGTGCGGGACATGGTTTTGAGTGCTTCCGCTTTGGGGAGGTTGCGGGTTTTCATACTCCCGCCGCTGATTTCGATGATGTCGCGCACGTCTTTCTTGATGGTCTGGGGCACGATACCGTGCGCCGCATTATAAGCCAGCTGTATCTCACGGCGGCGGAAGGTTTCGCGCATGGCTTCCTCCATCGAGTGCGTGACCTCATCGGCATAGAGGATGACCTGCCCCTGCGCATTGCGCGCGGCGCGTCCAATCGTTTGTATGAGCGAAGAAATCGAACGTAAGAACCCCTCTTTGTCAGCGTCTAGTATTGCCACGAGGGAAACCTCCGGCAAATCCAAGCCCTCGCGCAGGAGGTTGATGCCTACCAGCACATCAAATTTCCCCAAGCGCAGGTCGCGGATGATTTCCATGCGCTCCATGGTATCAATGTCATGGTGCATATAGCGCACTTTGATGCCGAGGTTCTCCAGATAGGCCGTCAGGTTCTCTGCCATACGCTTGGTGAGTGTCGTCACAAGGGTGCGCTCCCCGCGTCCGGTGCGAAGGTTGATTTCACTGACCAAGTCATCCATCTGCCCCTCTGTAGGTTTGACGATGACTTCCGGATCCACCAAGCCGGTGGGGCGGATAATCTGCTCTACAATCTGAACGGAGTTTTGCCGCTCGTAGTCAGCGGGGGTGGCGCTGACAAAAATGCGCTGACCTAAGCGCTCCAAGAACTCATCCCAGACCAGCGGACGGTTGTCAAAGGCGGAGGGCAGGCGGAAACCGTAGTTGACGAGCATCTCTTTGCGGGCGCGGTCCCCTGCACTCATGCCGCGCACCTGCGGGAGGGTGACGTGGCTTTCGTCCACAAAGAATAAGAAGTCCTCCGGAAAGTAATCAAAGAGGGTAAAGGGAGCGGCACCGGGCTGCCGGCGGCTCATCACGCGGGAATAGTTCTCTATCCCTTTGCAGAAGCCTGTTTCGCGGATCATCTCCATGTCGTATTCCGTCCGCTGGCGGATGCGCTGGGCCTCCAAGAGTTTGCCTTGCGAAGTGAACCATTTGACGCGCTCCTCCATCTCTTCCATAAGGTCGCTGATGGCATCATCCAATACACCCGGATCCACGACATAGTGGCTGGCAGGGTAAATGGCGGCGTGCTTCAGGACGGCCTTCACCTCGCCTGTCAAGGCGGTAATTTCGCTGATGCGGTCCACTTCATCCCCGAAGAACTCGATGCGGATGGCACTTTCCCCGGAGTAGGCGGGAAAGACCTCGACGGTATCCCCGCGCACACGGAACTTGTTGCGTTGGAAAGCGATGTCATTGCGCTCGTAGCGGATTTCCACGAGCTTACGGATGAGTTCTTCGCGGGATTTTTCCATCCCCGGACGCAGGCTGATGACCATGCTGCGGTAGTCTATCGGGTTGCCGAGGGAGTAGATACAGCTGACGGAGGAAACAATGATCACATCCCGCCGCTCGGAGAGGGCGCAGGTCGCGGCGTGGCGGAGTTTATCGATTTCGTCATTGATGGCGGAGTCCTTTTCGATATAGGTATCCGTAGCGGCGATATATGCCTCCGGTTGGTAGTAGTCATAGTAACTGACGAAGTACTCTACGGCGTTGTCCGGGAAGAATTCCCGAAACTCCGAGCAGAGCTGCGCGGCGAGTGTCTTGTTGTGCGCCAGAACCAACGTAGGGCGGTTGGCGGCGGCTATCACATTGGCCATGGTGAATGTCTTTCCGGATCCGGTGACACCCAAAAGCGTCTGCGTTTGGTCCCCGCGCCGCAAGCCCGCAACGAGCTTAGCGATGGCTTCCGGTTGGTCGCCGGTCGGGGCGAAAGGGGCTTTGAGTTTGAAGTCTGACATGGGGCGGCTCCTTGTATTGGAAGTGTACCTATTATAACACGTTAGCGTAGGTTTTGCAAGAGCGGGAAGGAAGTCCTTTGCCAAATTGTTAATAAAATGCGAACAAATGTTTAACCCCTTGACAAACCCATATCCCTGTGTTAAAATAATGCAAACAACCAATTATTGGAGGGAATAGAAATGAAGCATATCAAAAGGTTCGCGGCATTTGTAATGGTCTTCGCACTCCTGTTTTCGATTCCCGCGGCGGCGCAGATTTCGATTGACGATGATATTTTCATTCCGAACGGAATTCCGATTGTGCAAGAAAAGG
>JAISUW010000027.1 GCA_031271865.1 Oscillospiraceae bacterium
GGCGGAAGCAACGCACCTGCTGACCAAACGAAAGAATACGATGTCAACATCCAAATCAGCGAGCAAGCCCCTACACGCGCGGGCTATAACTTCATGGGTTGGGCGGTCTCTGCTGCGGCTGCGGCACAGGGGACGGTTGCATATGCCCCCGGTGATTGGTATGACGGCAACGCAGACCTCTCGCTCTATGCCGTGTGGATGGCGAACCGGTGGCTGGGGGAGACAGAGATGTTCTCCTTTGCCAACACTGCCTCCGCTTTCGGGAATAGCTACGCCGTTTCCGATGCCGATTTCCGCAAGCTGACCGACTACGTTTACAGCGGCTTTGCAAACGACACGGCCACTGCCGAGAATAAAGTCAACGCTATGCAAGCTTTGCGCGGCAGCGATTGGCTCGGTTCCTGCTACGGTATGGCAGCGGCTGCCATCCTCGACAAGCAGGGCGGCATAGACTTCGAACAGAATTTCGACCGAGACGCCCAAACGCTCTATGAGGTGGATCGCCCCGTGGACAACGAGCAGGTTCGCTCCGCCATCAACTACTATATGCTTGCCCAGAAGAGCGGTCTGATTCAGCTCAAAGGCGCGAAGAACGGCGACCCCACATGGAACCGCATTCTGCAGGAATTGGTAAATGCTACCCGCAGAGGCGATTTGATCTTCTTTTGCTATACTTTCGCCGGAATGGACTTGTCTGATTGGACCGATACTGACCTCGGTCATGCCATTGTTATCCGTGGTTATGAATGGGATGCAGCAAACGGCAGCCACAATCTCATTGCCTACGACAACCGCTACCCGGACCAAGAGTGCATTGTGCGCATTGACGGCGGCTGCACTTACGGCTATCTGCAGTATACCGACAGCAACGGTGCCGTCAACCGCCCGGCAGCGCATAGCACTGCAAAGACGGTGACACTGACCGCCACCATCAGCAAGGGCGGGCAAAGCACGACAAAGACGTTCACCGTCACCGTGCAACCGCAAGAGTGCAACAACATCCATATCTGGGGCAAACATACGCATTATGCCTCGAACTTCTGGAACTGGTTCCTCTGCATCGTCTGCTTCGGATGGATTTGGATGCTCTGGTGGTAAGGCGCAGGGTTGGCGCTTCGCGAAGCGCGGCGGCGGTTCGCGAACCGCCGCCGGGGCTTCGCGAAGCCCCTATGCTGCGAAAGTATGCGCCCCGCTCCCGACGGTCGTATTCACCGCACCGAAAACAACGCGCGCACTACACCCTTCCGGAACGCTGACCGAAAGTGTTACGCCGCCGCCGGAGCGTTCCCAAGCGACGGAGTAACCGGCATGGGTTGCTTTCACCCAATCGATGCCATCGATAACAGCGGGGCGTATGACTGCATGCCGGAAGCCGTCTTTTTCGGGACGCAGACCGGCAAGGGTGCGGTAGAACCACAAATCCACATCGCTGTACATATGGTGGTTGTTGGAAGAGCCCATATCCCAGTCCTCGCAGAGTGTCGTCTGTCCGTTCGCAATCCAATGCGCATAGCTCGGGTAGTCGGGATTGGTAATCATGCGGTAGACCAAATCGGCATGACCGTGGTCGGACAGCACCGGGAACATATACTTGATACCTAGAATCCCGCAATCCAAGTGCCCCTCCTTCTCATCCACGAGCTGCACGAGGCGACCGATGGCGGCCGGTATCTCGTCCTCGTCGAGCAAGCCTTGGTATACGGCACAGCTCCAAGCCGTCTGGCCGTCGCTCTCTATGATGCCGTCCTTGAAATAGCGTTCCCGGAAAGCTTTGCGGATAGCGGCGGAGAGGGCGGTGTATTCTGCCGGGTCCTCGCCGAGAAGCGCGGCAAAGCGCGCCATACGCACGGCAAAGGAGTAATAGTAAGCCGTATCGGTCAGACCGGTGGGGCAGAGCTTGCAATCCCGCGGGGGGCACCAGTCACCCAACCCGAAGTCCACGAGATAATCTGAAGCCATCCCGGCGATGAAATCCATATACCGCCGCAGCCGCTCCCACAGAAGCGCTATCAGGCTGCTGTCGCCTGTATACTCCCATACGCGCAAAGGAATCTCGAACATAGCGTTGTCCCATGCGGGACCGCTGCCCCAATTGAAGCCCCAGCCGCCGGTCGGTATAATCCCCGGCAGCTGCCCGGAGGGGCGCTGGGCATCCATAAAGTCATACATCCATTTCCTATAAGCGCCCGCAATATCGAAGTTCATCAGCGCCTGTTCTGCGGAAAGCGCGGCATCCCCTGTCCAGCCGTTCTGCTCCCTGTGCGGGCAGTCCGTCGGGACAGAGAAGAAGTTCCCGCGCGTAGACAGGCACGAAGCTGCGTGGATGGCACCCAGCATCAAGTCGGAACACGCGAATGTCCCGACTGTGGGCAAGACCGTATGCATGAACATGGCTTCCGCTTCAAACGCCGACGGATTGCCCACCAACTCTATGTAACGGAAGCCGTGGTATACAAAGCGGGCGTGCCATTCCTCGGTGCCCTCCCCTTTGCAGACATACACATCCTCATGCTGTAACGGGCAGTGAGCCTGCTCGTTGAAGGTATTGATGTTGGAGGGGTCTATCCTGCCGTCTTTCAGGTTCTCGGCATAGCGGAGTTTGATTTCCTGCCCTGCCAAGCCTTTGACGCGGATAGTGACCCAGCCTGTGATGTTCTTCCCGCAATCATAGACCTGCCCCCCAATGGGTTTCATGGGCAGCACCTCGTGGATGCGGATGGGCGGATAGTCCCCGAACGGCTTCACTGCGCCGCCGGGAGAACGGACAATGCGCACATTCTGCTCGCGGCCGGGGTTATCCTCCAAGCGGGCATCGTAATACTCCCCGGCACGGACGTGGCAGTACAGAATGGGAGAGCCGTACCATGTCCAGGTTGTATCGCTCGGTATGCTTGTGACAGAGCCGTCCGCCGCCGTACAGTCCAGCTGGAACAGCAACCGCGGGTACGCCCGCCACGGCGCGCAATGGAAGTCCCACGTCCGTCCGCTGGGACTGTTGTACCATCCGTTTCCCATCAGTACGGTAATCACGTTTTCCCCTGCGCGCAAAAGCGGTGTAACCGTATAGCTGTTAAACAAGACCGTCTTGTCAAACGCCGTGAACGCAGTCGTCAGAACATCCTGTGTGACCGCTTGTCCGTTGAGGCGTACTTCACCGTAGCCTAAGGCGCAGAAATGCACGGTCGCATCCGCCGCACCTGCCGGGAGTGTGAAGACTTTCTTGAACACAGGCAGCCTGTACTTCCCGCTGAGGTCTTCCTTTGCGTCTGTGTTGGTATCCTTATATCCAATCCAACGTGCTTGCTCAAACATAGAGGTTCTCCTTTGTGTGTTAATGATATCCGGGACTTATTATACGCTTCTGCATGGGGATTGTCAAGGAAAATGCGTATGGATTGCTTGACATCCCTCTGCAAATGTGCTACAATAGATTCACCGCTGAAACACAATTATACTTTATCAAAGGGCGTGGCAGCATGGAAGCCGTTTGGCAATGGATTGTATCCGTATTCCTGGTTTGCGTGAACTTCCTGGCGGGTGTCTTTGTGTACCCGGTAAGCGACCTCATGGCAGCCCTGAACATGGCACCGGCGGCGCAAGCGGTATTCTCCCCGCTTGCAGACCTGCCGGCATATCCGACGGAGGAGTTGGTCTTTGAAATGAAAAGCGGCGATGCGGAAGTATATACAACGGCTGATTTGCTCGCGGCCAAAAGCAGCGCGGCACCCGGGAGTACGGTATGGCTGCACGGCGGCACCTATGCACTCTCCGCCAAACTATCCTTTACCGCTGCGGACACACAGAATGTAACCTATGCGGCCGTGCCGGGCGAGGAGGCCGTTATTACCGGCTCTGTCCCACTGACCGGCTTTGCGGAGGATACCATCAACGGTGTTGCTTGCTTCTCCGTGCCTTACGCAGCGGATTGCACTTCCCTCTACCACCCTACCGAACAACTGCAGCGTCCGCGCTATCCGGAAAGCGGCTATCTGCTGATTGACAAGCCCATAGAGGAGATTACAGACCACTACCATTCCCACGCCTCCTCTTTCCAAGCCAAATCCTGCGATGCGCGTACCATGGCATCTTTTTCCAATCCATCGGACATCACCCTGCGCATCCTCCACTTCTGGAAAGATGAGATCGCGCAAATCACGGGCATAGACACCGAGAGCAATGCCGTCACCTTTGACCGCCCCTCCGCCATGTCCGTGAATTCTGACCAGCGCTACTTCCTGGAGAACGTGCGCGAGATGTGCAACGCGCCCGGCGAATGGTACCTCGACCGCGCAGAACAGAAACTCTACTACGTCCCCTTTGCCGGGGAAACAGCAGACACGCTGGTACTCCAAGCCGCCGTCGTTGAGCAGCTTCTGCTGGTGGATGGGTGCAATGGAATCGAATTCAATGGAATTCAATTCCGCGACACCGCTTGGAGCATCCACGCGGCCCAAGACACCTCCCAAGCAGCAGTAAACCTTTGGCCGTGCGTAGAAGTGCAAAACAGCACACGCATCACTTTTGCCAATTGCACTTTCGAAAACATCGGTGCCACCGCGCTGCGCTTCACGCGCAATGTGCAGGACAGCAGTATTGTCCGCTGTGCGTTCTCCAACATCGGCGGCACAGCCATTTGGGTACACGGGGCAAACTTGGCGGCAAACCATTCCCAACTCACACGCAACATCAGCGTAACTGACAACACCATCCACGGCTATGGGCGGCAATTCTTCAACGCCATCGGCATTCACTTGACCTATGCACGCAACGTAGACATCGGTTACAATGAAATCCACGATGGTTATTACACCGCCATCAGTTCCGGCTGGAACTGGGGCTACAGCACCCACCCCACCGACTATATCGACATCCACCACAACCGAATCTATGACATCGGGCAGGGTTGGCTCTCCGATATGGGCGGGATTTACACCTTGGGCGTGCAGTACAATTCGCGGCTCTACCGAAATGTCATCAACAACGTTTCCGCCGACCCCGATGAGGGCGGCTATGGGGGCTGGGGTATCTATCTGGATGAGGGAACCAGCGGGATGCTCGTGGAGCAAAACCTCGTTTGGGACTGCGGCTCCAATTGCTTCCACCAGCACTACGGTAAAGAGAACATCCTGCGCTTCAACATCTTTGCCCTCACCAAGGGAGAACAGCTCATGATCACCCGCAAGGAGGAGCATTCCTCTTTCTGCCTCTGGGCAAATGTCATCGTTTCGGACGGCTATGGAATGTACTTGGATGCAAAAAAAGACCAATTCAAGGACTACAATAACCTCTACTATGACTACAGCGCACCGGGCTGGATATTCTTTGGAGAGAAATCCCGCTTCCCGCGCTTGGGTGTCACTGAGATGCTCCAACGCGGTTATCTGGGGAACTTCCTCCAAGCCGACCCGCTCTTTCAAGGCGGCAGGAAATCAAACTCTCCGGCTGACTTCGTTCTGGCCGACAACTCCCCTGCCCTCCAATTGGCTACGCCCGATGGGCTGCGTTTCAGCGCTTGGGATTATCGAGAAGCGGGGCCGCGGGATTGAATTCAATTCAATCCACCACCAAAAGAGGTCTTAAATGCGAATCATCACATTCTTCACCGGCGGCACCATCGGCAGCAGGGTCAAAGGCGCAGTCGTTGACACAGCAGAAGAGGCTACGCCTATCCTACTCCGGGAATACAGCCGCCGTTACCCGAACCACGGCATAGACTTCCAAACACAAACCATCTGCAGTATACTCAGCGAGAACATGACGCCGGTCATATGCAAGCAAATCTATGACGCGCTGTCGCCCCTGCGGCGCGCAGACTGCGACGGTATTATCCTCACGCACGGCACGGACACCTTGGCATATACGGCGGCGTTCCTGTCCATGGTTCTGTGTGCCGTGGATGTGCCGATACTGCTCGTCTCCGCCAATGCACCTTTGGAGGACAGAAGCACCAACGGCTTTGACAACTTCATCGCGGCGGTGGATTTCATCCGCACGGCCGGCACGCAGGGCGTATATGTGCCGTTTTCTGCGAACGGTGCAATACAAATCCATTTGGGATACCGTATACAGCAAGCGCAAGCTTTCACGCACACGTTCCAAAGCCTCGGCGGTGCGCCATATGGTTTCATCGAAAACCATACGTTTGTTCGGAATAATCACCCGCACACCTCAACGCCTGCGTCTTCGGCTCATCCGCCAAAGACTCCCCTCCCCTGCTGCCCTGTGGACACGAACATCGTTTTCATCCCATCCTATCCGGGTCTGAACTATGAAATATATCACTTCTCCGCGCCGCCCGCGGCCATCCTGCTGGGACTGTACCACTCCGGGACGGCGTGTGCCGCACCGCTGCGAGAAGCGTACAGCGTCACCGCCTTTGCCCGCAAGTGCCTGGCGCATGGCATTCCGGTCTTCGCCGCGCCCTATGATTCCCGAAACAAGCTGTATGCCTCCGCCAAGGAAATGCAAGAGGCCGGTATCCGGTTCCTTTGCGATATGAGCCTTGAAGCTGCTTATGTCAAGCTATACATTGCCTACGGCAGTTTCGACACCGCGGCCGAACGGCAGCGCTTTCTGGAGAATGATCTCGCTTGCAGAGATTTCTGAGAGGCAAGAGGCAAGAGGCAAGAAGCAAGGAGGCGCGCTGTGGTCAAGGTACTGATCCTCGTAGAGGGCTTGAGCGTAACCGGTGTGGAGGTATTCACCCGCAACCTGTGCCTTGGTCTGGCGGGGGATGCCGAGATAGAAGTGAACATCGCCATTGCCACCCTCCCCCCGCAGCGCTATGAGCCGGAACTATCAGCCGCCGGGATACCCATACACCGCACCGCGGAACTCGGCGGCTTACGATCTTACCCCCGGCACTTACGGGCTGTGTACAAGCTCCTGCGCGCTGCCCGCAAGACCGGGCGTCCTTTTGATGCCGTCCACTGCGAGATGGAGTACTACAACGGTCTGCTGTTGTTTGTGTCTTGGCTGGCGGGTGTGCCGCTGCGCATTGCCCACAGCCACACCGCCAAGACCGCCGGACAGAGCAAGCGCTTTGGCGTGCGGCTGTACCGCCGCTGTATGCAGGGACTGATGCGCATTTTCGGCACGGCATTCCTGGCCTGCTCCCCTGCGGCGGGGGCTGCCATGTTTCCGTTTGCTTTAGCAAAGCAAATCACTTTCCTGCCCAACGGCATAGACATGAATCGCTTCTATCCCAAAGTGACTGTTCCCGCAAGCGGCAAAGCGGTGAACCTTCTGTTTGTAGGGCGGCTGTCCTTTGAGAAAAACCCTCTGTTTCTCATAGACGTACTGCGTCAACTGCATACCATCGGTATGCCGGCGCACCTGTCTTTTGTCGGCATCGGCGAGCTCACGGAAGAACTCCGCGCTAAGGCAGCAACATATGGGCTTGCAGACAGCATAAGCCTTCTCGGGCTTCGGGATGACATCCCGGACCTGATGCGGGCGGCAGATTTGCTCCTGATGCCTTCTCTATATGAAGGCTTTGGGATTGTCTTACTGGAAGCGCAAGCCTGCTCCTTGCCGTGCATCGCAAGCACAGGTGTGCCGCCGACTGCCGACTGCGGCGGCGTGACGTTCCTGCCTTTGGAGGCTTCCCTGTGGGCAGCTCAAATCCAAACGTGTGCGGGCAACGGCTTCCCTTCGAATATGGACCGGGATAAACTCGCCGGATTCTCATTGGATGCGATGGTGCGTACCTATCGGGCGTTTATCCGGAGGCAATCCCTCTCCGGAAGTTCCCCAACTGCACAAAAACATTCTTGACAAACAGTTCCGCTTCGGGTATAATAGACAAAGAGATTCCCAACCGCTCTGCGAAAGGTCGTTGCCCTATGAAAGAGGAGGAATTCGCCCTCCTGCCCCTTCCGGCGCAGGAGTACCTGAATCATCTGTCCTATCTGAACCTTTCTGTTCTCACCATTCGGGAGTACGGTTCAGACTTGCGGCTTTTCTTCAACTACTTAGCCAAGACCCGTAAGCTCTGCGATTTTACGGACGGCGTGCAGCCGGACTTGTCTGAACTCTTTGATATGGAACGTATACGAACCATTCGGCTGAATGAAACCGTCGCTTTCCTTGCCTATTGCCGCACGGAGCGCGGCTGCTCGCCGAAGACGCGGGCGCGGAAAGTCACGTCCCTCAAGCGCTTCTTCTCTTACCTCGTGCAGCAGCAAGGCTTGGAACGCAACCCCTGCGAGGGCTTGCAACCGCCGAAAGCCCCGAAAACCCTCCCGAAGTTCCTCTCCCTCGAAGAGGCGCAACGCCTGCTGGAAGCAGTCGGAGGCGACTTCAAGGCGCGGGACCGTGCAATGCTCATGCTGTTTCTGAACTGCGGCATTCGCCTCTCGGAACTGACCGGCCTGAACCTGCGCGACATCCACCGCGACGCAGAGGGTGCGCCCTATATCCGCGTCCACGGCAAGGGCGACAAAGAGCGCGACGTCTACCTCAACGCCGGGGCATTCCAAGCCTTGGAGGAATACGCCAAAGTCCGCCCGCAGGACAGGCTGAAAGCCGCCGACCGCGATGCGCTCTTTATCAGCAAGAACTATACCCGCATCTCCAACCGCGGTACAGAGTACGTTCTGGAGCAGTGCCTGCTCCGCAGCGGACTGGCCGGTTTGGGTTACACCGTACACAAACTGCGCCACACCGCCGCAACGCTCATGTACCAAAATGACGTGGATGTGCTGGAGCTTCAGCAGATTCTCGGGCATGAAAACCTCTCCACCACGCAAATCTATACCCATGTCGTAAACCGCCAGCTCAAGGCGGCGGTGGACGCCAACCCCTTGGGACGCGCGCAGTGAATAGGGAACAGGTAAGGTTATAACGCGTATGCCTCGCAGTATATACATCCACACGCTTGGCTGCAAAGCCAACCAATACGATGCCGAACAGCTCGCCGAAATCCTTCGCAGGGCAGGCTTTGGCGTCTGCGGCGCCGATGCGGTTCCTGACGCTGTCATTGTGCAAACCTGCGCCGTCACGGGCGAGGCAGAGCGCAAGTGCCGCCAAGCCGTTCGCCGCTTCCGGCACCGCTTTCCGGAAGCGGCTATTATCGTCACCGGCTGCATGGCGAATCTCTCCCCGGAGGCAGTGAAGGAGTGCCTCCCGGAGGCTGATTTTGTTATCCCCAAGACAGAAACAGCGCACCTCCCGGAGTTGATTACAAAAGTAACAAAAAATGCACCGGAAGCGGAAGACAAAACCGCACGGCTTCCCTTGCAGAATATGCAGCAGAACATACGCCACAAAAGCAAGGCGTACCTTAAAATCCAAGACGGCTGCGACCGCTTCTGCGCCTACTGCATCATCCCCTATGCGCGGGGGGCACCTGCCTCCAAGCCGGCAGAGGAGATCCGCCGCGAATTGGAAGCTGCCGCGGCGCAGGGCTTCAGGCATGTACAATTGGTCGGAATCAATTTAGCAGCCTACGGCAGCGACTTCGCCGACGGCACCACGCTCGCGGATGCCGTGCGCCTTTGCGAGCAGGCAGCCCCGTTCTTCCCGCAAAGCTATTCTGTCTCTTTCGGTTCGCTGGAACCGGATTTGCTGACCGAAGAACTCTTGGCAGGGATAGCCTCTCCGCTGCTCTTGCCGCAGTTTCATATCTCCCTGCAAAGCGGCAGTGATACCGTCCTGCGGCGCATGGGTAGACGCTACACGGCCGCGGAATATGCCGAAGTCATTCACCGTGTTCGGCGGCACTTCCCGGCGGCGGTCATCACCACAGATGTCATTGTCGGTTTTCCCGGGGAAACCGAAGCAGAGTTCAAAGATACTGTGCGATTTGTACAAAAGATGGGTTTTGGCAAGGTACACGCTTTCCCCTTCTCGCCCCGAGAGGGAACCCCGGCGGCGGCGATGCCGAACCAAGTGCCGCAGGAGGAGAAGAAAAAGCGGGTCGCCGCACTTCTCGTTTAACAGTCAGGCGTGAGAGGTGTAAAGTGTTTTAGGCGGTTCATTCCCTTGAAAGTAAAGGCAAACGAACAAAAAGCTCTACACCGCCTCACCGGTCGGATGCGCTGCGATATAGCCATCAATGCTATCCAGGATATAGCTTGGCGCGGTTGTGTGCAGACCCTCCCAGCAACTGATGATAAAACGGGCGGCACCGGTTCGGCGCAGATAATCCCAAGCCTCTCGCCCGGAAAGGTGCTTGCTCGTCTTATACAGTTCCACGCAGGAGGCAAGGAACCAAGTTTCTCCGTTCGCGCTCATGATTGCTCCTCCGGCCACGTGATTTTTCCGGTTTCAAGTTCTTCCATCAAGAGGTCATATAAAATCGGATAGCCCAAGTGCCAAACTTTGGTTTCTTCATTTTCCAATGCAGCGTAAAGTGCGGAATGATAGAGTATTTCCGAAGCGTCTTCCAGCGACAAGCCCTGCCGATCTTGCAGCAATTGCAGGATACCCGGGACAATCATTGCCACCACCGGTGAAATGTCAACGTTTTGTGACATGAATCAATTCGCCTCCCATTGCTTATTTTCCTGATAGGAAAGCAGTGCCAAGGCTTGTTCAGACCGAAAACAATACTGGTCAACCAACTTCTTTGTTTTCAAAGCAACCAGCGCCGCTTCCTCCGTTAAAAAACCGCCGAGCAGCGCTTGCAACGTGGGCATTACATTGTCATTGGCAACTGCACCGATGACCAAATCATACGCCGGTCCGCGATACGTCTGGAGGCGGTTTTCAATCACAAAATGCAACCAGTCCGCATCTGCGCGATCAAATCGGCGTACGCTCAAATGCTTCTGTGCGCCGACCTCGTCGAACGTGTAAATACTGACCGTCGGCGTACCATCGCCGCGCCGTTTGCAGACGATTTCAGAGAAGTGTTCCGCTTGCGCCGCAGAGGAGGTCAAGTAGAACCCCGCACCAAAATCGAGCCCCCGGGTTTGCCCAATCAGGCGCGGCTTATCAATAATCATGTTGCTCCCATGGTACAACAGCATCCGGCTCCTCCTCTCTCTGCATTGGTCATATGCTTATTATACGCCATAACGCCGCAAAAGTCAAGTAGGAGCGCAAATCTTCAGCCCCGACCGCACCTTTCGGCGCCGCCGGGGCTTGAGAGCTTATCGGTTCCTTGCGATTGGTTGAATCAGAACCACATCCAAATGAACCTGAAGCACAGGAAGAACAGCAGGTAGTGCCACCACTCCCCCGTACCATTTCGGCGCTGCGCCGAAGATGCCTCTTTTGAGCATCTCCCTGCCAGCTCCGGCCGACGGCAATGGATAGCCTAAAACAAAGCGCACCCCTGGTCCTTGAACTCTTCAACCTTTTCTTCCAGATACTCCACCGTCACATCCAATTGCTCCGCCAAGCAATCCAGGCAGAAGAGAAACTTGCATTGCCTGCCCAAGAGCTTCTTGCACAGCCCGACTTCGTTCTTCGTCAGCGGCGCTTTCCCGCAAGCATAACAATCCTGCTCAGCCATGGGATACCTCCCGAACCGCATAAGACGGCAAATCTTTCCCGCGGTATTCTACATCCAAGAGTCCCAATTGATACACGACGGTAGCGCGCATTTTCACAGCCCGCTGCAGGCAGTAGGACGTAAAGTCCCAGGCGGAAATGTCCTCCGGCCGCTGCACGTGGGGGAACAAGAGCTTGAGGTAAGCCGTCGCGATGCGTTTGACTGCCTCGGTATCCCTCGTGTCTGCGCCGGGAGGCACGATGACCAGCGCATCAACCACGGCGCGGTACGTCATGTCAGACCGCAATTCGTGCATGATCGTCGAGAAATACTCCGAATTGAGTGCCCAGCCGCTGATCTTGAGATCATCGTTCATGCGCGGAATGTTCCAACCCTTGATCAATCCATGGAAGCGCTCAATCAAGGCGGATTCATGAAAAACGCTCGGCAGCTCCTCAAACATGTTGTCAAACCCATCGGCATCCATAATCTCTTTGCGGATGTTGCCGCAGAGAATCACGCCGGCATCGGCCTTGCCCTCGTAGTTGCCGACAGTAAACGTGCCGAACTCCAAATACCCTTTCAATGCGGCGCGCATCTCGTCCACATTGGGGAAAGTGATCGTCTGTACTTCATCCAGTGTCACAAAGTCGTTGCCTGAAACCAGCCCTTCCGTGCGTTTGGAGATGTCGTAGAACATCTTCGCACGGCTCATAACACCGCCGGAGGAAAGCCATCCAAAGCGGCTTATATGGCCGTAAACATAGCTTTTGGCCGTGCCTTTCGGCGCCAACTCAATGAGGTTCAAACGCTTTTCTACGAAAGGAAGCAAGCGTGTGAGCATCGTGAGCTTCTCTTCCATGCTCCGATACCCTGCCGCATTGTAATCAATGGCGCCCAAGAGTACATCCAACCATTCAGCCAAACTGAAATCGGCGCGGACTTCTTTAAAGTAATCCATTTCCACATTGTATGGACAAAAATTCTTGAAAGACAAGAGCCGAATTTTACCCGGTTGGTCTATTTTCCCGGAGGGGGTATACGTAGGCTGCCGATAGCCCAATTCCAGCATTCCCCACGTCTCACGACCGCTCACGAGCTCGTCATGAATCTCTTGCCAAACGCGGTCATCGATGATGGTCTCCTTCGGTTGCAGGCCGTAATCCGGCAGTTGGAAAGACACTTCTCCGGTGCGGATATTGATTTCCGGCGTTATCTTGGCTAAAACCCTCACGTGTTCGCTCTCCGTAATGATACGGCTCTTGAGTGCTAACCAATCCTCCTTGCGGGGAAGATACTCCCTGACAAATGCAGAAAGCTCCTCGGCATCAAACACGCCCTCCCCGTCGGCAAAACGCCGCAGGAGAAAATCCCGCATGAAAGAGGGCAAAGAGAGGGCGGAGAAGAAGTTCGTTTTCTTCAAATCCTTATAAACGACTTCCTCGGCAAAGGCCTCGCGCAATTTGTCTGCAATCAAGACGCTGTCCTCCGTCAGAATAACTTGTTTTCGGTAAAGCCGGCGGCCTCAACGGTAAACGCTCCGCTCCCGGCAGGCGCACCGTCTACGAAAAACTGCGCATGGTATGTGCCGGCGGCAGTCACTTGATCCAACGTCACGAAGTACCTGGTTTTATCTGTCTCGTCGGCCAGGGCGGTGTAGGTTTCTCCGTTGACAATCACATGGATACTTCTGTCAGCTAGGGGGTAGAAGAGCTCCAGCTTTGCCGGTTTGCGGCGACCGGGTTTCACGCTGGGGGTTTTGATAAAGACCTCCACCGCGCTATCCTTTCGGCGCAGTACCAATACCGGGACACAGACCTCCTCCAAACTGGCTCCGCCGTGAACCTCTACATTTGCGGCCCGGCTGCCTTTGAAGCGCCCGTAGTCTGTGATGACCCAGTATCCATTCTCTTCAGCGGCATTCGCATAGGTCATCCCCTCATAGTATTTGCAGCAACGGCCGGAATGTTCCCCCTTTTCATCGGATGGAAACGGAACCTCTTCCTCCTTAATCACAGCCAGGCGACTGGCGCCATGGTCGCCCACGATGAGGACAGAATCGGCTTGGTATCCCTTCAGCAACTGTGCTGCGTTTTCAATCGCCGTACGGAGTATATCCAATTCCGATGCCAAGTAAACCGGCAACTTCATGCTTTGGTAGTCATACCCGCCGTCATCGTTGTGCTTGGTATCATCCAGCTCCCTGAACTTGCGCCGCTGCTTTGGGTTCCATTTTTCATAGAAGCCCTTGTTGATCTCCGTGACGGTTGGCAACAGGGCGGCAGCGGTGTGCGTCTCGACTTGCAACCCGAATTTTTCACACGACCCCTGCAAATACCCCATGTATTCAATCCCGAGGGCATCTACCCAGAAGAGGAAGGCGTTGTCCGTCGGAATATGCTGCAAAATCTCCTCACGGCTCATCATTGAATTATAAGGACGGTTGCTTGGAGCACCGAGCGTCAGAACTTGCTCATAAAACGCATCTTCCATTTGGTTGATGAGCTTTTGCCGGCGGTAGTCGGCGAAGTACCGGCTCAGAAGCGACTCCTGCGCTCCGGCAGCATAAAACGCGCCGTGTCGGATATACATCTCCAGCGCGGGATAGACAGTTTGCAGAACCTCCGATTTCGGCAGCTCCTTTTGTTCGGCAATAAAAGCAATGACGGCCTTGCGCTCCGCCAATGTGTTGTCCGTGAGGTAGTGAATGGCAACCGCGCCGTTCCTGCGGTTGAGCGCGATAAACCCAGCTATTTCAGCATCGCTTACACCGGTCAAATACCGCTTGCGCTCCTCATAGAATGCGGGGAAGCGTTTGTCACTAAAGGGGATATCCAGTATCGCCGCTATCAGTTTTCCCAAGAATGCCTCATGCGTTTGGGTGCTTTGCAATACATACTGCAAATAGCCAGCCGGCAATGCGGGCGTTTTGATTTTTAGAGAAATATAAAGCAACCAGTCCGTATAGGCTGTCCCAGCCGCCATCAGTGGACTGCGTGCCGCCGCATCGCCGTCTGCGCGGTGTTTTTCCATGACTTTGCTGAAACCGTCCGATTCCATATCATCATAGAGCTTTTGCCAAAACGCTTCGCTGCCGTTGGATGCGGCAACGGCACAGAGCTTTTCATCGCGCAGGCAGGCGATGTCATAGGCAGATTCAATATGCTTGATATAAAACAGCGCATCGGGGAAAATCAGATCGGAGTCCACCCACGCCGGATTTGACAGTTCCCCATCCTCCATGGCACGGAGAAAGGCTTGCAACCCATGGTATTGACCAATATTCATATGAAAAGGAACAAAAGCGCAATCGGGCAGAGACCCTGATTCATCTTCTATCCGATAGCGATTGCTGCCAAATCGGATGTCCGCCACGGCCGCACGGCGCAGGACATCTTGGAAACCGCGCAGGAGGATGCGGACCTCTGCTTCGCAGCTCCAATTCCGGATAATCTCCATGAGCTTCGCTTCTGCCTCGGTCTGCCCGCGCAGGGCGAGGAACTCCCCCAGACCCAATACGCAGGTTTTCTTTTCTGCACTTTGCACTATTTCGGCAAAGCGGTCATAGTCCGGGATGGCATCCGATCCCAGGCAAAAATCGGATATGCGGAGAAGATTCGGGGCGTTGTCACGCTCTGTTCGCAAGACCTCCCGATACGTCTCGCCGCCCATAGAGATGATGAATGGTTTCATACACCGCCTCCTATGATTTCCAGACCAACGGTCATGTTGTCGCGAATGAGGCGTTTGAGATAGGCCTTGGCATCCTCCGGACTGAGGTCGTCCACTTTCTGCACGGCTTTGTCACTGCCGCCTGCGTGGTAGGCAGCCTCGGCCATGGTTTCGATGGTGCGTTCAGCAGATGGGTTGTCCGCCCAGTCATAGGGATCCGGCGAGACCGCAGCATACAACCGATCGCGCACAACGCGTAGCTCGGGGAGGAGTGCCTTGTGTTTTTTGATAACCCGGACGGAGAAAGCTTTATCTCGCTCAGCGCCGTCCGCCAGAAGGGAAATCCATTCGGCGTTTTTGATATAGGTCTTCGCGCTTGTAATCGCAGCTTCCGAATTGCTGCCCTTGATGATGGTATCAAAGGCTTGCTTGGCGGCGGTGTACTCCGCTTCCGGCACGAAGCAGAGGATGGGCGTGCCGTATTTGCAGGACCAATCCCTGGGGTCTTTGCTGTCTGTGCGTTCATGCCAGAGGTCACGCAGTTGGGTAATCAGGCGACTGCGGACATACTCTTTTGCGGCGGCGTCCACTTTAGCATTGCACTCCGTCTTCTCGTGCAGGAACAAGCCCGGGAGCTTTGCGATGATGGACACCAAATCCGCGTCGTCCAAACCTTCCAGATAGACCTAGTAGCAAGCGCGGAACAAGTTGGTCTTCCCTTGCAATAGTTTCGCGTATATACCGCCGCCCTCTTTCAGCTGGCGGGCAAAGGTGCTGATGCGTTCTGTCGTGAGTTCCTCATTACGGGCAACGCTCTTCAGCAGGGGTACGAGCGCTTCCGTTTCCGGTGCGATGGAGGGCAATGCATCCGCATAGAACCGCCAGGAACCAATCTCTGTTCGCCAAGCGGAGAGTGCCTCCCCGTACGAATGCGCTATCGAACCGAAGAGAGTGTTACTCTCCCGCACGAAGGTGTACTTCTGCAACAGCGCACGCAGCTCATTTTCATCTACATCCCGTGACCATTGCGGAGAGTGCCGCACATCGGCAAAGATTTTGCGGACATCCTGCAAGACCGTGTCGGCGGCACCGATGGCAGCGGCCGAGGAGAGCAGTTCCCCATCCTCAAAGTGCTCGAGGAAGCTTTGCATGGAAGAGCGGACGTTCTCCGCCGTCAGCAGAGCTTTCAGGGACGGTATCAACTCCGGCTCTGTCCGCATCTCTTTACCGATTTCCGCGGCAATGGCGGCGGCATCTTTGCCCTGTGCGCGGATAAAATCCAATAGTCGCGCAACGATGGCAAACGTCGGCGTATAGCCCTTTTCTTCCAGGCACCAAAGCGGATAGCCGAAAGCGCGGACTTTGTTCGGCAAAGCTGTGAGCACCGTGTCCGCCGAGGACGCCTCATGCGGACGCAAACCGAAGACCTGCTGCGTCATAGTGAGGAATGCGGACTCATCCGGGGTTATCTTTTGAATATAGGTATCTGTATACTTGCCGTTGATATTGATGAGCTGCTTCCAGTAACCATCCAGCATTTCTGCCAGCTTCTCGCGGCTCAAGGCATCGCCGCCGCTGCGGGCATCGGCGTAGCGGTACGGCTCGCCGGCGTATTCCTTCAGCAGGAATCCCGCCAAAAAAGCGGATAGATTGGAGGGTGCAAAGCCGAACTCGCTGACCAAGCACTCAATCACATCCCGGGCAGAAATTCGACCGCTCCCCTTGGGACCGAAAGCTGCTTGGAAGAGTTCTTCAATGCGGCGTTTGATTTTGGAAAGTTGCAGGGTGGGGTCGGTCTCCCAGTAGCGTTCCTTACCTTGCACATCTGAAAGCAAGCGGTTTTCAATTCCGACGACGACGCCTTTTCCCTTGCCCTCAATGCCGCAAAGACCGGAAACGCGCAGGTTCGTGGCTTTCTGCACGTTATCTGATAAGCCTTGCCGGAAGTCGAACAGAAGCGGGAAACGACGCTGGATGAGCTGCTTCAGCACTTCACGGCAAGCGGTGCTGTTGACCGCCTGTTCGCCGCCCGGATTCGAGGCGGAGTAGACATAGAACGGCGCACTCTCCACCTGCCCCTTCCATGTGAGATTGAGCACTTTGGCCGCATTGTCGGTAAACTGCTTGGCTAAGGCCTTGTCGTTTCCTTGGTGGCAGGCGGCGTTGGCACTCTGTTCGATGTATTCCTCCAGCGCAGCGCCGCCCAGGGGACGGGCGGTGGCATCGATAAAGACAATCCGCGCATACTCCGCTTTGGCGGCTACTGCCCGGATTTCACGCCGCAGAACAGCCTGCTCCTTATCATCCAAAGCAAAGCAGAGGAGGGCATTGTATCCCCACCGATGCTCCTCATCCCGCAGTCGGTTGAGTTGCCGCGTAAAATTCCCGGAATTGGCGGGGTGTATGGTGTACCGCTGCCGCAAGTCCTCCCCCAAGTGCAGGACATCCGACAAACCGCCTTCCTGTACCAAACGTTCCGTTGTGACGGCGCCTCGGATTCTCTTCTTCTCCTCCTCAAACTTTCCCATATCCCCGGCGGTAATCTGGGCGGCAAAGACGGTCTTCCCGCCGCTAATGGGTTTCTTGTAAAGGATTTGGTCGTTGACGAGCTGTAGGGCAACGTTGACGGCACCGTTTTCCAAATCTGTCCCGGCGAAAGCAAAGCGGATATTCTGCTCGCTCGTTTTGAAGATGTCCAAAGCCCCGTTTGTGGCTTGGTCAATCGCCTGCATGAGTAGAACGGTCTTCAGCACCGCTTCTTTGGGCTTACCCAGGTTTTTCTGCCGGGAGAAGGTGTCCAATATATTCGCAATACCGGGGGATAAATCCCGGCGCCGGCCGTTTTCATAGAAGAAGTGCCATAGTCTGTCAATGGTCAGAAGAAAGTTCTCATCATATGGGCCATGGTTCTCGATAAAATACTTGAATGTCTGCGTGTCTGCGTCCGCCGGTTCCAAGATGAACTTGAACATGGAACGCTGGTTGGATTGAAAGAGGGCCGCGATGTATTTGAGCAGCAGGGCAGCCATCGGGTGCATGGGGAAGAGTTTTCGGAGCTTCGCCTGCGTCACGCCTTGGATGGATTTGCAGACGGCAGCGGCGGCGTCCGACCACCTGCTCTCCATGCCGGAAAGAATCGTCTCCCATTCCTGTGCATACTGCGGTTTGGGCGGCATGGCGGAGCCGACCAAATCAAAGGCGATGCTGTCCGGGAGCTTGATGTCGGCGAAAGTGAATCGATCCTTAATCTTCTTCCACTCCGCGTCCTGCGGGTTGAACATCCCGGAGGATTCATGCGTGATGATGACCAAGTAGAACGGCTCCTCCTGCACCAAGGCGGCGAGCTTCTGGAACTCCGTGAGGGCGTTCATGTTCTGCTTGAAGAACTCGCTGAACTCATCCCAAATGAAGACCACTGCGTGCAGGTCGTTCTTTTTGATGATGTCCTTCAGCCAGCCGATGAGGTCGTCCATCGTCATCGTGAGGGCTGTGATGCCCTCTTCGTTGGCCATATTGATGAGGTTGCGCATGAGCTCCGTGGCATCACTGCTGCTTTTTAGTCTTGCGATGATGGCATCCGCCGTCGGGTAGCCGAAGATGGAGCGGTATTTGGACTGCCCCAGCAGGCTGGTCACGAAAGCGTTCTGCGCCGGTTGGGAAAGCCAGCGGATGGCGGCGTCGCGGAGCGTACCACCCCCCAACTCCTTGTACCCTCCTTTTTTGAGGGCGGCGGTAACGGCGTTCTGCACGGCTAGAATCAAATCCTTGGTGGAGTGGATGTCCGCCGAGGCGTACTTATACACGGTCAGAATCTTTTGCCCCTTGCGGGCGAGGAATTTTTGCTTCAAATCGGGCTTGAGCCGCAGAGGCTCGAAGGTGTTCCAGTAGACCTCCAGCTCCGCGGCAGAGCAGGAGAGCAGCTTCTCCAAGGTATACGCGCACTGCGATTTGCCGGTGCCGTAGGTGCCCTCAATCCAGAGCCCCGTGTTCGTCTGACGGGCGAGCACCTTTTGCATGGCGGTGAGCATGTCAATGAAGGTCGGGTGCGGGTAGGTGTTCTTCCACAGCTCCGGATCCTTGCGGATGGCGGCGTCGTCAATCGCCGGGAAGAACTCCTCCTTGATGTCAAAGTAATCCTTGTATCGTTTGCTCTCCGACATAAACTCAGTCCTCCTTGAACAGTTCCAGCACATCTGCGCTGTTTTTATCGCTCTCCAGCGTGATTTTGTCGAGATCGTGGGTGAAGGTGACGCCGATGAAGTCCGGGTACTTGGCGGCGAGGCCTTGGAGCAGCGGCACCATGTCCTCCCGCTCCAGCCCGAAAATCTGCGTGGGGCTGATGCCGTCGGCCTCCACGTTGTAATCCAGCAGCCGCGTCAGCGTGAACTGATAAAACCCGCCGCAGCCCTCCGCAAACTTGTACAGCCCATACAGCACCACGCGGGGGTCGGTGATAGTGCATTTGGTGCGGAGGAGGTTGTAATCCTTCTCATCAGTAGTTATTCCAAAGCCCAGTTTGGTGCCGAACGGCGACAGTACGAACCGCTTAAACGCACCTGAAACAGTTTTACTTGTAAACTCACTGTGACCCTCCTGTCTTAGCAATTCTTGAACGGCTGTGCGGCTAACAGGACGGCCTACTTCGAGATTACGGATATACCACTGAATCTGTGCATAGTAAGCCGAATTTATAAGGATTAAACCTAATGATGTATGACTATCCCAAGCCATAGAATCAAGTATGTGTGCAAAAGGTGTAACCCTATCACAATCCATTAAACCAATAGCACGAACGTAGCGCAAGAATCGGACTTTTTGCTCTGACCCCAACGAGTTCTCTTTAACGAACTTGTCCTTTAAAGAAAACAGTGATTCAAACCATTCGGTTTTTGGGGTATGGGTGCCAAAACAGTCAACACTTTGTTTCATCTGCTTATCTCCTGTTCTAACGGGATGTCGTCTTGAGTTATAAACCAAACATCCGCCGTCAAGTTGATTGCACTCTTGGCAGTGCTTACAATCTGTGATACGCAAGTGCTGTGCAAATGTAATACAACCAAATTTACAGTTACTTTCGCAAACACGGCAACCAATGCAGTAAGCTGCTTTGTGAAACACCTTTTTGAAATGCCCAACGATAGACGGATATTTTAACACTATTTCCTTATTAAACTGAACCACATAACCGTCTGCATTCTCAGTAACGGTATACAAGAAAGGAACTTGACCTATTGTCTTTATCCAAACACGCCAATCGGTCTTAGGCTTCTTGACTTCAATGTAGTACGTGGTCTTATCACACCATTCTTTACAGTTTTCTTCATTGTCACTTAGCTGTAAACCGTTTGTTCTTGCAGACCAGTAGCCATTTATGATGTCAAAATCTTGGTAATGCTTACCAACTGACTTGATGTAAGGTGCAATGGTTTTTGCGTAAACGGCATTCTTCAAATAATCAGTCTTTGCCGACATAGGACAGAAAACGCAGCCTGCGCGTGCGTTTCCTTTGACATACGCAGGATTAATAAGTGTATTACGAAAATAGATGTACAACCATATTTCAGCTGAAGTCCATTCTATGATGGGGTTGAAGCTCTTCATCCCCTTGACCTTTTCTCCGTCGGTTTCATACGCCATTTCACTGCGGAGTATACTTTCCCAATTGCGAATACCGACAAAAGAAAGTCCATGAGCATACTTATGATTAACCGCCCTTAATGCTAACGCCTGAGGAGTACTCTTATGCACCGAACAGCACCATCGAAGCGTCCGGGAGGGCGGGCCGAAGAGCTTCCAGCTTTCCTCCGGGGTGAGGTGGGAGGCAGCGCGGTAGAATGGGATCTCCTCCGCCTTGCACATTTCCTCGGTCTTATCGATAACGTCATAGGTGTCGGGGAATTCCATCCCCGTGTCGCCGAACACGACCACGAAGGAACCTTTGGGCAGGCTCTTCTTCACCAAATCCAGCAGCACGCAGCTGTCTTTCCCGCCGGAAAAGGCCACGTGGAAAAGATCCAGCTTGTCCTTATACTTCTCATAGACCTGCACAATGCGCTTGACCGTCGCGGTCTCAATGACCTCCAACAGCTCCCGGTTCTTCTCGCACATGGCGGGGATGTCGATGGGCCGCAGCGGCACACCGTCCGGCTCCGGCGGCTCAAACAGAATCAGCTCCGGCGCCTCGTAGAGATTCCCGCCCTTGAGCTTGGCAACCAAGCGCCCGCGGTACCAATACTCATTGTGCTCCGCCCAGAGGTAGGGCGTATCCGTCTGCTTGTCATAGTTCCAATGCGCCCCAAAACCCAAAAGATCCAGCTCCGGGGCATAGACCGGCCGCGGCTCCTTGGAGTACCCCGTCGGAGTGGAGTTGAGAAGGAGACCACCGGTCGCAGGGTCATGGGTATAGGAGTACATCAGCGATCACCTCCTGCTCGAATGCGGCGGGCCTTCTGCACGATGCCTTCCAAGGGATTCGGCTTTGAAAGGCCGTAAATCCCCTCTGCCTTGAGCCATTGTCCGGCCGATTGCGGCGTCAGCGCCGCGCCGGAACGTGCGAGCAGCTGGGCGGCGAGATCTTCATATGCCTCCCTGCGTCCCCGGGGGCAGAGGATACCGATATTGCTCGTATTCGCCACAGGATAGAGCAATTTGTACCGCCGCGAAACGGACCGGCTGTATCCGCTCAACAATTCCGTACTCCACGGATACCCGCAGGCGGGGAATGCACCGAACGCCACGATGTGCCGCAACGGCGTTGGCAGGCCGCCGCACATCTCATCTAGAATGCGGTCAATCACTTCCACATCAAAGCGGACGCGCCGCCGCGCAACGAACGTGTTTGTATTTACGCGCACCATGACCTCAAAAGCTCTTTCCAAGGATTGGTAATTCCATACGCCGAGAAGTTCCGCATGGAGGGCTTTTAGCTCCTCCACGGTGATTTCGTCCCTGCGCCACAACTCCCGCTCCAAAATATCCATGGCAGACAAAGAGGAGTTCAGCGGCTGGAGGATTTTTCCTCTTCGGTTATACAAGCCCCTCAGCGCTTTTTGATAGATTGCCTCGTAAATCCCATCCTCAAACTGCGGATTCATATCGCGCAGGTGCTCTGTATCGAGATCCAGAACGGAGCAGTACCCCTGCTCTGTAATCAGGGTGTGCACTTGCCGCCGCAACGCGTCCATTTCCTCCCTACTGATTTCAAACCCGCTGAGCGGACACCATACATTGCGACCGATGCTGATATAACGGTCATCTTCACGCAGAATCTGCTTCACCAGCTCCGGGTCACTGTAAGGCAGGCGCGTTTGGATGTCCGGGAGGCTCAGCGGTTCACCATCAGCAAAGAGCGCCTCCAAATCCTGCGCCAAAGAGGCGCCCGTTGTCTTGGCAAAGGCCTCACTGTTTCGGAGTATCCGATATTCTGTAGTAAAATTTTTATGGAAGTAACTGCAGAAGGCGTCTGTGTTGTGCAGACCGAACACGGCCAAATCATCCCGATGCTGTTCAAAAAACGCCGAGAAGAAGACAATGCTCGTTCGGTCGGCAAAAGCCGCCTCCGCTTTCTCGCGGATAAACGTTATCGCTTCCTCCGGAATGGCACAAATCCTGCCATTGATGAGCACACCGTTGCGGCGCAGCAGCGTCTTGACGGCATCGTCCGAGAGGGCGTGTGCCTCCGGCGGTAACGCGCGGCGGAAACGCTCCAAATCAAAAGTGAGCTTGATATCCACTCCGGACAGGAAGCGTTCCTGCAACAGTTTCGTCACAGCGGCATCCAAGGAAGCGGATTCTGCGGCGGGCGATGCCATCGGCGTGCAGGTTTGTTCGGGCGGCGATACAGGTTTCGAGGGAACTGTGCGTGTAGGTGCCGGCTCGGGTTCTTGTGTGTCCGTTACCGTCTTTAGGGCTGTTTCCGCTTCCGGCGCAACCGCTGTCTGATACCGCTGCCATGCTTTCAGCGGGAAGCCGTCCACCAGTTTTCCATTGGCCAGCATCCGATTCACTTCCCGGCAATACTCCTCCGCCTTTGCCTCGGCGTAGTGGTTTTGTATCAGCCATGTCTTGAAAGCGTTGCGTCGAGTTGGAGTAAAAGGAGAAGGGAGTTCCTGATCTGCCGCCTTAGCGACTTGCGTCGCGGCAATCGTTGCCTCCGTCTTTGGTTTCGTAACAACCGGCTTTGCAACCATGGCTTGCGGTTTGTCCTTGTCATCCTCCCAAACGGTTGATGAATATAGAATCTCCACATTTGTCAAGTACATGCCGCAATGGTGACATAGCAGCCGAATCAGTGTTACAATCTCTGCCGGATTATGGTTTGTGCAAATCCAATAGCCGTTGGAGAGCTTCATGCACTCGCGGGTTTCGAGCTTACGCGGCAGGAAGAAAAGCGATTGTTCGTAGAGTGGATTGTAGTACAGCTTTTTTAACTTAGGATAGTCCCGGGCAATGCAAAACTCCGTTACAGCCAACAAGACGTTAGCCCAAGACTGACTTTTCAATGGTAGTTTATTCCCGTACACCGCACAAGAGTACGGCTTCCCTAATGCGCAAAACTCGGGATGCGCAAAATCTACACGGTATAATTTTCCGACGCCATCCGAAGAATCTGCAACCGCGACCGGAATAGGCGCAATCACATCTTTCACGGCCGTCACAGCTGCCTGTTTCACTGGCATCGATTCCGGCAAAACCGCCATTTGTTGCACCGCAGACGAAGAAGCCGCAGCAGCGACTGCCGCACTTGTATCGGGGACATACGTATCGACAGGTGCTGATTTATCCGGAGCAGTTGCAGCAGCGAGAGCATTCCGCCCTTTCTGCTCCTTTAGATATTGCCCATAGAGATTGAAGAACTAGGAAATATTTTCCATCTTTTTCTTATTGCGGTGCTTGAAAATCCGGTTGCCCTCGATGTCCGCCCGAATCTTTTGCAGCTTGGCAGGGTCGGTGGTATCAAAGAACATTCCCTTGCGGGTGTGGTGATGGAACTTGATAACGGAAGAAGCTGCCATGATGATATTTCCAACTTTGGTCGGGGACAGGTGCTGCAACAGCCACATCCCAAAGTCACTCGGCACCTGTTCAGCCAAGATCCGACCAGCTCCTTTCGTAACGCTTTCGTCCGAAGCACTTCTTTTGTTTCGTGCTTGGTACAGTTATCTATTATAACACACTTTCTTCGGGAAATCAAGTCTTTTCCTGCGAATTTATAAACGAACATGCAAATCTACAATAGAACAAATTACTTGAATCCGCATTCCCCTCCACCAGAAGGGAGCCGACTCATCTGACAAGGCTATTCTAACACAATAAAGCGTGCTTGTCAAGTGCTTTTTCGAGAATACAACCGATTATCGGCGTTG
>JAISUW010000064.1 GCA_031271865.1 Oscillospiraceae bacterium
CCCGGGGGCGCCGCGGGACGCGCCCCCGGGCGGGGGTCCGGGGGCTGGCCCCCGGGGTGGTGGAACACACCCATCCTTTTATGATACCTTAAGGCAGAAACCAACCAAAGTGCATATCCTTTTATGCCAAGAAAGGGGACGCGCCCCCGGGCGGGGGTCCGGGGGCTGGCCCCCGGGGTGGAGGAACAGAGGAATCCTTTCAACCTACCATTAAGCAGAAGCAAACCAAAGTGCAAATCCTTTCATAGCAACCTGAGGAAAAAAACCAACCTAAGTGCAAACCCTTTCCTCCGAAGTTGCAGTAAAAAAATAAAGGATACCCCTTCATGTCTTGCCTCTTACTTCTTATTATACTTATTTTTTTAGCATAGTCAAGCGAAACGTGTCGAATAGAAAAAATATTTTTTCAATGGAAGTCAAACAAAGGCAAAATGCCGCCCATACTTGCTACTGGCGACCGGAATGGGGCATACTTGAAAAGGCTTATCTGACACAAAACCCTTGACAAAACCCTTGCAACACGCCGGGAAATGTGCTATAATGTCCTAACTGCACATAATGGAGGATAATCATTTGGAGTATGGCTTGGAGTTGCCGGTTTATCTCTTTCATCAAGGAACAAATGCCCGGGCTTATGATTTTTTGGGCTGCCATACGGCAGACGGCCGCACCGTATTCCGCGTGTGGGCGCCCCACGCTGCCCAAGTCGCGGTGCTGGGCGATTTCAACGGCTGGGAAGAATGGAATGCCCTGCCCATGACGCAAATCAGCGGCAACGGTATATGGGAAGCTATAACAGAGGAAGTGCCGGAGTATTCAGCCTATAAGTATCAGATTACCCCGCAGCAACCGCCGCTGCCCGGGCGGGATAACCGTTTGCAAAAAGCGGACCCCTATGCCTTCCATGCGGAAACCAGACCCGGTACGGCTTCCAAAGTGTATCACCTGCCGGAGTACGCTTGGGCTGACGAGGCGTGGATACAGGCACGGGCAAAGCAGAATATTTTCGAAAGACCCATGAACATCTACGAACTCCATGCCGGGAGCTGGCGGCGCTTTCCGGACGGGAACTTCTTTGACTACGCCAAACTGGCGGCGGAACTTATCCCCTATGTCATAGAGATGGGCTATACGCATATTGAGCTGATGCCGCTTTCGGAGTATCCCTTTGACGGCTCTTGGGGGTATCAGTGTACAGGGTACTTTGCGGCGACCTCCCGCTATGGAACGCCGGAAGGACTGATGCACTTTGTGGACGAATGCCATGCAAACGGCATCGGCGTTTTGATGGATTGGGTGCCGGCACACTTCCCGAAAGATGCGCACGGCTTAGCGGACTTTGACGGCGAGCCTTGCTATGAGTATGCCGATTACCGCAAGGGGGAACACAAGGGCTGGGGAACGAAAGTCTTTGATTACGGTAAGCCGGAGGTGCGCTCTTTCCTGCTCTCCTCTGCGGCGTTTTGGCTGGATAAGTTCCATATGGACGGTCTGCGCGTGGACGCCGTGGCTTCTATGCTCTACTTGGATTATGCCCGCAAGAGCGGGGAGTGGCAGCCCAATCGGTACGGCGGCAACCGCAATCTGGAAGCGGAGGAGTTCCTGCGGCAATTGAATCAATCGCTCCTCACGGACTTCCCGGGGATTATCATGGCCGCGGAAGAGTCCACCGCCTACCCGATGGTGACGATGCCGCCGTCGGTGGGAGGCTTGGGCTTTAATTTCAAATGGAACATGGGGTGGATGAATGATACCCTCAAATACATCCGGCAAGACCCGGTGATGCGCAGCGGCTGCCAGAACCTGCTGACTTTCTCTTTCCACTATGCCTTCAGTGAGAACTTTATCCTGCCTATCTCCCATGACGAAGTGGTGCATGGAAAGAAATCGCTCATCGGCAAAATGCCGGGGGACTATGCGGCGCAGTTTGCGGGGCTGAAGCTGTTCCTGGCGCATATGACGGCACATCCGGGAAAGAAGCTGCTCTTTATGGGGCAAGAGTTCGGGCAGTTCATTGAGTGGGCCTATGCCCGGGAGTTGGATTGGCTTCTGCTGGATTACCCTGCCCATGAGCAGATGCGGCAATATACCAAGAGGCTGAATCATTTTTATCTGAATACCCCCGCACTCTGGGAAATGGACACCGACCCGATGGGTTTCGCATGGCTGAATGGGGAGGATACCTCGCGCTCCGTTATCTCTTTCCTGCGGCGGGATAAAAGCGGAAATGAATTAATTTGTGTGCTGAACTTTACGCCGGTGACTTACAACGACTATCTGGTGCCTGCTCCCTTGGGGAAGTGGCATACCGTGTTCTCAGCGACCGGCGCAGAAGAAACCATTGTCCCTATCCCCGAGAAGCCGTTTAAATACGGCTGGCAGCAGTCTTTGCAAATTAATCTGCCGGCTTTCGGTGCTGTCTTTTTCGCGGAGGAAAAAACGTGACACCGAAAAAAAAGAAGTACCCTTTGCGCCCTTCTTTCCTTTAGCGGCGGCGCATGGCTGCGCTCGGTGCCGCTTGACTTTCTTTCCTGATTCTGGTATAATGAATTAATTAATTCGGCACGGAGGAACAGCATGGTTCGGAAAGAATGGGTCATGGCCGGCAGCGGGGAAAACCGAAAACAAACGGCTGCTGCAGCGCAGCGCTTTGCGGCGGCTGCCGATTTGCCTGTGATTCCTGTCTTGCTTGCCATGCAGCGCGGGGTGCCGGAGGAAGAGATACCTGCGTATCTTGGAGCGGAAGAGCCTTTGTACACAAACCCGTTCGACTTTCCGGATATGGAGATTGCCGCAGAGCGAATCAGCCGTGCCATCGACGAGGGGGAGCGTATTGCCATATACGGCGACTATGACTGCGACGGTGTGTGTGCGACAGCTATCCTGACTTCCTACCTGAAAGAGCAGGGAGCGGTTGTGCTGCCGTATATCCCCGACCGCCATACCGAGGGATACGGTATGAACATGGGTGCCGTGGATAAGCTCCATGCGATGGGTGTGCAGCTCATTGTAACGGTAGATAACGGAATTTCCGCGCACCGGGAGATAGAGCACGCCAACTGCCTGGGGATGGAAGTTGTGGTTACCGACCACCATCAGCCGGGGGATGCCCTGCCGCCCGCGGTCTGTGTTGTGAATCCGCACCGCAGGGATTGCGATTTGGAGTTTAAGGATTACGCCGGCTGCGGTGTGGCGTTTTATCTCATTTGTGCTGTCGCAGACACCGACCCGGAGGATCTACTGCCGAGGTATGCGGATATCATTGCATTGGCGACCATTGCGGATGTGGTGCCGCTGAAAGGCGAGAACCGCTGCTTCGTACGCGAGGGTTTGCAGCAGATGACAAGCAATCCCTGCTTGGGCATTGCCGCGCTGCGCCGCGCTGCGCAAGTGAAAGCGGGACCTATCGGCGGAATGACCGTTGGGTTTTCTTTGGCACCGCGCATCAATGCCGCCGGGCGCATGGAAGGGGCGGAGAACGCTCTGCGTCTGCTGCTGACAGACAGTGTTGCAGAAGCGGAGAGCATAGCCTCGACGCTGTCTGCTTTCAATAATGACCGCCAGCGTACGGAGGACGAAATACATAAAGCGGCGGCCGCTTGGTTGGAGGAACACCCGGAGCATCAATATGATGATGTGCTGGTTTTTGCGGGGGAGGATTGGCACGAAGGGGTGATCGGCATTGTGGCGTCCCGGATTCTGGAACGCTATGGACGGCCCGTGATCCTACTTTCCGTCAGCGGCAGTATCGCCAGAGGCTCAGGGCGGTCGCTACCGGGATTCAATCTGTTTGATGCGCTTTCCGATTGCAAAGAGCTGTTTACAAAATACGGCGGTCATGAGTGCGCGGCAGGGCTTACGATGGCCGCCGCTGATATAGATATACTGCGCCGGCGGCTGAACACCTATGCCGCCGGGCGGAAAATGCCTTTCTTGCAGCAGCCGATAGATATGTCTATCAAGCCTGCCGGGCTGACCGTCGAGTTGGTGGAGGCGCTCACAGCCTTAGAGCCGTATGGGGAGGGGAATCCGGCGCCGAAATTTGCCATCCGCGGGGTGCGTTTCTTAGGCGCCGCGCCGCTCAAGCAGGGCAAACATTCCAAATTAACGCTGGAAACGGTCGCCGGCGAGCGGTTTACCGCACTGAAGTTCGGCATGGGACCGGAGGTGCTCGGACTCTGCATCGGGGATATGGTTGACCTCGCCTGTGAGCTGTCAGTCAATGAGTTCCAGGGGAACCGTTCGGTGAGTATCCAAATCCGCTGCTATAAGTTCGCCCGCCTGCCGAATGACGTGCTTCTGGAGGCTCTGCGGCTGGCGGAGCGTGTACGCCGCCGCGACCCGCACCTTACGCGGGAGCAGAAGAACGACTTATGCCCCGCCCGTGAAGATGTTGCTTATGTGTATCGTTTTCTGTCCGCAAACAAAGGCAGAGTGCTGCCGGCGGAGCGCATTTTCTTAACAAAGACCGATGCGTGGCTCACGGAAACAAACGCATTCGCTTGGGGCAAACTATTGGCAGCGGTGATGGCACTCTGTGAGTTGGGCTTGGCCGTGGAAACACCGGAGGGGTTTGCCCTCTCCGATACGCAAAACAAGGTGGATTTGACAAGCGCACCGGTGCTTCGTTTTTTGCAATAGCCGACCGCCGGCATGTAACCGTTCACTGTTCCCTTTTACAGTGCAATGACCGAAGGAGCTTCCCATGGCAGGAACGTTTTATACAAGCGAAGATATACGTTCGTTACGCGGGTATGATTTGTACCTGCCTTTGCGGGAGCGTGTGCTGGAAGCGAAACAATTCGGGAGCGAAGTTCTGCAATACAACCACCGCGATGTGGAGATGATAGACCGCGCCTTTTGCTTGGCGGCAACGGTACACAATACGCTGCGGGAATCCGGGGAGCCGTACATCAGTCACCCCTTAGCCGTAATGAGTATCCTGCTGGATTACCACATGAATGCCATCGGGCTGTGTGCGGCGCTCTTACATGATGTCGTGGAGGACACGGGGGTTACATCCGCGCAGATTCAGAAGCAATTCGGTCCTACCGTTCGGCTGATTGTGGATGGACTGACAAAGATTCAGAAGTTCAACTTTGCCAATTCCGAGGATGCGCAGGCAGAAAATGTGCGCAAGATGCTCCTTGCCATGAGCAAGGACGAGCGCGTCATTGAAGTAAAGCTTGCCGACAGATTGCACAATATGCGTACCCTGATGTTTAAGAAAGACGAGCAGCGGCGGCGGGACATTGCAAAAGAGACCTATGATATATTTGTGCCGATAGCGGACCGCCTCGGTATGCGGCGCATGAAGGAGGAGTTGGAAGATCTCTCCCTGCGCTACCTCGATCCGATTGCCTATGAAGAGATAGAGAAAGAACTGGCGTTGGCGCAGGAGCAGCGCGAGGCCGTGCTGGAGAACATACGCTCCGCGATTACAAAAGCACTTACTGCTTTTTTCAAAAAGTCCCCCGCTGCCCGCCCCGAGGATGTAGAACGGCTGCACAATTTCTATATAGACGGACGTGTAAAAACCATACCCGGCATCTTCCGCAAGATGTACCAGCAGCACAAGACTTTCCAAGAGATAAGTGATGTGTATGCATTGCGTATCATTCTCCCGGAGTTGCCCGACTGCTATACGGTTATCAGCGAGATTTACCGTCTTTATCAGCCGGTACCGAACCGCTATAAAGACTACATTGCCAACCCCAAACCCAACGGCTACCAATCGATTCACAATACGCTGTACTCCACGGACGGCATCCGCTTTGAAATACAAATCCGTACCTACCAGATGCATTACATTGCAGAATACGGTGTCGCGGCGCACTGGATTTATAAAATAACCAAGAAGAAAGATGCCAAAGAGGTCATCCGCAAACTGGTGGATGATGTCCCCGCCGACAGTGAAAACGCGCAGGATGTAGTGGAAACCATCAAGAAAGACATTGCCCCGCGACATCTGGTCTATGCCCTTTCGCCGAAGCAGACAGTATATACTTTCCCGGAAGGCGCAACTGTGATGGACTTTGCGTATGCCGTGCATACCAACCTCGGGCATTGTATGATTGGGGCCAAGGTGGATTCTAAGATTGTGCCGTTTGATTACAAACTGCAATCCGGCGACGTGGTGGAGATACAGCGTGCAGGCACGCCGCAGCTCAAGCGGGAGTGGCTGAATATCGCCTACACATCCCACGCAAAGGCAAAGATCCGCGCTTGGTTCCGCCGTGAGCAGCGGGATGAGAATATCCGGGAAGGGCGCATTACGGTACAGCGCGAACTGCAGCGCTCGTTCATCCGCTTGGATGCCCAGCATTTGGATGAAATGATTCTGAAAGTCACTTCCCGTAAAGCTTATACCACTACGGATGATTTTTATGCCGCCGTTGGCTGCGGGGATACGCAGTTTACTAATTATATCCCGAAATTCCGGGAAGAATATCAAAAGCATATGTCCAACCGCGCCCAAGAGTCACCGGAACAGACCGCCAAGAAACCGAAACGCACCGTACCGAATGAATATGGGATAGTGATAGACGGGCAAGAGGGGCTGAAAGTGACGCTTGCACCTTGCTGCTCCCCGATGCCGGGGGATTTTATTGTCGGTCATGTCACACAGCAGGACGGCATGAAAATCCACTCTGTGGACTGCCAAAATGTACCGAAGAATTTCGATGCGGCGGATGACCGGGATCGATGGCTGCCGGCGCATTGGACAGAGACGGCGGATAAGGTCTACCCGGTCAACCTGACCATCATTTGCAGGGACGGCTTGAACCGTGCCGGTGCCGTCACACGCGTGATTGCAGAGAATGGCGTCAATATCCGTTCCATGCACTTTGACCCGCCGCAGGATGACATTGTGACGATATTCATTACACTGGATATGAAGGACTTGGCTTCCTTGGAGCAGCTCATGCAGAAGATAAACATGATTTCCGCTGTTGAGAAGGTTTATCGGAAAGGACGCAGATAGGATGATGTATTAGGTAAACTTATCAGAGGAATTGATTCGGGCTAATACGACTACTTTAACAACCCGCGGAACATCTCAATGTGCATTTGTTCATCGAGGATGATGCGGCGAAGGAGGAGTATTAAGGAATCCTCACTGATGGCGGCTATCTCTTTTTCGTACTTCTTTATCTGCGCGCGCTCCAAAGCGATGGCGTTCTCCAGAATGGTCTGCACCTCTGTGGCATAGTGCAGGCGCGACGGTGACCAATAGACCATCTTCTCCCCGCCGACGGACTGCTGTACCGGCCGCCAGAGCCTGGGATCCGCACCGAAACGGTAAGCCAAGTTGCAGAAGACCTCCAAGTGCGTCCGCTCCACCGCCAACACATCTCGGAATGCCTTGGAGATTTCCGGATCTGTGGTCGCTGTCACGACACTTCCATAGAGGTAGAGTGCAACGGATGAAGCCTCTGAGTCGTCATCCCCGATATTGGAGAGCATAAGCCGCGCCAACGCTCGATCTTTCTTCTGGACTTCAATCTTCGGATAAGCGTAGTCCGCCGCGAATTCCGCCAAGTTGCTCGGCATGGCTTTCCCTCCCACCGGTCTGCTTTGCGTTCGTCAAACGGCATTCTGCCGTTGCCCATAGATATGAAAGCTACCCGTCCTCTATACCAACCAACTCAACCAAGCCAAGGAGAAATAACGTATGAACTTCCCGAACAAGCTCACCATAGCGCGCATGATACTTGCGCCCATCTTTTTGCTGTCTATGTATTTGCCGTTGGCGGATAAGTATCTGGTTGCCTTTCTGCTTTTCATCGCTGCTGCCGTGACAGACGCAATGGACGGCAATATCGCTCGCAAACGCAACCAAGTCACGGTTTTCGGCAAGCTGACCGATCCGGTCGCCGATAAGATGCTGACCACTGCCGCCTACCTCGCTTTCCTCGACTTCCATTGGGTAGGCGCTTGGATTGTAATGATTATCCTTGTGCGGGAATTTGCTGTCACGAGTGTTCGCCTTGTTGCCGCTGCACAAGGGGTTGTGATTCCCGCTAATATTTGGGGAAAGATTAAAACCGTCTCGCAGTGCATTGTGATCCCAACCATTCTCTTCCTCTTCTGGCTCAACGGCCGATTCGCTTTCGGGGATGAAAAGCAGATTGTCATGCTCTCGAATATCCTCCTCGGCGTGACTGCCGTTCTCGCTATCTACTCAGGCGTTATTTATGTCTTTGAGGGCGCTAAGCGCATTGAAATCAATATGAAATAGCTCCGATTCGACGGAGGAAGTTGCAGCATTGCTGCATCTTTCACCACTTCGCAGATACAAGCATACTATAAAGCGGACAGGTCTATCCCTTGTCCTATTCCCCTCAAATGGAGTTTTTCCCATGTTTAACCGTCTGCGTGAAGACATAATGGCCGTCCGCAAACGCGACCCGGCAGCGCGGAGCTTGCTGGAGATACTTTTTCTTTATCCCGGTCTGAAAGCCGTGCGGATGCACCGCCGAGCACACTGGTGCTGGACGCATGGGCTGCGTTTCATCGCCCGCTGGATCAGCCAACGGGCAGTGCGGAAAACAAACATTGAAATTCACCCCGGTGCCACCATAGGCCGCCGCCTGTTTATCGACCACGGCACAGGCGTTGTCATCGGCGAAACAGCCGAATTGGGCGACGACTGCGTAATATACCAAGGCGTCACTTTAGGGGGCACCGGTAAGGATGTCGGCAAACGCCACCCGACTCTCGGGAATGAAGTCCTCGTTGGCGCGGGAGCCAAGCTCTTAGGTCCGTTCACCGTTGGCTCAAATTCCAAAATAGCCGCCGGCGCTGTGGTTCTCCACGACATCCCCGCTAACTGTACTGCCGTTGGGGTACCTGCCAAGGTCGTGAAGATGGAAGGCAGAAGTGTGGAACACATCGATAATCTGCAGCACGCCTCTATCCCAGACCCTGTGCAGCAGGAAATATGTCAATTGCAGCGCCGTATCTATATGCTTGAGAATGATGTCCGTGTCTTGGGCATGATTCAGCATGAGGATGGATCCGGCATCTGATGCTTCTGGGGCGCTTCGCGAAGCGCTCGGGCACTTCGCGAAGTGCCCGAGGCTTCGCGAAGCCCCTACCCGCAATACAAAGAATGGAAGCCATGCGCACATCAGCCAAGCAAAACCGGAGAATTGCTGCCGCTGCCGCGAGCGTATTTGCTCTCGGTTTTGTTGCATTTGTGCTTTGGCGCGGTTCCGGCACGATAGATGCCGCACAAGGCTATCTGATGGGAAGCATTGTGAACATTACAACCGTCCGCAATCCGCTCAAAAAGAGCCCAACAGCAGACAGCCTGCTGCAGCAGTTCGAAGCTGTCGGACGCAAGTGTGAGGAACTCTGGAATAATTCGCCGGCTTCAGACACAGAATTAACGGCTTTTGCCCGGCAAATTGCAGAAGAAACCGACGGTGCTTTTCATCCCGGATTGAAAGCACTTATCAATCTTTGGAATATAGAGAGCAAAGACGGTTCTCCGCCCTATGTGCCCACCGCAAGCGAAATTCAAGCCGCACTGACCTTGTGTGATTGGACGGACGACAGCGCCCTGCACTTCGGAGCCATCGGCAAAGGCGCTATGCTGGATACAGCCGCAGCATTCCAAACGGATAATCCCCTATCTTTTCCTGAGAGTATGCTTCTGGATTTCGGCGGCAACATCCTGTCATTAGGCAGCAAGACGCTTGGTAAGCCATGGAGAGTCGCTTTGCGCGACCCGCAAGGCGGCGGGAGTGCCGGTATCTTTACCCTCAGCGGTCGGTATTTCATCTCGACCAGCGGCGGTTACGAGAAGTACTTTATACAAAACGGCATCAGCTACCATCATATTTTTGACAGCCGGACAGGCTGTCCGGCCGAAACGGGGAATCTATTATCGGTCAGTGTTGTGACCTCAGGTCAAGACCATGCCGGGGCTTTGGGGGATGCACTTTCTACAGCCGCCTTTGTCTTGGGCTATGCGAAAGCAATACCCATCTTGGAGGCGCATGACTGCGCGGCTGTGTTCCTATACAAAGACGGTTCGGCACGGGCTGTCGGCACGGTACGGCAAATCCTGACGCTCACCGAAAGCTATAGGTGGTATAAATGAAACGTATGGATTGGGCGATTCTCGGAACAGCGCTGCTGTTGTGCTTCGGATTATGGGCTCTTCTTCCGAAAACCGGCAACACGTTGGTCATCCGCTCCGCTGGAAAAACCGTAATGAGTATCCGTCTGCCTACCGACCCCGCCCAATGGGAAATCCGTCCCGGCGTTATCGCAGAAACCGATGGCAAACGAGTACGTATGCAAAGCAGTACCTGCCCGGATCAACTCTGCGTCAAGCAAGGTTGGGTTGCTTCCGGAGCGGTTATATGTCTGCCGGAGCGCGTCACCCTGGAAATCACAGACGGTACGGATGCATACGCATACTAAAAAACCACTTGCGAATTTGGGACAGGTATGTTATAATAATGCAAGGAGTGCATTCGCTGCATTCTTTTCGATGCTTTTGGATGTGGACGCTGACAGACGAATGGGGAAAGGACTATACATTTATGCCGACCAACACATTAACTTTCGCAACATATAACATCTCCGGTCTGCCCTTTGATATCAAAGAGAAGATTCCGGAATCCGTGCCGCCGGGCGGCACACCCGCCGAGCGGCCGGACAAGACCCGCTGGCGGCTCCCGTGGCTCGACGCTTACCGTATCGGGCACCAAATGGACGCGCAGGATTTGTCCTTTTTTGCTGTGCAGGAAGATTTCTCCGTCTACAGGTTTTTGGCCGCCGCCGCGAAGAGTTATTCTTACCGCACTTTCAGCAGCGGCGCCGTCCCCGGCGGGGATGGTTTGGACATTTTCAGCCGCCTGCCGATTTGGAATGTGGAACGCGTTGCTTGGAAAGAAGCCTACGGCGGCATTTTCTACGGCGCCGCCGATGAGCTTACACCGAAGGGCTTTTTGTACTGCCTGATGGAGGTTGCACCCAGTACATATATTCATATATATAATCTCCATTCCGATGCCGATGGAGGCGAGGAGAATGCTGCAACCCTGACGCAAGTCACCGACTCCTGCAAGGCGCGCCATGCGCAGTTCTTCCAACTGACCGAGCATATCCATACGGTCTGCCGGAACGAGGCCGTCATTCTCTGTGGCGATTTCAACTCCTACCTTACAGCCCCGCCCCACCAAGTGCGGGAACTGCTCATGGAGCCGAACGGCTTACAGGATGTCTGGGAGGAAGCCGGTACCGGAATGCCGGACTGCATAGACCGCATTCTGTACCGAAGCGGAAAAGGCTTCCAGCTGACTCTGCAGGAATACGCCCCGCTGGAGGGCTTTACAGCGAAAGGCGACCGGAAGTTCTCCGACCATGTCCCTTATCGCGTGCGGTTCAGCTACAATGCGGAGCTCTCTCTGCCGCGGCAAAAGCTCGCCCCCGCCCCGGAGGCGCAAAAGGTAAAACTGCGCCGCGCCGCGCACCACACCAAACTGGATTTCAAAAAGCTCACAGCGGAGCTGAAAGAGAAGCTCGGCAAGCAGCCGCCCGCTGCTAATACTTGAGAATCGCCCATGTCAAATCAAAAGAGGAGCTTATAATGTCTACCGATGCCCATACAGCGTCCGCTGCGTATAAAACACCGTTGGTGTCTCTCGTGATACCTGTTTACAATGCCGAGCAATACCTCCCCTCTACGCTGGACAGTATACTGGAACAGACCATTGACAAGGACAAGCTGGAGGTACTGCTGGTCGTAGATGGCTCGCCGGACGGCTCTGAGGCGGTCTGCCGCTCCTATGCAGAGAAAAACCAACTGTTTCGGGTTTTTGCCAAGGAGAATGAAGGACCTTCCGCTACACGCAACTTCGGCATCACCCACGCAAAAGGCAAGTACATCATGTTCTTGGATGCCGACGACAAACTCTCTGCAGTAACACTGCAAAAAGTGTCTGCCTTTTTCGAGAAGCACTATGACGAGGTAGACTTAGTCGCATACCCCCATTTTGACTATGAGGGCGGGGAACGCTGCGCAGCGCAGCATAATCGCTACAAAACGCTTGACCATACAGGCATCTATGACCTCGCCATACACCCCTATTTGGCGCAGGCGCATATCAGTATTGCCATAAAGAATGAGGGCGCGGCAACGCATCTCTTTGATACCGACAAAAGCTACCATGAGGATTTACAGTTCTGCACGGAGATTCTGTCCAAGAAGTGGAAGCTGGGCTTTGTAGCCGAAGCGGAGTATAAATACAACATAGATAACGAAGGCGGGTTGGTTTCGAACAATTTCTACGCCTACTATATCTTCGAAAGCACCACCCGCTGGTTTGAGGAGCTATTCGCCCAAGAGCCGGTACATCCCTATCTGCAAGGTGTACTGCTCAATGACTTGGTTTACAAACTGCGCATGGATGCCATCTTCCCCTACCATTACGAAGCACAGGCGTATAGTGAAGCCTTGGAGCGCATCCGCCGCTTGGTCGCGAAAATAGACCCGACCGTACTGGCAGATCACCCCACCATGCCGGTAAAACACAAAATCTATTGGCTCAAGTTCTGCGGCAGGGAAGTGCAGAGCGTCTTGGGTACATACAGCCTGACCATCACGGCGGAGGGTGCTGCCATTGAGCGGCAAAACCGCTTGCCTATCGTTCTGCGGCGGATGCAGGTGAACGACGGCATTCTCTTCGGCTTGGGTTATATTGAAAGTGCGCTCTTTTCTGTGCGGGAAGATGTCACGCCGAAAGTCTATGCCGTGGAGAACGGTAAACTACGGGAGCTGGAAGTCTTCGACAGCTTGGAAAGCCTCATGAAGCCGCTACTGAAACTCGGGCGTATCTTTGCTTTCCGCTATGAAGTAGATTTGAAGCAAGTGAAGCGTCTGGAGTTCGTCATTGATGCCGGCGACGGCAAGCGGATGCCTGCCCTCCTGCGGTATCGGCCTTATGGCTACATGAACTCCCTCGTGACCACGATGGATTTGGGCGGCTACCGCATTCTGCGCCGCAACGATGCTGTTTTGTTTAAAAAAATCGAACAAGTGGATTGCCTTCTCTCCGCGTCCGCTCGCACGCTGAAATTCATCAAGTTCCCGCGCCTCTTCCTGCGGCGGATGCTGATTATACTCTACAGTCTCCTCGGACGGCGCGTTTGGCTGTATAATGACCAGTCGACCGTACAAAAGGATAATGCCTACCTCCAGTTCCAAAATGATTTCAGCAAGAAAGACAAAGTGCGCCGCTACTATGTCTACGACCGTCCGAAGAATGAAATGAAGCCGCTCTTCAAAGGCAGGCAGCGGCGTTTTCTTGTACGCAAGAATAGCCTGAAGCACCGCATTCTGCACTGCAACTGCGAGTACATCCTCACGGCTTTCTTCGGGCGCGTTCCGATTACTCCCTTTGAGAGCGAAAAAGAGGAACTCTACTACGAGGACCTCCAACGCTTCCGTATCGTCTATCTCCAGCACGGTGTACTCCATGCCGCGCTCCATGTATCCAACCACGCCGAAAAGTGCCGCGCCGACCTTGTGGTCTGCTCCGCGCCTTGGGAGAAGCAAAATCTTATCCGCAACTACGGCTATGCCCCCCATCAACTCCTCGAAACCGGTATGGCCAGGTATGACTGCATTGATCGCGCCAAAGCACCCGAACGCCGTATTCTGCTGGCTCCGTCTTGGCGAAAGTACTTCTCCCAGCAGGTTTCCACCGACAATTGGGCAGGGGCTTTGGGCAAGATCGTCAACAGCGACTACTTCCGGAACCTCTCCGCTTTCTTGGACGATCCGCGTCTGCACAAAATGCTCGAAGAGAAAGACTACTACTTGGATGTAAAATGGCACCCCATCCTCTCCAACGCCGCCGGTCTGTATGAACCGAAGCATGAGCGCATCCAAGTCATCCGTGCCACACCGCCTGCGGAGCAGTACAGCGTCTTCCTGACGGATTTCTCCAGCTATGTCTTTGACTTTGCTTACCTCGGCAGGGCAATCCAGTATTTTTTACCCGACCCCATCCAGTGGAAAGCCGGTATGAACCACTACCGCGCCTTAGATCTGCCGGTAGAGGAAGCCTTCGGCGAATTCTCCGATAACGCTGCCGATGCCCTTCGGAATTTATTGGATTTGGCGCAGCGCGATTTTGTTGTGAAGCCGGTTTACGCCAAACGCATGGCAAGTTTCTACTACCCCTTTGCGGACTGCGCGGAGGGATTGTATCAGAAGTTGGCAAATCATCAATAGTTATTGTCAGCAAATCATAACAAGTGAGGAAGTCATCTGCCGCGCAGGGCATCCTTGCTTTTTCTTTACAGTAAAAAAACGGACAAAGCCAAGCAGGTGCTGATACAAAACCATCCGGTTTCCGTCATTTTGACGATTGTTCAAAAGCGAATTCGGTGCGTCTCCGTCATTCTGCACAAATCGAGTGCTTATTGCCCTTCATAGAAAATTCATAATCCCGACTGTAACAAACACCCGCAAAACAGCGACTAAGGAATGAAAGCAGGTGGAGCAGGTGGAGCCTTTCGAGGAAGTGTATGCGGCATATTGGCCTTTGTTGGTTCGCTTCTGCCTGTCGCTCTGCGGCAGCGTGGACTTGGCAGAGGACTTAGCGCAGGAGAGCTTCTTGGCGGCATTCAAAGCTTTGCGCAAGTTTCGGGGGGAGTCTTCTGTGGAAACTTGGCTCTGCGGCATAGCCAAGAACCACTTCCGCCGCTACTGCGGGAAAAACCCTGTGCATATCCCTTTGGAATTGCTCCCTGCCGAACCGACGGATACGCAAGTCACCCCCTTTGAAGTAGAGGAAGCCATCCGCACACTGCCGCCGGATTATGCCGCAGTCCTGCGGGAGCGAGCCATCGGCGGCTTGGAGTACAGCGAGATTTCCCGAATTCACGGCAAGAGCGAATCTTGGGCACGCGTTACCTACCACCGGGCACACTTGAAACTGCAATCTATCTGGGAGGAATCACAATGAAACGCTTCAAATCCAATCCCCGCAACAGGAAACTCCTACCTGTTCTCCTCTGTCTTATTCTACCGCTCTTATCGGTACTTGCCGCGTGTTCCAATACGGCGAAAGACCAAGCGGAATCCCTCCTGCCTGCAACCGAACAGTGGGCGGCGTATGACAGTACAGGCAACGCCGGTGCCGGTTTGTCCGTTGAGAACTACGCATTAATGCAGAACGCGAAGTCCGGCGAAGAGGTCGCAGAAGCAAGTGCCGACGGCAGCAACGCCGAGGGCCGCTATGTAACCGCTACGGCAAGCGTGGATTTGCAGACCCGGATGTACGATGCTTTCGTGTCCTCTATACAGGCAAAGCTGGACGAAGTCGGCGGTTATATTGAATCCAACAACGAATACAACTACGACAGCGGACGCAACGCCTACTATGTCATCCGTGTGCCGGCAGAGAGGCTGGATGCCTTCCTGGACGGTCTGTCTGCCAATGCAACTGTGATCAGCCGCTCCGTGCAGCTCACCGACATCACAGACAACATGATACAGACAGGATCCCGCAAGAAAGCTCTGGAGGCGGAGGAGAAAGCCCTCCTCTCCATTCTGGAGAAAGCAGAAACCGTTGACGAGATTATCAAAGTACAGGACCGTCTCTCCCAAGTCCGCGCTGAACTGGAGAGCTATACGCAATCCTTGGCACATCTGCAAAACTTGGTGCAGTACTCTACTGTCAATATGAGCATTCAAGAAGTGGAACGCATCACCACACCGAAACAGACCTTCGGCGCTTTGGCGGGAAGCGGCTTCGTGAACAGCCTGAAGAACGTAGGTGCCGGCTTACGCAACTTTGCCATATGGTTGATTTCTATTGTGCCGTATTTGGTATTGATTGTCGTTGTGGCGGTGCCGTGCTTCTTCCTCCTGCGCTCCCTGCGCCGCAAACGGAAGGCGCACCAAGCAGACGCTACGGCAACCGCGAATGTATCCGGCAGCGGATTGCCACCGGCACCAAAAACAGATTCTGCCGCCGCCGAACCGAAAGGCTGACACCGCACGGCATCCCAAATGCCATACGATGCCGACTGCCCCTCTGCCAATACAAACGAAGGAGGATACCAATGGACTGCGATATTATCCGCGACTTGTTGCCGCTCTATATAGATGGGGTATGCTCCGAGGCAAGCCGTTCCGAAGTGGAAGCCCACTTGCAAAACTGTCCGGACTGTTGCCTTCCGGCACAAGTGCCGCCTGCCCCCCCTGCCGATATATCTTCTGCGCCTGTCAATGCCATGCAAGCGGCGAAACACGCCTTGCTCCGCACCGCAACCCTCCGCGCCTTGGGTTGGATGCTGGCTCTTCTTTTGGCTGTCACTGCCGGTGGGATTGCCTCTTTAGGTGCCTTGGAGAAAGAGAGACCGGTGACTGATACCGCAAACCTCATTACCGCCGCTGAGCGGACCGAGACCGGCATTCGGATACAGCTCTCCCTCCCGCGCTTTACTGCCGTTCAGGTTATCTACCGCCGGATTCCGACCGGCGATGGGAACCGGGATGTAGCCATCCTCCGCGTGTTGAACTCTCCCATGCGCCGCCTCTTCGACCGCCACGCGGAAGGGGATGCGTGGAACCAAGTGGGAGCCGGCACGAATCTCTATGTATCCGGCGGCGGCTTGCGCTACCTCAGTATATACGGTGCGGAATACGGTCCGGAGAGCTGGAATCCCAACTGGCGCTACCCCGGCAATGTAAGCGAAGTATATCTTTGGACAGGGGATGATCGCTTCGATGCCCTCCACCGCCTGGATCCGGAAGAGATCCCTCGCTTCCTGGAAGCAGACGCCGTCCGATTGGATCTCTCGGTCATTGATTCACTGAATCAATGAATTGCTGTGTGTGCTACCGCTTGGGGGCGAGCAATGCTCGCCCCCATCGCTTTGTAAAGAACAAGTTACAATCGGTAACAATAAATGCACTCAATGGTTGGAGCCAATCTGCACACCTTGCAGCGGGCATTTCTCTTTATGGACAAAGTCGCGGTTCCAGTAAATCATTTGCTCTTCTTCCGAATGCGTAATGTGTATATAGGATTTACAGGAGGGACATTGGAATTCGTGCGCTGGACAGTTCGGGTCATTGAGCCAGTCCTCCAGTGAATCAATTGCCAGTCGCTCTGTGTAATTCCAAGCGCGCAACGTCGGGCGTATCAGGTGCACCGATTCCATCTCCAGGACAGAACTAAAGCCAAGGGGTTCAGCAAGTCTGAGAAGTCTGTCTGCATGGGTTCGCCAATAGTCGGCAAGGGAATAGACCGCTTCTTCGCGGATTTGGGGGTCAAGGGTTTTGTCATAGGTGAGGTCAATCAGGTAGGGTATCTTCGCATCCCCCAATTCTTTGAACGCGTCTATATCAATGGTTTCGAGCCGACCCTCGTAGTACGCGCCGATATTATAACGCAATACGGTGCGGTCAATGTCTGCATAGCTCACCACCAACAGCACGGCACAGCCAGCGGCGACCAAAGCTTTCATATATGCAAACTTGGTTGCATAAAGCCGTATGGTCAAGAACAAGAACGCCAGAGCAAGCAAAAGGATAAACGCCGTCACAAAAAGCCGCATACGTGTCAGCCCGAAAGAACCCATATAGAGGAACATCTTCGCCTCCGCAGAGGCAATCAGGAGGATAGTGAACGCGCACAGGAATGTCGAAAGCGCCGTAACCGCCTTAGGGACTCGTCCCGCCTCCGTCTTCCGGGTAGCTGCCGCGACGACGCTCACCAACAGAAAGTTGATAAAAGCGATGGCGCACAGTTCAAAGAAGCCGCGCCGGGCATACTCTGCGACCGTGAAATCGGCGGGAAGCAGTCCGCTGAAGGCGTTCGTAAAATATGCGAGTTGCGTAAAGAGGTACACGGCGTATAGGAATGAGAGAGAACCCAAGAAAGCCGCCGACACCGCAACCGGGATTCCTTTGAAAGCCTGCGCCCGCTTCGAGAGGGGCTGTGCCGGAGACAGCGCGGGCGGGACTGAAGCCGACACCGCCTGCGCGGTTTGGTCGGTATTCGCAGCCGCCGAGGGGGACAGATTGGCAAAACCCGTCAGCTCTGCCGTGGGTAGCGGTGCCGGTGCTTGCGGCAGCGGCGGGATTGCAGTCCGCTTGGGCGCCTCACCGCAGGAGAGGGCGTGGAACAAGCTGAACAAAGGGAAGAACAGCAGTATCCCCAGAATGAACTGCCCGGCGATTTCAGCCAACTGCTTGGCTATCTCTTTCATCAGACCCTCGAAGGCAGCATCGCCTTTCATGAGGAGAGGAGTGGCTATCAGAAGTACCGGGATAGCCGCACCAATCCCCACCAGCACGGAGAGAAGTGTGCGGTTCTTGCCGCCTTTGGGTAGGAAGAGCTCTTTCAAACTGCGCCCCATGTTCCCCAACGGCAGGAGGAGCACAATGCGCACTACGTCTTTCAGCATCGCGGGCGTAGCAGGGTCATACTTTGCGGCGCGGTATAGGCCGAGGCAGTATACCGCCATCAGGAAAACTTGCGCAAAGAACACGATGACGTGCAGCAGTGCATCATCAAAGAGGCTAAAGGATACCGCCAATACTTCCGCTGACAGACCCGCTACAGCGGTCAGCCAGTCCGTGCGAAAGACACGCCCCTCGACGGCTGTCTTGCGGATAGCAAAGGCTGTCACTAGTACCAGCAGCAGCGTGAAGACCAGCATGTGCCCCAAGCGGAAGCCGCCCCAGACGCTCCACCGCCAAAATAGGACGCTCACGATCAGCGTGCACACTGCCAATATTGTGTATGGGAAAGCCTTGGTTGCGGGAGCCGGCATTGCCGGCTCGGGGGGTGTCGGCATTGCCGACACGGCTTGCGTCGGCAATGCCGACGCCGCCCGACCGGTATCGGGTTGCGGCGAATTCGGGTAGTCAGTCATAGCAATTCATCCTCCTTATATTCGAGCAGGTCGGCGGGTTGGCAGCGGAAGAAGCGGCAGATTTCATTCAGCGTATGCAGGCGTAGAGCTTTGGCTTTCCCTGTTTTCAGGATAGAGAGATTGGCGGGGGTGATGCCGAGGTATTCCGCCAACTCCTGCGAGGTCGTTTTGTGCTTGGCAAGCAGGACATCTAAGTTGATGACAATCATATGGACATCTCCCCCCTTTCTATACAGTCAGGTCATTCTCTTCTTGCAAGGCGACAGCTTTCGCGAAGCAGTTCTTAATGACCCGGATAATGAGCCCCGCGAAAGCTGCAGCGGCGGCTATCCCTATAAAGCAAATACTCGTCATACTGAGCAGACGCAATCCGGCAAGCCCGACACCGAAATCCACTTCTGCCCAAACCGCTGCAACCGCAAGCACACCCGCAGCGAAAAAGCAACACCAACTCATTGCCCGCAGGCTTTCCACATTTCCCTTGGAGAACACATCCTCTTTGCGTATGTTCCAAAGGATACGCACCAAGCGATCCAGCAACACAACCGCCGCCGGATAGCTGACCAGAATGCCGATTGCATAAGGGAGGACAGCATGGAGCAGCGCCTCTTTCATTGTCGCAAAATGTGCTTGCAGATACGCCGTATCTACGCCGTAGTAGTGCCACGCTAAACGCTCCCACACATAGTCGGGGTATGCCCCCACAACAAGCTGGATGACAAATACCAAGGCAATACCCATGCAACACGCCGCCAGGAGTGTAAGGACAGCTGTCAAAGTAACGCTGTATCGCGGTTTCCAGAACTGTTTCATAGGAGTTCCTCTCTTTCCGGTTATTGTTTCTCGAAAACAAATTATCGAATTTCGATAATCATAGTATACCACATCTTGCAACGGATGTCAATACCAAATTATCGATTTTCGATAATTTTTTTTCGATAATCAATAAGAAGCAGACCTTTACGCGGTCTGCTTCCCGACGTGTTCCCCTTTGCCTATTCACCATCAGCTGTCACGCTTGGGAGCCGCCATACCATTATAAAGGAGGCTCCTGCGTCATAGTAAACCTGCTCATAGCCGATAAGCTCAATAAACTTCTTTAGATCCGTTTCCGGTTCGTCCTTTATTTCGTACTCGTCCTCTTTACAGACCAGATACTCTGTAGCTTCTTGGATGCCGTAGAAGTTCGGAAACATATACACATTTTTACGCTTGTATAGGTGCGGCCCAAACCACGTTGTAACTGTAACATCTGCGTCTGCGGGGATGGCTTCCAGCTGTGCATCCGCAATTTGAATACGGCTCCGGTTCTCTATCCAGGTATTCTCGTACGTTGCGGAGCGCGGGAGCACTAGGGGGACAGTACAAATCAGCGATGCCGCCAAAGCCAAAGCCACATACTGCCGCCGCCGTGCCTGTTCCTTGTGCCGCAAAGCCAAGAGTGCCATGACAACCAGAAGCGCCACCGATCCGTAGGTATATTGGTATCCGACTTGGTGTTGGTAGTAATAATTGGATGCCAGATTAATGACAACAAGCGGGAGGAGCAGGAGGAAGTTCCGGCTGCGCTTCTGCATGAGCGGCAGAAACAGAAGAGGAACCAGAACCCAGAGAAGAAATTCTCCTTTCTCAGCCGTGAAGATTTCGTGTGCAACGTAGCCCACATCCGCAATAATGACCTTGATAATGTCTATGAAACCCGGGTCCTGCACGCCCGGCGGGAAAAAATTTCGGAGCCTGTCTGTCATAACTCCATCCCGGCCGGCAACGGCAGCCGCATTCTCCACAACCCATGTTGAGAGTAGGAATCCCCCCACAGCAGTTCCCAACAGGACAATCCCGAGCAAGCGGCGGCGCAGCGCCGGATTCGACAGCAAAACCTTCAGCCGCTTCCGGAAAGTCTTAACCTTCGTGGGAAAGCTCGTTTCCCGCAGTTGTTTGCGCAGCAACGACCAATCCAATATCTCAAATTTGCCGACTATAGCATACAAGCCTACCGCCCCGACATAGATGGCGGCATCCTCTTTGATAGAGAGGCAGACCAACGCAAAGGGAAGTGCCGCCCAGAACTTTGAGCGTAAAACAAAGTATACCAGCCACAGCAGAAAAACGGAAAGGAATTTATTCTCATGGAAATCGTAGAATGTCCCCGCTGCAAGACCGGGCTGCAGTAAGTACAAAACAGCCGCCCCGAAAGCCCCGATATGGGAGAACTTCAGCTCCAAGGCTATCTTGCGAACGGCAAAGGCTCCTGCACCCACTGCCAAGGATTGTAGAATGAGGAGGGTCTCTATCCGCGGGACAGCACAGTAAAACGGCAAGAGAAGATAGTAAAACGGTGAGCAGTGCACCGCGAAGTGCGTCATTGCGGTGTTGCGCTCCAAGGTTGTGATGGCATGGCCGGTTTGCCGTAAGGACTCATACATTTGCGCAAACACGCCGAGATCAAAATTCGTGGCATTATAAGTACGGTAGCGCAGAATGGAGTAAACAGAAAAGTAGGCGGTGAAAGCTAAGACAGCAAAGAACGTACACCAGAAAGACCAGTTCTTCCCGAACGGAATGGAGTTGGAGAATACGCGAAAACCCTGCTTCTCCTCCAATTCCTTGGCACACCAACGGCATACCAATCCCACCACAGCCACCAAGCCCGTGCAGAAAAAGGCATCCGCCTCCACACGCGCAGAAAGCAGAACCGCATATAGACAAACGGAACCTGCCAATAACGCTACGCAAGGGAGGTTGTTCCCCACCCAGAAAGAGAGAACAATACAGACCATCGTTCCCAAGGCAAAGGAGGCACCGAAGATATACCAATTGAACTTCGTCACAAATTGCAGGCTCAGGAAAGTCGTGTCCCGATCCTCTACTGCTAACAGTGATACAATGAAAGCAATGCAAGCGCCTGCGGCTATCGCAGCAAAAAGAGAGCCGTCCTTATAGAGCTTTTCGAGTATCCCGAGATTTGAACGCATTTCTTCCTTTTGCACGCTGTTTCCCTCCGTTTGGCAGAATGTGAAAAAAAATGTAAGTTCTCATAATATTTTGAAAAATTGCTTGCATTTTTGGAACAGATGTGTTATAATAACATCAGCCAAAACAAATGAACAAGAGGTATGATACTATGGGCAGAAGAAAAATCACCAGCGGCCTGAACGAAACCCAACAAAAAATGTACGAGTTCCTTTTGCAACGCAGCCAACAAGGCGTAGCTCCCTCCGTGCGGGAAATTGCGGAGTATATCGGTGTGCGCTCGACATCCTCCGTGCAGTACAACCTGCGCGTCCTTCAGGAGCGCGGTTACATTGACCGCGGCGAGGCCATGTCCAAACGCTCCATTCGCATCACCGGCACGGAGCAACCCATCATCCGCGTCCCGCTGTTGGGGACTGTTACCGCCGGGCTTCCCATCTTGGCGGTGGAAGAAATCGAAGCCTATATCCCCTATGTCGGCTCATCTGCCAATGATAAGTCTATCTTTGCCCTGCGCATTCAAGGGGAAAGCATGATTAACAAGGGCATCTACGACAAGGATATTATCTTCGTGGAGAAAGCCTCTTCCGCTTCCAACGGCGAGATTGTCGTGGCAATGATTGACGATGAGGCGACGGTCAAAACTTTCTACAAAGAGGATGGACGCTTCCGCCTCCAGCCGGAAAACGACACCATGGAGCCGATTTATACAGATCAAGTGTCTATCCTCGGCAAGGTCATCGGTCTCACCCGTGAGATGGGGAACTACGCGAAGTAGCACCTTTTAGGCATCGGTCAACTCCTCTATGCAGGCCTTGAAGTGCGCCCCTTTCTCTTCGAAATTCTTGTACCTGTTGTAGCTCGCCGCCGCCGGGGAAAGCAAGCAAATCTTCCCCGGCGCGGTGTGGGCGAGGGAAGTCGCTATAGCGTCTATCATCGTGTCGCACCGAATGATGGTTTTGCCGCTCTCCCTAAGTGCCGGGAGGTCGGCTATGGCGTAGCCTGTGTCCGGGAGGCAAACCAGATTGCGCAGCGGGCGGGAGGCCAAACCCTTCGCAAAGGTATGGTAATCCAAGCCCCTGTCTTGCCCGCCGATAATCAGTGTATCCACATCCTCCAAGGCATCTACTGTCAGGAGGACACCCTCCGGGATTGTCGTGATGCAGTCGTCCACCCAGCGGATGCCGGCGTATGTACCCAGCAGATCCATGCGGTGCGGTATTCCCTCGAAGTCCCGCAAAGCTTGCCGTATGCCATCCTCGGTAGCTCCCGCAAGCAATGCTGCTGTGGCAGCATAATATATGTCCTGCCGGTTATGCTCCCCTTTCAGGCGGGGACTCAGACCGTAGAGGGTATCCAAGAACGCATTGCGTTTGTTTTCGTTCGGGGAGACGGTTATTCGGTTGGCTTTGCAGCCGGAGATGTCGGTTAATGCCTGCAAGTCCTGCGAGGCGTTGGAGATGAAGTAGTCTTGCGCTGTTTGGTGCAGGCAGATGTTTGCTTTTGCCGCAGCGTAGCCGATAAAACCGCCGTCGTAGTGGTCGAGGTGCTCCTCGTAAAGATTCGTCCAGACCGCAATATGCGGGGACTTCGCGGTGAATTGCAGCTGGTGGGAGGACATTTCAATGCAAGCCGTCTTGCCGGTTGCCTCCTCCAAGCAATCCAGTACCGGCAGACCCATGTTCCCCATGAGGAGTGCTTCCGCACCGGAAGCCTTTAGCATGAGATAGATGAGCGTGGTCGTTGTGGTCTTGCCCTTCGAGCCGGTCACTCCGATTGTGACGCAATCCGCAAAGCGCAGGAACAAATCCGTCTGGCAGGTAATGTGCACCGTAGCAGGAATCAGAACACCGCGCAGCGGCACCCCGGGAGTCTTGATACAGATGTCGCACTGCTTGAGTATGTCTAAGTAGTTCTCCCCGCAAAGCAGCCGCACATTGGAATCACTTATGTTCAGCGGCACTTTATCGGCAATCACAATCGGCATTTCGGGAAAGTGCCGCCGCAAAAAGGCGTGCGTGGATTTTCCTTCCCTGCCGTACCCCAGTATGCCGACCGTCTTGCCGGCGAAAAACTCACGAATTGCTTCGGACATCGTTGTACATCCTTTCGATTATATCGCTGTAACAATTCGGTATATTATGCTCCCGATTAAAGCCGTTAAGAATACGCTGTAAGCCCCGCCCGTTGAAGGCAGCAGTCGCTTCGTCTACTGTGCCGACGCACTCAAAGGGCTTGGTTTCGTTCTTCCCCAATAGGCTTTGCAAATCGTCTTGCAGGGAGGGCTTCTCCATTAGGTTTTCACCGAAAATCCCGATAAGCGCTTCTTCTGATAGGAAAGGCTTCAGCATGAGGTACACAAACAAGCACTTGGCACAGTTGCAGCACCATATATTCTGCTTGGAACCTACGTTGCAGCTCTTGAATGCCTTGTGGTACTGCGGATAGGCTGAAAAGAACTTCGCAATCTGCAGCTCATGAAATGGACGCAGGAGGCTGAAGTAGCGTATCGGCAAACCGAACCGCCCGGTAATCCAGGTATTCATGTCGGACTCAAAAGCATAGGACTTAGAATACTGGTGGTTCACATCCAATCCGGGGACGGTGGCTTCATTAGCGGAGGCCTCATTGGACAGTACCAAGTCCTCTGCCCCGATGGTGTAAGCCCCATACAGCCCGAGAAAAGCGACAATCGCTGAAAACGGTGTATGACCGTTGAAGTAGCCGTCCTTATTGGTCTGCAAAAGTTCCGGGGCGATGGTGCGTTTTGTGCGCAGAATTCTCTCTTTCGGATAGCTGGCGGCTTCAAAAGTCTCCGTGCGCGCCGCTTGGTCGTTGACCGTGAAACCCATCAGCGGGCGATGCATATCATGCAACAGCTGGAGGGTGACACAGGAGTCTTTCCCCCCGCCGACGGGGACAAGGCTCAGTTCTTTAGCATTATAGGGCACCGGTGTTCTTGGCTCTGCTGGGACGGTACATTGCACTTGGAGAAAGTTTTTTTGATCCGCGTGTATGCCGTTGCGGTAGAAGAACTCCCCCAGACCATTGTACCAGAGGCGTTTCCACCACTCGATTTCGTCCGCTGTCAGGTGTCCGCAATGGATGCGGACCGTCGGCGGGCAGGCGCATTTCCAGTAGCTGATGAGTTCCACCAGCCCCAAGCAGAAAGCTATATCTTGCGCAACCGGCGAATCACAGGCATTGCACATATCCAAGTTGTCGGTATAAACGATTGTTTCCGGACGAAAAGAGGTCAAGCCGTCTATACTGAAATCATAGCTTAATGCAATGCAACCCTCCCGCCGCTCGACGGAAAAACGGTTATAATGAAAAACAGGGTGGCGGCGGCGGTATTCTTCGTACTTGTCTTGCATAACGTCCTCGCTGTTTGGTTAAACTTGGGGCGGCGGCGGGTACTGACCGCTGCCGGCAGCCGGCTCCTCCGGGATAATCATCCAGAGGATGATGTACACCAATATGCCGGGAAAGCAGGCAGAGAAGATACTGACGACCACATACAGCACTCGCAGTGCCGTTACGTCAAAGGAAAAGTACTGCGCTAACCCGCCCAGTACGCCGCAGAGCTTCTTGTCTGTCGCAGAACGATAGAGCTTTTTATTTGAGAGATCCATTGGTTCCTCCCTTTCGGACGCTGTCTGCGTCCCTTATAGTGTATTCTTGGCGGCGGTCAGCGTATTCTGCATCAGCATGGCAATCGTCATGGGTCCGACCCCGCCGGGTACGGGTGTGATGGCGGATACCAGCGGTTCCACGGCATCAAAATCCACATCGCCGCAGAGTTTACCGCCGACGGGTCGGTTCATACCTACATCTATAACTACGGCACCGGGTTTCACCATGTCGGCGGTGACGAATTTTGCCCTGCCCACAGCGGCAATCAGTATATCCGCTTGCCGCGTAATTCCCGGCAGGTCAGATGTCTTGGAGTGGCAGACCGTCACGGTGGCATTGGCTTGCAATGCCAGCATGGCCATGGGTTTGCCGACGATATTACTTCTGCCGATAATCACCACATGCTTCCCCTCGCAGGAAATATCTGCATCTTTCAGCAGTTCCATCACTCCCGCAGGTGTGCAAGGCTGGAAAGCTTGCTGTCCCAACAGGAGCATTCCCGCATTCACCGGGTGGAAGCAGTCTACGTCTTTTTCCGGCAGTACTGTGCGCTGTATCGTGGCTTCGTCGTAGCCATAACCCTTCGGGAGCGGCATCTGAATCAGAATCCCATGTACCGTCGGGTCGGCGTTGAGCCCGGTTACAGTTGAAATAAGTTTCTCTTGCCCGATATCCGCAGGCAGTATAATCTTTACCGAACCGAATCCGCATTTGGCGCAGGCTTTTTCCTTGTTATTGACATACACCTGCGAGGCAGGATCCTCGCCGACTAAGATAACGGCCAGCTTCGGTTGTATCGGGAGCTTTTGAACTTCTTCCGCTATGCGGGTCTGAACCTTCGCGGAGACTTCTTTGCCATTGAGTAGAATCGCCATGTCCGGATACCTTTCTATGCTTCAGTGTCTTCTGTGGGTGTGTCGGGCAACATTGCTGCATCTTCCGGCTGCATTGCTGCGTCTTCGACGGTGTCTGCAACTTCTTCCTCTTCTTCCGTCACGAAGTAATGCCGCAAATCCGCCGGCAGAACCGGGTCGTCTTTGTGCTTTATGAGCAGAGCGGTCAGCAGCGCGCCGCACACCACAACCAAAATCGCCGATAAAAGCTGCGAGATCCGAATATTGGTAGAGCCGATATACAAACTGTCGAGGCGTAAACCTTCTACGACGGCGCGCTCTGCACCATATAAGATGCCATAGCAAAGCATAATCTGTCCGTCAAACTTGCGGTGCTTACTACAAATCCAATAAAGTACCGCAAATGCCGCCAAACACCAGATGGACTCATAGAGGAAAGTGGGGTGTACATAGGCCTTATCAGTGATACTCCCGCCATCCACTGTAATGCCATGCGCGGCAAGTTCAAAGGCGCGGGAATTGATGTCATTGGCTATGGTCTGGCTCCACATCCCCCATGGGAGATTGGTGTTGGTACCGAATGCTTCTTGGTTGGTGAAATTCCCCCAACGCCCAATGCCCTGCCCGATGAGGAAGCTCATCCCGCACAAATCCAGCAACTTGAGGAAACTGAGGTCACGCACTTTGCAGACGATTGCCGCGCCAATCAAACCGCCGATCAGACCGCCGTATATCGCGAGCCCGCCCTCCCAGATTTTGAACACATCCATCGGGTTCTCTTTATACAAATCCCAATGAAAAAGGACAAAGTAAAGCCGAGCCCCGATGACCCCAAGGACGGTTCCGCCTATCAGGACATCTATCATCTTGTCGAGGTTCATTTTCCACTTGTATGCCATACGCCCGCCGAACAGCACGGCAAGCGTAAAGCCGAAAGCTATCAATACACCGTACCATTGGATGCGCACATCGTGACCGAAGAAATTGAAACGCAGGAACGTGGTCTGCACGTCAAAGCCCTTCTCCAGTGCCTTGAAGTAAACTGTAGTCAAAGAACTCACCTCATTGAAGTTTAGTGTCGAGCATATTTGCGATAATCTACTATGATTCCGCTGCAAGCAAAGGCTCGGCAATGGACAGCACAGAGAACCCGGGGCGCATACAGCCCTGCAGAACGGGAACGATATCCTCTAAGGTCAGGGAGCGCAGGACGTTGATGCGGTCAAAGAGTCCGTGACCATTGATAAAGCAGGAGGTCAGCGCGGATGCTACGGCATCGTCCTCATTGAAGCGGCGTACTTCCATGGCATAGAAGCGGCGGCGTGAGCGTTCAAATGTTTCAGGGGAGAGGCCTTGTGCCTTTACGCGCTCAATCTCCGCACAGATGCGGGAGGCGGCGACCTCCGGCTGCTTGGATTCTGCGCCGTAGATGGCGACAGCATAGCCGTTGCCCCATTCGGCTTCTGTATAAATGCTATTCACCAAACCATCATTCATTAAGCTTTCATAAAGGGGGGAGCATTCCCCGGCGACGGCATCCATAATCAGCTCTAAAATGAGCATATCGCGGTACGTAGGTGCACTCCCTTCAAAAGCCTCTTTGAACCCCAATTCAAAGAGCGGAAGCTCCATTGGTTTCTGCACCCGTATGACCGAATCTGTCGGCGCGTCGGTATCCTCCCAGTCGCAGCGCTTGGCTGAGGTTCCCGGTTTGACTTCCAGCTTCGCGTTGCAGACGGCCAGCACTTCGTCCGGGTCTGCATTGCCGGTGACGACGAGTGCCATGTTGTGCAGGGTATAGAAATTCTCTACGCAGTCGTAGAGTATCTCCGCTGTGATGCGGAAAATGCTCTCCTCCGTGCCGGCGATTTCAATGCCGACCGGGTGCTTTTTATACAGCGCGCTCATCAGGTTCCAGAACACGGTGGAACCGGGCTGATCCAATCGCATCCGTATCTCTTGACCGATAATCCCCTGCTCTTTCTGTACCGTTTTCTCGGAGAAATAAGGGTGGGTAACATACTCTAACAGACTCTCGAGGTTCTCTTTCGTATGTCCGGCACCTGCGAACATATAAGAGGTATAGTCCAAGGAAGTCCACGCATTGCAGTTGGCACCCGTTTTTGTGAACAGCTCAAAGGCATCGGATCCGTCTTCCATTTCGAACATCTTGTGTTCCAAGAAATGCGCCGTGCCTTCCGGGATTTCATAAGAAGTGCCGTCCGGCTTGACGATAGCGGTATCTATAGAGCCGTAATTGGTGGTAAAAAGCGCATAGGTGCCGACTTTATCCGGCATCGGAAATACCAGAATCTCCAGCCCGGAGGGGTGCTTCATGCGGAAGTATTCTTCGCCGAGCTTCTCGTCACGGATAATTTCGCGGATGGTCTCACTCATTGCACTTCCTCCTCTCCGGCGTTTGCAGATGCCAAGAAATAGACTGTATCGAGCCGTATACCCTGCGCGGCATCTAAGACTTCCTCCAGTGTAACGGCATTAATCCGTGCCTCATATGCTGCCGGAGACTCCAGATTGCTCTCGCATATCTGCCGCGCATACCAGTCTGCAATAATCTCAGGACTGTCCGCTGCACGCTGCAAACCGTCGGCAATATCGCGTTTGGCATCCTCTATCAGGCTGTCCTCGAACAGACCCTGTTGGATATAGGAAAGCTCATTGAGTATGGCTGTCTTGGCTTCGTCCTCTTTCAGCGTATCTACACCGCTCTCCACCAAGGCAATACCCTTATAGCGGTGCGGACGGGCGGAGCAGTAGTAACACAAACTCAGCTTCTCGCGAACGTTGCGGAACAAACCGGAGTACACTCCGCCGCCGAAGATGGTGAGTGCCAGACGCATTGCCAGCCAGCGATCATCCTTATCCGCCATGCCGAGACGGAATCCCATCACGAGCTTCCCTTGCTCGACTTCCTGCGTTTCACGCACATATTTGATCTCGCCTTTTGGGGCTGTGACATAAAGGGTTTCCGGTTGCACCGGTTTTCTGTTTATAGCGGCAAATCCTTCGCGAAGTTTGCTCTCCACAAATTCAAAACCATCGGAAGATACCATGACGCAGATAGCAGGCGCACAGCGCAGGGTTTCTTCCCATGCTTCTTTCATATCGGTCGGTGTCAAGGCTGATATGGCTTCGACAGTCCCCCGCGGATCCATGCCGTAGGCTTCACCGTCACACATTTCCGCCAGCAGGCGGCGGCGCGCAAAGGCGGCTTTGTTGCCTTTTTCGCTCTCGATGCGCTCTGTTAAGAGGCGTTTCTCCAGTTCCAAGGCGTCAACGTTGAAAAGACCGTCAATGAGATTCGGGCGCAGAAGCAGTTCCAATAAAAGCTCCGAGCAGCCTGCTGTGATTTCCTCATTCGTGAGGGCATAGCGGTTCTCCAAAGCACTGATATAGATAGAAAGCAACTGCGCCTCCCCCATCGGTGCCGATCCGCCTGCGAGGGAAGCCCCGTACAAATCCGCCAAGCGGCACTCCATTAGCCGAGCGGTTGGAAACTTCGCGCACGAGCGTTTGAGCAAACCGGGGAGGAGGGCGTGGGCAGCGACGGCTTTGGTATCGCCGAAAGGCATCGGAAGCAGAAAATTCAATTGAATTACAGAGGATTTGAACTTCTCCGTCGGCGCGGCAACAAACCGGAATTGTTCGGCTATCTCTGTAACACGGATGTCGTTGGGCATAGTATTCCCTTTCATTGGTTGTGCAGGGGCGGCAAATTCTTTGCTATGCGCAAGAATGCCGAAAGCCCCCGAATTTCCATTATATAGTATTATACCACAATAATTTGAAAAATCAAGTGCTTTTTATGTTTCTGAATATCAATAATCCGTAAATTCACAATCGGAATCGTTCGGCCTTACACAAAACACCTTGACAAACGCGCCGCTTTGCGGTATAATCTCAAGGTACCAAAAAGCAAGTGCAAAACACATTCTATACCATGAAGGAGATACACACCATGGCAGACGAAGTACTGAGCCAATTCACCCAAGAGACCGAATCCGAGGAAAAGAAACCGGAGCGCATCTACAAAGTCGGCATTATCGGTACCGGCTGGATTGCCGAATCCCACATCTCAAGCTACCTGAAACAGCCTGATGTTGCGGTCGTTGCAGTTGCCGACCTCATCGAGGGCAAAGCGGAAAAGTTCATGAAGAAGAACGCCCCCGAACTCGCCGATAAGATACACTACTATGCCGACCATGCCGCCCTCCTCGCCGGAGAACCGGATTTGGATGCCGTGAGTGTCTGTACCTACAACCGTACCCATGCGGAGTGTACCATCGCCGCTCTGGAAGCCGGCGTCAATGTCCTGCTCGAGAAGCCTTTCTGCGTCACCACAGAGGAAGCGCAAGCCGTCATCGCCGCCGAAAAGAAGAGCGGCAAAATCCTCTCCATCGGCTTCCAGCCGCGCATGGATGCCAATATGCAGATGATTAAGAAAATCGTCGAGAGCGGCGAACTGGGTGAGGTCTACTACATCCAAACCGGCGGCGGCCGCCGCAGGGGCATCCCCAATAGCACTTTCATTGAGCAGAAGACTGCCGGCATCGGCGCCTTAGGCGACATCGGCTGCTATTCTTTGGACATGGTCCTTAACGCCATCGGCTACCCGAAGCCGCTTACCGTCAGCGGCTATATCAGCGACTTCTTCGGCACGAACCCCAAGTACAACAACCCGGAGGATGCCGCCCGCTTCAACGTGGACGACTACGCCGCCGCTTTTGTCCGCATGGACGGCACAGCGCCCGTCGCCGGCGGCGGAAAGCCTGCTTGGCTGGCGGAAACCGTCATCCTTGACTTCCGCATTGCTTGGGCAATGCACCTCGACACCCCCGGCGACAGCGTCATCCTCGGCAAAGAGGGGGCGCTGCGTATCCCCTCCACGGAGTGCTGGAACGGTTCCGTCGGCGGTCCGATGACGCTCTATAAAGACGTGGCAGGCGAACGGATTAAGATTGAAATCCCCATCGTCAAGAATAAGTTCAAGGGCGGCCTCTTCGATGAGAAAATCCGTTCTTTCTTGGATGCCATCGGTGAAGGCAGTTCCGCTCCCGTGCCGTCGGCGCAGATTCTCTATAACCAAGCGATCATTGACCACATCCTTAAGTCCGCGCAGGCCAAGGCGGAAGTCACTGTCGAGCTTTGATGCTTCGCGGCTTCGCGAAGCCGCCACCCGTCGCTTCTTGGGATGTAACACAATTGTTACATCCCAAAATTATTTCGCCGTATACGATTACAATTTGTTCTTTCACCGCATTTCCCCCGGTTTTTCACGATTGTACCTGTTTGCTTTTCACGCAGAGAGGCTATAATTAGGGTAATGAAAATCACGGAAAACTGAGGGATACGATATGAAACGCATCTGCAAAACCGCAATCGGACTTTTCTGCGCCGTGCTTGCGGTACTGCCCCTGTCCGCCTGCGACGAATCCACAGCCGCCTCTGCTTCCGCAGAAACCTCCGTGCAGACCAAGACGGTCACACAGGGAGACCTCATCGTCGGCTTAACTGCGGACGGCACTGTCGCCCTGCCGGTCACGAACCTGAACTTCGAGGTAGAAGGCATTGTCGGTAAGATTTATGTCGAGGCCGGCGACAGCGTAAACAAAGGCGACCTCCTTGCTGAACTGGAAAGCGACGACTACGAGCTGGCGATAGAAACCGCTCGGACGGCGCTGGAGCGCGCACAGACCAACTACACCGATGCCCAATGGAACTACGAGCACACCCTGAAGCAAGACAAAATCGCTCTTGACGAGGCGAAGGAAGCTCTCAGCGCTGTCTTTGACCCCACGAGCTACCAAGAGGCAATTGTCTCCGCACGGTCGAAGTACTACAGCACAAGTGCAAGCGGTGATTTCGGTGCTCTCCCCGCCGCGCGCGATGCTTTAGCCAAGGCAGAAGCCGCCCTCGTGACCGCCGAAGAGGAGTTCAAAGAAAACCAAGCCAAGGCACAGCAGACCTACCAACTCCAAAAAGAGGCTTATGAGAAATCCGCCGCCGGTTCCGCGACTGTACAAAACGCCGCAACGGCAGTCAAAGAGGCGCAGCTCACCCTCGACGATGCCTTGAATGCCAAGGAGAAAATCAAGATATATGCGCCGCTCGACGCCACAGTCCTCACCGTTTCCAAGAAAGAGGGTGAACAGGTCTCGGCTGTTATAGCGCCCGGCGGCGGTGCGTTTGTGTTCGGCACCTCCGGCAGCTCCAATTCCGTCATCACGCTCCTTGACCCAACCACGATTTACCTCACCGCCAGCATTACGGAAGGCGATGTTGTCGGCGTAGAAGTCGGTCAAGTGGTTCGCGCCGAACTCGATGCCATCGGTGAGGGAGAAGTCTTCCCCGGCAAGGTCACGGCCGTCAGTTCCCTCCCGACCACAGATTCCAGCGGTATCACGACTTACTCCGTTACGATCGCCCTCGACAAACCCGACAGCCAGATTAAAGACGGCATGACTGCTCTCCTCACATTTGTGCGTTTGGAGCATACAAATGTCCTTATGGTTGCCAACAAGTGTATATATATTGAAGACGGCGTACAGTATGCCGATGTCCGCACCGCCAACGGCGCAACCGAGAAACGCAAAGTCTCCTGCGGTCTCACCAACGGCACGGAAACGGAAGTGCTCTCCGGTTTGGAGAAAGGTGAAACCGTTCTCGTTCACAAGTAAAGACACCGAAGCCAAGGGAGGATACAAACGTGCGATTGGCAGAAATTCTACGCGGTGTGGGCTTGAGCGTCCGTGCCAACCTCTTCCGCGTATTGCTCACGAGCTTAGGTGTCATCATCGGCTCTTTCACCATCATCATGGTGGTCGGTATCGGCAAAGCCGGCGAGGACAGCGTCAGCGAACAATACAAACGGCTCTCCGTAGAAACCATTACCATCACCCGCGCCGGCGGCGGTATGCGCATGGTCGCAGGCAGCACTTCCACACAGTCCACACTCTCCAAGCAGCAAGCTCTGGATATGGCGGATTTGGCTCACGTGCTGAGTGTCGGCATTTCTGTCAGTACACAGACGACCCTTGCCTACGAAAGCACAAGCGAAACGGTCGCCGTGCAAGGGATAAACGAAGCTTATAAAGATGTCACCCATTTGGACTTAGGTGCCGGTGAGTTCTTCACCGACGACGACGGCACGGCGCGGCGTAAGGTTTGCGTCTTGGGTTACAATGCCGCGGAACTCCTCTTCCCGGACGACCCCTATGCGGCAGTCGGCGAAACCGTCAAGGTCAAGGGCTTGTCCTTTGAGGTACTGGGTGTTGTAGCGCGCATCGGCGGCTCTGCCGGGCTGACCTCCTCCTCCGGCGGCCGCGAGAATTCCTCCTCGCCGGATGATATGGTCTATGTGCCTTATGATGTTGCCATCAAATATGCCGCCGGCGGTTCCACCTCCGCTATGGCACGGCCCGGTGCCGGCAGCGGTACTGCTTCCTATGTAGCTCTCGCCACCGATGCCGAATCCGTCTCCAAGGCTGTGACGGAAATCAAAGACTACATATACGGAATCACCGGCTCCGACAGCCTCTATACCGTTGCGGATGCCGGTTCCACCCTCGCCTCCGCGCTCCAGACTGCCAACACCATGTCCGCCCTCCTGACGGCCGTGGCCGCCATCGTACTGATTGTCAGCGGCGTCGGCATCATGAACGTCCTCATGGTCAGCGTCAATGAGCGCGTTAAAGAAATCGGTGTCCTGAAATCCCTCGGTGCCTCCCGGCCTGTGATACTGCAAGCCTTCCTATATGAAGCGGCTTTCATCTCCATCTTAGGCGGTTTGGTAGGCTGTGCCATCTCCGCCGTGGCTCCGAAGCTTTTGGAATTCTTCTCCATTGCCTACTCATTCACACCGAACGCTTTGCTTCTGGGCTTGAGCTTCTCCGCCGTCACAGGTATCTTCTTCGGCTTCTATCCTGCATGGAAAGCCTCGCGCCTGCGCCCGGTAGAGGCACTCAACGCAGAGTAATGCGGTTACCCATATGAACTATGATCAAACATAAAGGAGCTTCCCTGTATGAAAAGAACAGCAGCCCTACTGGCACTCGCCTGCTTCACCGCAGCAGCCCTCTTCCTAACCGCCTGCGGTACCAAGAAAACCGCCGACAGCACAGAGAAAGCAGCCGCAAGCGAAACCGAATCCAACGCTCTCTATGCCGAGGTTGTGGATGTCATCGGCAACCAACTGACACTGAAAGTCCTGCGCGGTTCCTATAATGTAGAGGAAATGGCACAACGCTACAGCGAAATGCAGTCCGGTTCCGGTGTCTCCCGACAGAACCAAACCAACGCCGACGGCGAAGAAGTCACCCGCGGCGAAGGCGGCGGCGGATTCCGCGGCGGCTTTGCCAACATGACGGATGCCGATGGCAATGCCGTCACCTTCCCGGAGGGAGGTATGCCGGATTTCGCGAGCATGACAGATGCAAACGGTGAGCCGGTCACCTTTGCTTTCCGCACGGATATGACTGACGCTGAAGGCAACACCGTGACGCGCCCCGCCATGACAGATGCAGATGGCAATACCATTACCATGCCGTCCCGCGAGACAGCAACCGATGCCGAAGGCAACACGGTAGACCCCCGCTACACCGGCGAGGAAAAGGAAGTCATCATCCCCATCGGTGTGCCGATTGAAAAAGTCTCTTTCTCTGACGGCGAGCTGACTAAAACCTCCGTAGAAATCTCCGACATCAAGAACGGCAATACAGTCAACGTACTCTATGCCGCTGACGGTTCGACTGTCACCGGTTTGCAGATTATAGACAGCACTTCCCGCCGGGGCGCCGGCGGCGGTATGGGCGGTGGCGGCACGGGCGGCGGCGGCATGTTTGTCGTTGGGAACGGCGGCGGCAATGCTGTATTCTACGGCGCAGGCCCCGGCATGGGCGGTCCTCCCATGTGATTATAATTAACAGTTACAAGTGAACAGTTAACAGTTCAATAGTCTGTGGCAAGCTATTTTTGTAGCTTCTACATGAATCTGCGTCTTTACAATTTCCTCAAACATAGGTTCAACAGGAATCATGGAAGAAAGGTCCAAGTCTATGGCAACGATTATTACCCTTGAGAATATCGGCAAGACCTACGGCAAAGGCACCTCTGCCGTCCGCGCCTTGGACGGCGTGGATTTGAACATAGAGGAAGGCGAGTTCGTCGCCATCCTCGGTGCCTCCGGCAGCGGAAAGTCCACGCTGATGAACATCATTGGTCTGATGGACGAGGCAACCGACGGCACATACTATCTCAATGGGGAGGATGTCACCCGCGGGAGCGATGCGCGCCTGACCAAACTGCGCGGGCAGGAGATAGGCTTCATCTTCCAGAAGTACAATCTGATTCCCAAGTACACAGTGCTGTACAATACCGCCCTGCCCCTCCTCTTGCAGGGGATGAGCTACGCTAAGGCAAAAGCCAAAGCCACCGAGGTGCTGACCCGCGTCGGCTTGGCCGAGAAACTGAAAGCCCACCCGGCGGAGCTTTCCGGCGGCCAGGCGCAGCGTGTGGCGATTGCCCGCGCCTTAGCAGCCGAGCCCTCCCTCCTACTGGCGGACGAACCCACCGGAGCCTTGGACAAGAAAACAGGCGAAGAGGTTCTCGCCTTTATGAGAGAGCTGAATGAAGAGGCCGGCAAAACCATTATCATGATTACCCATGACCTCCACGTGGCAACCTATGCCAAGCGAACCATCCGCATTGAAGACGGCCGCCTCACCGGCAGTGATCGTACGGATAACCCGCCGCTTTGAGGCGGCATAAACCGATTGGAGATTCTTCCTATGCTCCTGATTATAGGCACCGGCGGCCACGCCAAAGTCGTATATGATGCCGCCGTTGCTATGGACCAAGCGACGGGGCGAGAACGCCGTATCGTGTTTTTAACTACCGACAGCGCTTATGCTCCTACCCATCCTAACACAAACTTCTGCGGCTGCCCTGTGTACTACAGCGCAGACAACTCCCTGTCTGCTCTCCCCGAAACACCTGCAAGTGCGATTGTGGCCATCGGCAGCAACGGCGTTCGCCGCCGTCTGTCCCGGCAACTTTTGGAAGCAGGCATCCCTCTAGAAACCATTATACATCCCTCAGCGATTCTCAGCCCCTCGGCAACCATCGGTTCCGGCACGCTCGTCTGCGCCGGAACCGTCGTCAACCCGGACGCCGCTATCGGCATAGGCGCAATCCTCAACACAGGATCAATCATTGAGCACGACTGCACGGTCGGGCACTTTGCGCACATCTCCCCCGGCGCGGTTCTCGCCGGTGCCGTCCAAGTAGGGGAAGCTGCCTGGGTCGGGATGGGCGCCCGCGTATTGCCCGGCAAGCACATCGGCAAAGATACCATCCTCGGAGCGGGGGCAGTTCTTCTCCAAGATTTGCCTGACGGCTGTACTGCGGTCGGTGTCCCTGCGCACGTAATCAACTAACATTTAAATGCTTATTACACTTTATAGAAAATCCGTATCCAAACTGTTTCGGATACCACAAATTGTATGGCAGGAATGGAACGGCTCCGCGCGACAAAGTGTCTGTAAAGTATAAAGAGGAGGTAGAATCATGCAAAACACGACCGTTTCAAGCAAAAAAAGTTACCTTATCCGTTTCATTTCGGTGCTTTTGGTGTTCCTGACAGCCGCTTTCCTCATGCTGCCGGGTACCGTCGGCGCAAAGGCAGCCGGCAACCAGCGCACACTCTCGAATCCCACCGGCGTTTTGGAACTGCCGACGCCCCTCTCCAATATCCGCTACTTCCACCCGGGTACAGCCAATGCCTTGATAACAGGAGTTTGGGAATACCTGAAGCAAATCCTTCTCGGCTGGGGCGATGGCGCAAAGCTCAAGAAGCTCATGGAGGAGGCTCCGGTCGTGCTTCTCTCCGAACGCAGTCTGTTGCCCACGATGACCCCCCTGCCGGCGGAAGCTGCCTCCACGCTCATCATTCTCAAAGGGATACGCAATGCGTGGGTTTTCTTAATGGAAACCGCCGACCCCGCCTGCTATGAACTCAATATGCTCTATACAGAAGCGGACGGCGACCAAAAGTATATGCCGCTGAAGCTCGACTACTACCCGGACACGGCGCGCATCATGAGCCACGACGAACGCGGCATCTGGAATGTTCTCCTGCACCCGCTTGTGAATACCATATTCGAAATGATTATCGCCTCTGATTTGGATTTGGATGATTTCACTTTTCTGGCAGGAAACGGCCGCTGGATTAAAGTCGGTTTCAACGAAACATTCGACAGCTTTGCATGGTTGCTGGGAATGCTATTGGATGACACCAAATTCCTCTTCGACTATGCAGGAAAATCATGGATGATAGAATTCTGGCGCGGCAACTATACGCCCCTGCAAGTCGGCTGTGAAGTCGGCATCTATGACCGCCCCGACACTGAAACCGGCGTACACTACAACAACTCCACCACCCGCCTGCCTATGGAAGCCACACTTTACTACGGTTCACAGGTGCTGGCACACTATGAACCAAACCGCGTTTGGTGGCTGGGTGCCTTCCATCTCATGCCGATGTGGTCGCTGCTCCAATACTCCCGTCACAATATGCGCGTGGAAGGCACCATCACTTTCGAGGACCAAGGGATGATGGACGCTTTCACCGCCGCCGTCACTGAGCAAGCCGAAGCGGATTTCACGTGGTCTGTAGACGGCATGGTCTTCTCCTATGCTTGGGGGAAGACTGAGATTTAAGGTATCTATGTCCGGTTCGTAATTTGCTATGTGCTCTCTACGCCATTACGGTTGTGCTTTTGCAGGGGCGGCTTTGCCGCCCCTGCCTAATGCTTTCGGAATAAACCTTGACAACAAATACGCCAAAATGCTATAATAAGAAAAGCAATTACCAAACCACAGATTCGAACGATCATCCTCGAAACGGAGACACACATGCAGGATAAGAAAACACCGATAGCCACCCTATGCCTCTTCCTGACGGCCGCCATCTGGGGCTTTGCCTTTGTGGCGCAGGTACAGGGCATGGAATACATGGGCACGCTGACTTTCGGCGGTATCCGGTTTGCTTTGGGTACTCTATCCCTCTTGCCCGTCATACTCCTCTTTGAGCGCGGAAAGAGTTCCAAAGCAGAAAAGCTGCTTACGCTCAAGTACGGCAGCGTGACCGGTCTCATTCTCTTCGCCGCCAGCACCTTGCAGCAGTACGGCATAGAACTCACCGGTTCCGCAGGAAAAGCCGGATTCTTGACAGGTTTATACATCGTATTGGTACCTTTGTTCGGCGTTTTCTTAGGCAAACGCCCGACATGGCTGACGTATGTAGCAGCCCTATTCGCCTTGGGCGGATTATACTTCCTCAGTGTCCCGGACGGCTTCGGCGCCTTGGCCGTCGGCGACCTTCTCCTCATTATCTGCGCCGTGTTCTGGACCATGCACATCATTGCCGTAGATACCTATGCCTGCAAAGTACGTCCGTTGCGTTTCTCGTTCGTACAGTTTGCGACCTGCGCAGTTCTCTCTCTGATTGGAATGCTCATCTTTGAACAACCGTCCGTTCACGCCATCCAATCCGGTATGCTTCCGATTCTCTACGGCGGCATAGGCTCGGTGGGCATCGCCTATACCCTCCAAATCATCGGGCAGCGCCATGTGGAACCCTCCAAAGCCGCCATTGTGTTCTCTCTGGAGTCACTCTTTGCTGCCATCGGCGGCTTCCTTCTCCTGCATGAACAACTGGGCTGGAAAGGCTATCTCGGCGGCGGTCTGATGTTTGTCGGTATTCTTCTTTCACAGCTTCGGATCGCTCCGCACAAATCAGATAACGGCAGCTCGGAGAATACAGCAGATTCCACAGAGGCTCAGATGGAACCGGTTTTTGCCGCTACAGAGTAGCGGGCGTCGCATGCTCGGCGGTTCGCGAACCGCCGGGGCTTCGCGAAGCCCCCAAGGAGGATGAGAAAACTATGTTGTGTAAGGACTGCGGCGCACAAATGACTGCCGATGCCCGCATCTGCGGGGTTTGCGGTTGGGTGCCGCCTCCCAAAAACCCGTGGCGGTGTCCGGACTGCTGGGGAGAGAATGAAGCGGGGGCGGAGTACTGTCACATATGCCGACTTCCGTGGCGGGAACTGTTGCAGCGGTCGGGTGCCGCAAAGAAAGCGCAGCAAGAGGCCGCATTGCGGCCTCCCACCGCGACGGCAATGCCGTCGCCCGCTGCGGCCGCAATGCGGCCGCCCGCCACCTACCCAACATCCAACGGCACAAAGCCGTGTGTTTTTTGCAAGGCACGGATACCGATGGAGGCAAATTTCTGCACATTTTGCGGGAAGCACGTTCCGAGAGAAGCGCCGAGCATCCGCTACAATGCGCCGGAAACGAAGTATCCGCAACCGAACGCAAACCGTCCCGGGGTGGTGCTGCCGAATACGAACTATCAGATACAACCGACTATTTATACGAACCGCGGCTTCGCGTTACCGAGAGGCATACCGGGTGTGGTCAACCGGTCGGTCTATATTCCCGTGGCGTTGCTGCTGGGTATGTTCGGCGGTCATTGGGCAATGGAACGGCGGATGGGAAAATTCATCAACGGAATGCTGTTCTGCTGGACGGGAATACCGATGCTCATCGGCATCTGGAAAGCCATCAAAGCCGCATTCAAGCGGCCGGACAGCAATGGAAACATCATGATGTAACAATTATGAACAATATATGTCGTTTTTTCGGTATCCAAGTTACTATTCCAAAAATATTATCTTGACATTTCGTGAAAAAGAAAGTATAATGGAAGTACAAAATCAAGGAGGCGTACATAATGGATACTATCTTCGGCATGACTTGGGGAGAATTCTATGCAATCATAGACGGTTTCATACGTCCCATCACCGCATGGTTTCTCAGCATCACAGCATGTATCTCCATCCCGATACAAAGCTTGTTATACCCTGCCTATAAGGAATATGTCCCACCCGAACAAACAGCAGTCGTCTACGGCATAGAGGGCGGGGAGGAACTCGACCTCACCGACTGGAAGATTGTCTACAACAACGCTGCGAATGCCGCAAACGTAACGGCCGCAACAGCCTTGCAGACCTATATCAACCGTTGCACGGGTGTCACCCTTCCTATCGCGCAGGACAGCACTGCCGCCGGAACCAAAGAAATCCTCGTCGGTCAGACCAACCGGGAGACCGCCGGGCAGATTGACCGCACAGCTATCCCCCGGGACGGCTATACCTGGCAGTTAGACAGCGCCGCCGAACAGCTGTTCCTAACCGGAGCCACCGGCCGCGGCACCTTGCAGGCGGTGTATAAGTTCCTCGACAAGTTCTTCGGCGTAAAGTTCTATACATCTTCCATTATCGTCACCCCTGCGGCAGAGAGTTTAACCATCACAATTCCCGAGGACTACACCTACAGCTATGTGCCGCCGTTCTTCTACCGCGACACCAACTGGAACGGCAGTCCCGCGAATGCCACCTACTGGTCCGCCAACGGACTCAGCGGCGGAATTCAGGGAGACCGTGCGGCGAATATCGGCGGCAGTATCTACTACGCCCAGCGGCGCTTTGCCCATACGATTATCGCTTATGTGCTGCCTTATGCCGCGAACTTTGATGCCCACCCCGAGTGGTACTCCCTGCGCAAGGCTATAGACTACATTGACTTCGAGAACCCCAACGAATCCGGACCCTACCTCGAGGTAGAAGGCGGCTACCGCGTCCCGGAGCAACTCTGCCTGACCAACCCCGAAGTCTTGCAGCAAGTCGTGAACTATGTCAAATCCGTCTACCAAGGTCCGGAGAAAATCGTCTCCCTCACCCAGCGCGACAACCAATACTACTGCGAGTGCGACAACTGCGCCGCCGTTGATGCCGAGGAGGGCTCCCATGCCGGCACCCTCATCCGCTTCATGAACGCTGTCAGCGACGAACTGGCCAAAGACCCCGCCTACGACGGTCTGCAACTCGATACATTCGCCTATATGTACTCCCGCCACCCATGCAAAACCGCACCGAATCCCAATGTCATCGTGCGTTTGTGCTCTTGGGAGTGCTGCTTCGCCCATACCCTGAATGACCCCAACTGCGAAGTGAACACAACTTTCGCCAATGACCTCAAGGGTTGGAGCGAACTGACGGACAATATTTACATCTGGGACTACACCACCGACTTCTCCCACTTCAACTCTCTCTTCCCCGACTTCCAAGTGCTCCAGCCCAATTTGCAGTTCTTCCGCGAATACGGTGTCAAAGGTGTCTTTGAACAGGGCGGTGTCACCGGCAGTATCGGTACTGAGTTCGCCGAACTGCGCGCCTACTTGCTTGCAAGTCTGCTATACGACCCCGACATCGACTTCAACGCCGCACTGGAAGGCTTCTGCAGCGCGTTCTACGGCGACGGCGGTCCCTACATCGCCGAGTTTATCCGCCAGACCATGCAGAGTGTCGGCAAAAAGCCCGACGTTGCCCTCACGCTCTTCAAAGCTCCCTCCACATTCTTCAATTCCGTTGCAGGCGGCTCCATTTGGGAGAAGCTCTTCGGCACGAAGTCTCACATGGGAATCTACGAGAATCCCGCAAGCGGTGAAGTCCTACAAATGAAGGCAAATACCATCAACTACTGCGATGCCCTCTGGACCAAAGCCAAGGAACTCGCCGCCCCCAACGCGACCTACCTGAACAATGTCCGCCGCTCAGAAATCAGTTGGCGCTATGTCAAGGCTTGCACGCGTATGGGTGAATTTGCATGGACCAATCCCACCGCCTCTTGGCAGCGTGAGGTGCTGGAGTTCTACTACGACCTGCGCACCTATGCCGGCACAACGTATGCAGAGTTAGACAGCCTACGGCAATCCACGCCGGACGTCTGGTCCGTCCCCTCCGAGTGGGGAAAGAGCAAAGAAACCTGAGTCCCATCTGCGAATCAAAAAAGGGGGTGCGCACCGCGCACCCCCTCAAAAATACACTAAGCAAACCGCGCTTGAATCCGCCGCACTGCCTCTGCCGTGCGCTCCGCCGTACCGAAACCCGTGAGCCGGAAATAGCCCTCCCCGGCGGGGCCGAATCCGCTGCCCGGCGTGCCCACGATCTGGCACTCATTGAGCAGCAAATCAAACAAATCCCATGAAGCCATCCCTTCGGGTGCTTTCAGCCATACATAAGGCGAGTTAATCCCACCCCAGCACTTGAACCCTGCCGACTCCAAACCGGCGCGGATGGCTTTGGCATTGGCTTGGTAGTAATCAAGGGTTTCCTGCACCTGGACACGGCCTTCTTCAGTAAGGGTAGCCTCTGCCCCTTTCTGTGTGATATAACTCACACCGTTGAACTTGGTTGCCTGCCGTCTGCCCCAGAGAGTGCCAATGTTGATACCATTCCGCTCCAGCTCTTTCGGGACAACGGTATAGGCACAGCGCACGCCCGTAAACCCGGCAGTCTTTGAGAACGACCGGAACTCAATCGCACAGGTCCGTGCCCCGGGAATCAGAAAGATGCTCCGCGGAGAACCATCCGTAATGAACGCCTCATACGCCGCATCATAGAGCAGGACAGCGCCCTCCCGGTTGGCATAGGCGACCCAATCCGAAAGCTGTGCCTCTGACATAGCCTGTCCGGTGGGATTGTTCGGGGAACAGAGGTACACCAAATCTGCGTGTTCATCGGGTACCTGCGGCGCAAAGTCATTCTCCGCTGTGCAAGTGAGATAGAGAAGCTTACTCCAATGCCCATCCGCCGCAATCTCCCCGGCGCGCCCTGCCATCACATTGGTATCCACATACACCGGGTACACCGGGTCGCAGACCGCCACCGCATTGTCTGCCCCGAAAATGTCGCCGATATTCCCGGTATCGCTCTTCGCCCCATCGGAAATATAAATCTCGCTTATATCCACATCCACACCGATGCGTGCATAGTCCGCTTGGATGGCATCCTCCAGAAAGTGCAGACCGTAGTCGGTCGGGTATCCGACAAAGGTATCGGCGCCCGCCATATCCTCCACCGCGCGGTGCATAGCTTCAATAGCGGCTGCAGGCAGCGGACGGGTCACGTCCCCGATTCCAAGGCGGATAATGTCCGCCTCCGGGTGCGCGGCCTGATAAGCGCGGACGCGCTGCCCGATGTTGGCGAAGAGATAATTCTTCTGAAGCTTCTGAAAATTGTCGTTGAGCTGCATGGGTCATCCTCTCATTCCATATGAACTGTTCGCTGAAAATAAATCACTGCCGGCTGACCTGCCGCACATAAGCCTTAAAAAAGCCAACGGCGCGGGGCAGTTCCGCCACAGGGCAACGCTCATTGGTGCCGTGGCAGGCGGTGATTAGCTCCATCTTCGTCTGAAAAGGCGAGAAGCGGAAAGAGTGCTTACATATCGGTTCATAGTATCGGCTGTCCGTCCCGCCCATAACCAGGTAGGGCGCAAAAATGACATCGTCCCCCCGCGCCTCAGCTAAGCGCTCAATGGTCTCAAATGCCGAACCCTCCTGCGCTGCATAGCCGCTGGCCTCGTTGCACTTTTGGGTCTCGAGAATCATCTTCTTGTTCTTTCCGACCTTGCGGATGTGTGCCAATACATCCTCCGCCGTGGTTCCGGGCATCAGCCGGAAGTTCACGACAGCAGTCGCTTTCTGCGGTAAGACATTGTCCGCCGGGGAACCGCTGCACTGTGTCACAGCTGTCGTTGTCCGGATCATACACGCTGAGGCAGGGATACGCTTCATGACTGCCAAAAGAAGCGGCCGCAGGAGCTTGTGGTTGCAAGCTACCAACTTCAAGTAATACGGCAGCCGCCGCCCGGCAGAATCCAGCAGTGCCGACATGAGCGGCGTCATCTTCGCTTTGAACTGGTGCCGTTCCAAGCGGGTGATCACTTTGGCCAGGTCCCCCAAGGCGGAATGCGACGGGGGTTGGGAGGAGTGTCCGCCTTTTGCGGGAATCGTAATCGCTACGCTCACATAGCCTTTCTCCGCTACGCCGACCCCTGCCAAAACGCCCTTGAGGACGCTCGTGTCAATAGAAATCATCGCCCCGCCCTCGTCCAGCGTGGAGTGCAGTTCGGTAACACCGCGTTCCACAAGTGCCTCCCGCAGTGCAACGGCACCGGGAACCCCTGCGGCACCCATGACCTCCTCGTCATGCCCAAAGAGCAGATACACATCCCGCTCCGGTTGGAAGCCTTCTGTAATCAGATCCTCCACTGCCTCGCAGACGCAAATCAGGTGATTCTTCATGTCCAGCGCCCCGCGGCCCCAGATGTACTCCCCGTCATTATACCCGGAAAACGGCGGGTGCACCCAGTCCCCCTCCGTGCCGCTGCTCACCGGCACCACATCCTGGTGCGACAGCAATGCCATGGGCTGCAGCGCAGGGTTGGTGCCTTTCCAATAGAAGAGCAGCGCGGCGTCCGACACATCCTGCCGCTCCAGTGTAGCATGGAGCTTCGGGTAGCACCCTTGCAGATAGGACCGGAAAGCCTTGAACTGCCCCCAATCCACGTCCTCCTTATTCGGGCGGGAAATGGTGGCAATCTGTATCGCCCCGGAGAGATGCGCCGCTATGCGTTGTGCATCGGCGGTTTCCTCCGGCAGGGGACTGTGTTCCTCCCGCTTCGGCGTAAAGAGTGCCGCCTTTACAACCGTGTATAGCACAAATGCCCCGCACAGCAGCAGGCAAATCTGAAAAAAGAGGATAAAGGTCAGGTTCGGCATTGCTATCAGTCCTTTTCGTATATCATGTATTCTTATCCACCTCGTGGAAAGTCTTCAGGTTCCCTGTTTTGCCGCTGCGTTTTTCCAGTTCGGCGGCGACATCCGCCGGGGTAATGCCTGCCTGTGCCATCAGCACGGCGCAATGGAAAGCAAGGTCGGCAAGTTCCAAGACCAGCTCATCCTTATCGCCGTTCTTGGCGGCAATAATGGTTTCTGCGCACTCCTCGCCGACTTTCTTGAGAATCTTGTCTACGCCTTTCTCAAAGAGGTAGCAGGTATAGCTCCCTGCCTGCGGGTGTTCGCGGCGGTCGGTCACCGTTTGGTAAAGTTCTGTGAATGCGGACATATGTACATTCTCCTGTGCGATATAATGAGATGGCTTTAGGTGTTGCAGTTACCGGCTTGGATGGCTTCCCGCAAATCCAGCGTCCCTGCATAGAGGCTTTTCCCGCAGATAGCACCATACAACTTTCGGGCGGCGAGATCACGGATATCCCCTATGTCCTTTATCCCGCCGCTGGCAATGATACCGCAGGACACGGCATCTTGCAGCGCCTCGAGCTGCTCCAGATTCGGGCCGGAGAGCATCCCATCGCGGCTGATGTCTGTAAAAACGATGGTCTGCACCCCTGCGTCTTCCATGCGGCGTGCGAGGTCTATATAGTCAATCTCCGCAACATCCAACCAACCGCCGGCGGCGGCTTTACGGTTTTTGGCATCTATCCCGACGGCGAAGTGCTTCGGCCCGAAGGATTGCATCGCTTCCCGCACCAGTTGCGGCTGTTTTATCGCGACAGAACCCAGTATAAGCCGCGCAATCCCCCGCTCCAAATAGTAGGCTATATCACCCATGGTACGGATACCGCCGCCGAGTTCCACCTTGAGGGATGTTCCTTTCGCAATGCTCTCAAAGACACCGGCATTGACGCGCCGCCCTTCGAGTGCGCCGTCGAGGTCCACCATATGAACCCACTCGGCACCGGCGGCTTGGAAACCCTGCGCCGTTAAGAGCGGGTCTTCCGCGACCTTTTCTGTCGTGGCAAAGTCGCCCTTCCGCAGGCGGACGCATTGACCGTCTTTAATATCTATAGCAGGTAGGATAACCATTCGAATACCTTTCATTGCTTTTGCTATTGTATATAATACACGATTTCAGCCGATTTGTCAATGGTTTGGGAGGATTTTTGCTTTATTCTTCTCATTAGGAATATACCGCAAGAACCCTAAAGGCGCCACCTCGCGGTGACGCCTCTAGGGTTGAAGGGTTTGTATGAAGCAAAATGGAGAAAGCAATTTAGGTGTAACCACAAATAAGTATTGGTGCCGTTTTGTCTCTAATCGGTTACACGTATATTATACAACACTTCCCGCGTAATGTCAAGCATTTTTTGAAAATATTTTTATTTTTTTTTTTCTGCAACGCTTTCAGTATATGCAAAAAAAGGATAAATGTGTCTTAATTTGAAAAATTTTGTAGAATTTCGTTGTCTATCGCAAATTTGAACCAGTTTTCGAGCGCACGCTTTTGCGCGTTAGTGAGCGAATTACCCCCCCGGCGCAGGCAGGCGGCAGAAAAAGCGCGGCGGCGGAATTCCGGAAAGCGCAGGGCAAGCAGCCGCGCCAGATACTTCGCCGAGACATTGTAGCCCTCCAAGAGCGCAAAGTCCAAGCAGAGAATCTTCTCGAAGAGCCGCTGTGATTCCTCCTGCTTCCCGGCGGCAAACGCCTCCCAATGCCGTACGAACAGGCCGGGAGCAACCGTCGTCGGTGTACCGCAGATGCCCTGCGCGCCGCTGATATACGCATCTTGCAGAAAAGGAATGTTCGCTTGCAGCACGGCGCAAGGCGTATCGGCGGCAGCGGCGATCTTGTCTTCAATACCTAGCATGGTGCAAGTGGTGTCCTTGACGGCACAGACCCTGCCGGTAGCGGCAAGTTTTGCAAAGGCATCCGTAGGCAGTATATGCGGCCGGCGTCCGGGGAATTCATAGAGCATGACCGGCAGGACGGTACTGTCTATCAGCGTGTGCATCTCCTCCAAAAGGGCACCGGGATCATCCGCAAGCCCATTGGTCACGAGCACAATACCGCTGCAGCCGGCTTCCTCCAGCGCATGGATCTCGGCAATCTGCGCTTTGCGTGTGGGTTCCAGATTGCCGGTGGCAAAAACTTCAATACCGCCGGCGCGTTTGACGGTAGCAGATGCCAACTGCAAGCGTTCCTCCGCTGTCTGGAGCGCCATTTCCGAGCTTCCGCAGTTGCAGAAGATGCGCCGGGGCTTTTGCGCCGCCTGCATCTCAATATAGGCCTCATAGGCGGAAAAGTCGATGGTCAAGTCCTCGTTGTAGGGCGTGAGGGTAAGGGCATACACACCGCTGTTGTCCATTCTCGTTGCTTCTCCGTTCATACGCTTGCTTCTTGCCTCTTGCCTCTTGAAAGCTACATCCAAAGCTTCCAGAACTCGCTGTAGCCTTTGGCGCCGAGGAAATGGTACATAAAGCGGTCTGCATAGTCCAGAATCGTCTCCAAGATGTCCGGGTCGGCCGCCGCCGGCACCGGGTCAAATTCCGTGAACTGCCCCCACTCCGTGGTGGTCACATCCTCATAAGCCGCACTGCTCACCAACCGAATCACCAGGTTTATAATCGGCATACACCGGCCGGTCGCCTCGTGGTTTTGGTTCTTGAAGTACCAGGTATGCAGCGGCAGCGTGCCTGTCCCGGCATCCACAATCCCATCCGGGGAGACCCGCTCCGGGTCGGACGGCACATAATCCTCCGGGAGCGGTGTGTCCACGTAGCCGCTTGTCGCCCCCAAGGAGGTGGAGTTCATATCTATGATGCCGTCGGAGTTCACTTCGTCATACGAGGATACAATGGCGTAAAGCTTCCAGTTCCACTCCGAGATGGCGTACACATGAACCCCTTGGTCCTGCAGCGCTTTGATGTTTGCGCGGGCGTTCACCCGGGCTTCTTGGTAGGCATCGGTTTGCGCTTTAATCGCTGCGCGGGAGGGGTCGGAGAGCCACATCGCGGATGCCTCCTCATAGTCCTCCGCCGGCACAAGCCCCCAGAGCATGGTGCATTTGGAGAGCACATCCCCCACCAGCCCCTCCACCACGGCATCAAATACATTCAGTACCACACGCTTCGGCAGGAGGCGCAGAAGCAGGTTCACCAGATGCCCCATGTAGCCCTTAATCAGCGAGGTGAACATGGAATAATATAAGTTCACATCATCCGTGGAGAGTTTGTTGGTGAACAAATCCCCTACAATCCGCGAGCCGTTGATGGCTCCGATGGTAATGACCACATTCCCCAGTATATCCGCCACGTCCGGGTGGAATTCAATAAGCGCGTTGAACAGCACCCCGCCCATACTGATGGGAACGAGGTTCACCTTCTCGCTCTGATGCTCTGCTTGGACGCGGAGAATCATATCGTAGAGTTCCTCCACGATGTCATGGAGGTTGCCGAAAGAATTGTAGGCATAGAAATAGAGCTTCTCTTCCCCGATGAGGTCCGCCAATCCGCGCATGGGAAGTGTACCGTATATGTAGGCTTTGTCCTCCGCAGAACTGTCCGCCAGGCTGTTCGGCGTGGAATGGACGCGGAAGTCGTTAATGTGCCGCCCCTCGTCATCGTATTGCATGACGCTCAGCACATCATTGATGCATGCCCGCACAGCGGAGGACAGCCCGATGTCGCATTGCAGCAACAGGGAACCCAACAGCGGCAGCGCGGCTTTCGCCAATAAGCCGCCTACGTCTATATCTGCCGGCGGGAAGTTCTGTATAGGATTGCCGTTGCTGTCCAGTACCTGTGTGCCGTCTGTATTATAAAGGTATACATCGGACTGCAGTATGCCGTGGATCAGTATCGTAGGGTTCGGGTCTATCGCATAGTCCGCGGCGGATGCCGTAACAGACGCAGGGGCAAGCAACCCTACAGTCAGGAGCAGTGTCAGCAGGACAGCGGTAAAACGGCGCAAGGGTTTCATTTACAATCCCTCCAAAAGTAATCTGTACTCTATCTTTAATTGTAGCACAAACAGATGGGGTTGTCAAGGGGGGATGGCAGGATTCCAGCCAGTTTTCGCGTCCTTGCGGCTTCGCGAAGCCGCCGGCGGGTAGCGCAACCCCAACCCCCCCACACCCCCAACAAAAAAAAAAA
>JAISUW010000042.1 GCA_031271865.1 Oscillospiraceae bacterium
ACCCAAGCAAGTTCATATAGCTCTGACGGAAATGGGCAATGACTACGGCAACAGGGGTGTTCAAATTTGACGATTTGCTATCGGGGTGTGCATTTTATCAATAGATGGTTACTGTGCCAAAGGAATCAGCCGCACACCGAATCGGTGAGCGGCTGTTTGTTTTGCTGCGGTACGCCTAAGCTGTGGGGATGCGGAGGAACAGCAACAGAATACATACAAAGTGCAGAATGCTCCCGGCTAACACGAAGAGGTGAAACAGGGAGTGCATATAGCGGCGCTTCTTGCCGATGCCGTAAAGTACGGAGCCGATGGTATAGGCTACGCCGCCGGCGATGAGCCAGACAAAGGCGTCAGACGGGACGGCCTCTAAGACTTGCTTGGCGAAGACTACAACGCTCCAACCCATGCCGATGTACAGAATCATGGAGATGACCATGAACTTATGCAGGTCTATGGCGGTGAGAGCCGCGCCGGCGAAGCAGCAGATCCAAACGAAGACCGTAATGCCCCATGCTAAGCCGGGGTATATCGGGCGCAGTGTTACCAAGGTGATGGGGGTATAGGTGCCGGCAATCAGGAAGTAGATAGCGCAGTGGTCGATGACCTGGAAGACCTTCTTGGGGTTCTCGGGCTTGAGGCCGTGGTAGATACTCGACATGGCATAGAGGTTAATCATAGCGGCACCGTAGATGAGGCTGCATATAACTGCCCAGATGCTGTGTTGCCAGGCGCCGACGCATAGGCAGGCAAGCAGTGCCGCAATCGCAAAGCCGCCGCCGACCGTGTGGGACACCATGTTGAAGATTTCTTCTCCGCGGGTATAGTCGGGGAGGGTGCGGTCTTTGAGGGGGGTACGGTAAGCCAAATGTGTTCTCCTTTGATATATAAGAAATACTAAGATTGTCTTAAAAGACAGCAAGGCATGTAGGGGCGGCAGGAGCCGCCGTGCTGCCGACGGGGATTACTCCAAGCCAAGCGTACCGCCTGGGTTCATGATATGGTCGGGGTCGAAGTAGTCGCGCAAGGCCTTGATGACATCGTGCTGGTTGCCACCAAGCTGCCCGCGCAGCCACGGGCCGAACATCTTGCCGATGCCGTGGTGGTGGCTCATGGAGGCGCCGGACTTTTGGATGGCGTCCAAAATGGACGCATGGAACTGCCGGAACGCCTCCGGGTCATCCTCTTTGATGATGAAAATCCAGTAGAGGTTGCCACCCTGCGGGTAGACATGGCTCATATGGGTCATGCAGACGGTATTCGGGCGGGCTTTGACGACCTTGCGCACCTCTGCATGGACACGCTCCATCTCGCTCCAGTTGACGCTGCACTCCATGGTGTCCATGAGGATGGAGAAGTCCTGCAAGGTGTCGCGCAAGTAGGGGTCGGAGAAGCGGCCTTTCTCCCAGCCTTTGGTGACGAGGCCGGTTAGGGGAATGGCGCCGTACTTCAGAGCGACTTTGGCCACGTTGCGGGCGCAGGCGCGGGAGTAGCCCTCGCCGCCGTTGGTAAAGCCGAGGAACAGGCTCATTTCCCCCTCTTTGAAGCCCTTGACGCCGAAGAGGTGCTTGAGGGGGGTGTCCATGACACCGTACATATTGAGCATAATGCCCGTCTCCTCGGGGTCGGATAGGCGGAACACGGAGGGATAGCCTTCCTCGCTCTGCATAATTTCGCGGGCGGCCTCTATGCCGGTGTGCCAGTCCTTGAACATATAGGAGAAGCGTCGGATGGTCTCGGGCATATGGCGGCGCACCTTGAGAGTGCAGTGGGTCAGCACGCCGAAGGTGCCTTCGCTGCCCATCATAATCTGGTCCAAGTCGGGGCCGGTCGCCTTGCGTGGGTGGGTGTCGGTGGTGATTGTGCCTATCGGCGTGGCGTAGCTCTGCCCCAAGACCATATCCTGTATACAGCCGTAGTAGGTGGAGTTTTGGCCGCTGCCGTGGGTCACGACCCAACCGCCGACGGAGGAATGCTCAAAGCTTTGTGGGAAGTGCCCCAAGGTATAGGCTCGTTTAGCTCCGAGAGTCTTGGCAGCGTTGTTGAGGATGTCCTCGAGCTTCGGGCCGCTGATGCCGGCCTCCACAGTGATGAGCTGGTCGGCTTCGTTGAAACGGACGACCTTATTGAAGCGCAGGCGCATATCCAGCGAGATGCCGCCCTTGACGCATTCCACGCCCCGGGTCACGGAGGAACCGCCGCCGTAGACATATAAGGGAATCTTCTGCGCGGCGCAGTAGGCGACGATTTGCTCAATCTGCTCCTTGCTCTCGGGGTAGAGGACGGCGTCGGGCACGTTCTCTACGATCTTGTTGCGGGCGCGGAGGATGTCGTACATGGTCTTTCCGTAGGCGACGCTGAAGCGGCTGTAGTCGTCCGTGCGAACGTATTGCTCTCCCACGATCTCTCGGAACTCTGCCAGCTGCGCCTCGGTCAGCGTGAGGGGGATGTCAAACTGCACGGGGGCAAGCCCCAAGTCTTGCGTGTAGTCCTTGAACATATCATCCGTCATGCCGAAGCGTTTCATGATGTCGCGGAACAGTTCCTCCCGCGGGGCTTTGATTTGCTCGGGTACGCCCCATTTGAATACGGAGCGGTACGAATCCTTTGGGATATCGCCGTTGTACCATTTGGGTTCAAATCCTTTGTAGGGGTGTGACATTTGTGTAATCCTCCGTCTGTCGTATTGCCGCGCCTGATGCGCGGGGCAAGGGAGAGCTATTTCATGAGGTCCAAAGCGGTATATAGGGGTTGTAGCCGGTCAAAGGCTTTCGCAAAAACCTCAGTGTACAGCCGCTGATAGATCTTGTGCTGCGCGGCGTCGGGCTGAAAAGCTTCGGCGGGGCGAACCATGGCGGCAATCGCAGCATCGTAGTCCGCAAATTCGCCCATCCCCACGAAAGCCGTAAGTGCCGCCCCCAAACCGGTTGCCTCGTGTGTGTGGATGCGCTGCAAAGGCAGGCCGAACATATTGGCGGTAATCTGGCAGATTTCGGCGGATTGGCTGCCGCCGCCGGCGATCATCAGGCGATGCACCTTGGATTTGGAACGCTGCTCTATGCTGTATAAGCCTTCCATCAGACCGAAGTTAATGCCTTCTATAATCGCCCGGTAAAAGTGCATCCGGGTGTGTGCGGAAGTGAAGCCGAGTGCCGCGCCGCGGGCATGGGGCATCACCAAACCTGGATTGAAATACGGCTGCAATATCAGTCCCAAGCAACCGGCCGGGATAGAGCTGAGTTGGCGGTTCAGAAGTTCCTCCGTGCTGATGCCCTCCCTCTCGGCTTCGGCGGCCTCATAGCGGGCAAACTCTCGCTTGAACCAGCTCACGAGCCAGTAGCCGCGGTAAATCTCCACCTCCGGTGTCCAATGCCCGGGCAGTATGGAGACATAAGGCGGCACCAAGGGATACGGTTCCACGTAGCGGGATGTGGTGACTTCCACCGTAGCGGTGGTGCTGAATCCCAAGGCGGCGCTGCCCTCATGTATGCAGCCCAAGCCGATGGTTTCACAGGCTTTGTCGCTCCCGGAGGCGATGAGGGGCAAGCCTTCCGGCACTTCGAGCAGCTTCGCTGCCGCAGCCGTTACGGTGCCCAGCACTTCACCGGACTCTGCCAGTTCATAGGTCTGGCTGTCGCGGATGTCAAAGAGCGGGCGGATGAGGTCGTTGGGTTTCATCCAAGTGCGCGCCTTGTTGGAGAACGGCAAGTGCCCAATCGTAGACGCGGCGGCATCGCGCAGGTTCCCGCAGATCATGTAGTTCAGCCAGCAGGAGAGCAACACAAACTTATCTGTCTTTGCCCAGAGTTCGGGCTCATGCTCGGCGATCCAGTTGCAGGCACTCACGCGGCGTTGAAGTTTCACGGTTTCTGTTTTTCCAACCAGTGCGTACAGGAGTTTATTCACAGCCGGCAATGATTCATTGGAGCTTTCGCGGCCGTCCAGCCAGAGGATGCAGTTGCGCAGGGGCTGCCGGGTTGCATCCAAGCATAGGCACGTATCCCGGATGGTGGTGCAGGTCAGGGCAATGATGTCCCCCCAGCGGTCAGGCAGCATGGTTTTCAGCTTGCGGCTACATTCGCAAAGCGCCTCCCAGTAGAAAGACGGCTTCTGCTCCGCCCAACCGGGCTCGGGGGAGAAGTAGGGTTCCTCATACTTTTTCTGCGCCTTGCCTAAGATGTTACCGGCTTTGTCCACCAACATAGCGCGGGCGGATTGGGTTCCCATGTCATAGACGAGGATAAGGGGGTTGGGCATGGTTTTGACCTTCTTTCTTCTTGCACATGGGGTTCAGATGGTTTCCGTTGCGACTAGGACAGCGCCACCGCAACCCGGGATTTCCCCGGAAACGGCCTCGCCGCAAGCAACGGCTTTTTCTACGACAATCTCCGCCATGAATCGTGCAACAGCTTTCATCTTTTCTTTCGGCACCTCGCGGTCTGTGCGCACGGGAAGCATCGGCCGCTGCGGGAAAACCGTCCGCACCGTGCCTGTCACGGAACGCATGGGATGCGTCATCTCCGCTTCGGCGAAAGCGATGCCGCGTTTACAGCCGTTGCCGCTGACGCTGTACCCTGCATCCGTTTTCTCGACTTGGAGCAGGCAGCCCTGCGGGCAGGTGATGCATATCATCTGTGTCATGGCAAATCCTCCAATCGCAGAGTGAGGATGTCGTGCGCTTCCAACGGAAGGCCTTTGAGGGGCAGGACGATGCGCTCCATCTCCGGCGGCCGCAGGGATTGGTAGGTCTTTTGGTACAGAACCGCTTCGCTGCCGTTTCGGCTGACGGTCAGGCGCGTTTTGCCGCGCACCGTGCGGGAACGGAAGAATATGGTTACTTCCTCCAGCGGTACCGAAAGGTCTAAGCGCTGCGGTACGGTATATAAGACTGACTTATCGTGCACGAGGGATGCGGCTTTTGCCGCGGGTAGGGAGGATGCCGCCAAAGCGGCAAGAGCCGCCGCCCGCCCGGCAGTTTCTCCGCTCTCGGACACAAAATCCACGAGGTCGTTGACGTGTGCGGCGTTGCCGCAGGTGTATAAGCCCGCAACGTCTGTCCGGCCGTTCTGGTCGCACCACGGTCCTTTGGTGTCCGGGCAAAGCGCGGCACCGAGAGATTCGGCCAGTTCGTTTTCGGGGATAAGCCCAACGGAGAGAATGAGCGTATCGCACGCGATGCGTTCTTCTGTTCCGGGAATGGGATTCATATACGCATCGGTGGAGGCAACCTCCACGCCTTCCAGGCGATTCAGACCGAAACAGCGCGTGACGGTCTTGCCCAGGTGCAGCGGGATACCGAAATCATGCAGGCACTGCGCAATGTTGCGCGGCAGACCGGAGGGGCTTTGCGCGGCTTCGTAGACACCGAGGACTTGGGCACCCTCCAACGTCAAGCGCCGTGCCATAATCAATCCGATGTCGCCGGAGCCTAAGATGACGCAGCGTTTTCCGGGGAGTTGCCCCAAGAGGTTGGTATAGTGCTGCGCGGCGCCGGCGGTCAGGACCCCTGCGGGTTTCGTGCCGTGGATGGATACTTGTCTGGCCGTGCGCTCACGGCAGCCGGTGGCTAAAATCAGCGTTTTTGTATCTATGACTTCTGTCCCGGAGGAACGGATGAGCTGCAAGCGAAAAACAGCATCTGTCTTTTGAATGCCGGCCACGAAGCTCAAGGTATAGACCGTGACGGAGGTTTGCCCAAGGGCATCAATGAAGTGCTGGGCATACTCCGGCCCGGCCATCTTCTTTCCGAAGCGAACCAAGCCGAAGCCGTCGTGGACGCACTGCTTGAGGATGCCACCGAGGCGTTCCTCACGCTCCACAAGCAGGACAGAGGCACCTGCCTTTTCAGCCGCTATAGCAGCGGCTAAACCGCCGGGTCCGCCGCCGATGACGGTTACGTCAAAAGTGTTTTGTGTGCTCACCCCGCCGTCACCTCCTGCGCCAATAGCAATTCCTTGGAAGAGCCGAGCAGAATCTCGCTCCCCGCACCGTTTTTCAGTACTTCACACAGGGGGATACCCAAGTCCTGCGCGATGATTTTCGCAACCAACGGACCGCAGAAGCCACCTTGGCAGCGGCCCATCCCGGCGCGGACACGACGTTTCACGGCATCTACGCTTTTACAGGGTAGGGGTCGATGCAAGGCTTCGAGAATCTCTCCTTTGCTGACCTGTTCGCAGCGGCAGAGGATGATGCCGTAATCGGGATTCTGCCGAATCAGCCTATCCCGTTCTTCCGGCGGCAGTTGGGAAGTATGGATAATCGGCTTGCGCTCCGGTTGGAATTCCGGGCGGCTCTCTGCGCCCAGGAACATTGCCGCCCAATTTGCAATGGTTTGAGCGATGGCAGGGGCGGCCGTCAAACCGGGGGACTGAATCCCGGCGGCATGGAGAATGTTCTTTGTATACAGTCCGGGGCGGACGACGAAATCCTCTTCAAATGTCGCGGCGCGTACACCGGTGAAGTAGGTGATGACTTGGCCGGTTTGGATATTCTGACTGGTACGGCGTTGCTTATTGACCATGCCGGCGACGCTCTCGCGGGTGGTGGAGAAATCCTCTTTCTCTTTGTCCTCGTGGGCATCGGGTCCCAAGAGGATGTTGTCATGGATGGTACGGATGACACCGCCGCCCTTTGTGTGGCCGCCTTTCACCGCACCCATGAAGAGCGTGGAGGAGTGGTCGCGGGCAATCGAGTCGGAGAACTTCTTATCCAATATAGAATTGGTTCCCCGCCGCGGGTGAATGGAGAAGAAGCGGTCGTGCGCCATGGCGGCGACATCCTCGCTGAAAACACCGGCGGCATTGATGATGAGCTTCGGGTAGATTGTCCCCCGATTGGTATGCACCGCTGTGATTTGGCCGTCTGCGACATCCATCCTGAGTGCGGCGGTTTCCAAAGCGACTGCGGCGCCGTTTCCGATTGCATTCTCCGCGCAGGCTATGGTAAGGTTATAGGGGCACACGCTCCCCGCTGTAGGAAACTGCAAGCAGGCGTTAATCTCGGGATTCAAGTCCGGCTCCAGAGCGAAGAGCTTCTTGTGCGTCAGCACCCGGACAGGCACTTTCAGAAACAGCTTCCAGTAGAGCGTCAGCAAATGCAGGACAAACACCGGAACCTTCTTGGGGAAGCACAGATACTGGCCGCCCATGCGGTAAGGTACTCCCAATTCTGCGCAGAAGTCTTTGTACATCGCATTGCCGCGTATATTGTATTTGTACTTATCGGTCCACTTCATTACGTCTACACCCGGATGCACCATGCCGTCATTCCGGGAGGAGGCGTGGAGTGCGACATCATTCTCCTTCTCCAGCAATAAAACACGCGGTGTGTAACGTGTCAATTCCCGTGCAACGGCACAACCGACGATGCCGCCGCCGATAACGAGGACATCCGGTGTTTGGCCGTCGAGGGTAGTATCGCTGACCTGCGGCAAACGAATCGGGGACGGCGGTTCTTCCCCGGCAACGGTTGCGTCATTTACCAAGCAGCCGGGCACGGTCTTGGAGGCTTTTGCCGCGATATAGCCGGCGTTAACCAAAGAAACCCGGTCGGGAGCCTCCCCGCTGAGCACCAGATGGTCAGCCAATCGGCGCACGTTGAGGGAATCGCCCCATGCAGCTTGCAGTTTTTTGTTGGCTTTTCGGATAGCCTTTTCTGTCTTGTCCAAACAATCTCCTCCATTGGTGTTTTAAACAGACTGTCTTTATAAATAATAACACGCCTCGGCGAATTTGTCAAGGAAAATCACAGGAAATGTGCAATTGCCTCAGTGCTGCTCATTGCTTCAGGAGCCATTCATGGTTGGGGTCGAAGTTGCGCTCTGTCCAAGGGTAGTCGGCAAAGTGACGAATCATCCACACATAGTACATGGCATAGCCCGGCGCATTGACCTGCGGGTGGTACATCCCGCCGGGAATAGCAACATAGCAACGGTCGAAGATAGCATTGACCTCATACACATCGTCATTATAGAGGAAGCAAGCCCCGAAGCCGTTGGGGTGGCCGAAGCGGTAGTAATAGACTTCCGGCTGGGGATGCTCGTGCGGCGGGTAGCTCGACCAGCCGCCCTGCGGTATCAGAATCTCCCCGCAGACCATGTTGGAGTAGGGCGCATTTTTGATATCGAAGAACGTCCGTACCGTGCGCTGCGCCTTGCCCTCAAACTGCCCCTGTCCGAAAGTGTCATCGCGGTAGTTTCCCGGCTCGTAGAACACCGGCGGGAAGTCCCGACCGTTTGGTGTGGATTGCACAAGCAGTTCGCAGACAGAAGATGCCCGTACCTCTGCTTTTGTGCCATGGCAAACATGGAGGCAGTACGCCGGGTCAAAGGGTGTCGGGCGCGAAACGGCGCGCTCGTTGCCATCCCAAACGAAGGAAGCCTGTCCCTCCACCAAAAGCAGAGCGCACTCCTCCTCCGGCAGTTCCAGCAAAAAGCTCTCCCCGGCTTGAACCCGGTACACATCTATGTTCTGGAGCATATTCGGGTGCAAATCGGTGAGGTTCGTGAGCGGCATACGACCGTTTTCGTCAAAGTGTGCATGACCGCAGTAATAATCGGTAGCCATTTCGAAGAATTCCTTCCCATGCGTTTTTTCAGGGTTTACATTGCTGTATTATAGCATACTTCAAAGCAAAATGCAAGTGCCTTTGCGGCAGACTTGCATTCTCTTGCCTCTTGCCTCTGGTTGGTGTATCTGATTCCGCAATCTATACGTGTACATGTACACGTGACAAAGACCGGACAATCGCTTTTCTGTCCGGGTGGGAGGTGGGTTCTTGCTTCTTGCCTCTTGCCTCTGTCTTTGTGCATATTGCCGATGATTCGGTGAATTATTGGCTGAACAATCATGATTATGACGAAACTGCCGGGATGGTTATGGCTACGTATATATGGGTACGTATACGTGGCGAGGAGGACCCCGAACCCCCATACTAGGTGTTCAGCGGTGTCTTGCGGCTGTGCATGAAGTTGCGGTAGGTCTTCAAGCGTTAAACAACCGCCCTCCCGATACGGAAGAGCAGTTTGTATAAATGAAAATAATTGCTTCGGAACCTGCTGTCAGCCCAATGCCGCTGTCTTCAGAATCCTGCGAAAGTATACCCGGTTTCCTTTGACCTGCGGGCTGTCGGGCTTGAACTTCCCGGCTTCCTCATTGTGGTGGCTGGCTTTCTCTTTCTCCCCTAAACGGTCATAGCATACGCACAGCTGAATGTGCGGCAGGTAGCCGTAGCATTCCTCTAAGGTGAAACCGCCACCCTCCGTGTTGCGCTTGCAGCCTAAGGCGGCATGGTACCAGAACGCTGCCGGTTCCCACTTCTCTTCGTCAAAGTAGTACCATCCCAAATCACAGCAATGCTCCGCCCGCGGGCTGTCATATGTAAAGGAGCGCAGCAAGGCATCGCGGCCCTCCTTGTTCTTCTTGATGCCCCGATAACATAAGCAGAGCATCCGGCAAGCCTCAATGTTGTTCTCTACCCAACCCCTGCCGCCGTCTAAAAAGCTCTCAAACTCCGCGATGGCTTCGTCGTAACGGGCGTTATAGTAGAGTTCCCGCGCAAAGTAAAACTGCTCCCGCGGGGAGAACTTCTTTCCACGCTCTTTCAGCCGCAGAAAATGGTTCAGGTTGCGCAACGGATCCGTCTTGCCCTTGCGCTTGTGCGTGACGGCTATATCCGCGTGTATAATGTTTCCGAATGGAGCTATCACCTCATGAATAGAGCCTTCCCAGCGTGCCAGCGGGCAGCGGCGCATGACACGCTCCCGAAAGTATGTAAAGGTCGGGTTGCCTTGCTCATCAAAAGCGATGTTGTACTTCATCATGACCGTATCAATCTTTGGATCCAGCGTCGCCATGAGTTCTTTGAAGGCCTTTGCATCCTCCGGCAGAATGATGTCGTCCGCATCCAGCCACATCAGGTAGTCCATTGTACCCTTGGAGAAAGCAAAGTTCCGCGCCGCTCCGAAGTCGTCTATCCATTTGAAATCATAGACTTTGTCGGTGTATTGTAAGGCTATTTCTTTGGTCTTGTCTGTGGAACCGGTGTCTACGATGATAATCTCATCTACCATTCCCTTGGAACTCTCAAGGTTCCGTGCCAGAACCTCTTCCTCATTCTTTACAATCATGCAAAGCGATACCGTCGCCATGGAATACCCTCCGATTCGGTATAATTTCAACTATACCTATGCCGGAGGATACCCGGTTATGATACGGCGGTTCGTGAACGCTTACCGCTGTGCCGCGTTCGAATCCATTATACTTTTTTTGCATTTGTCGAGTTCTGTCGGATTTTGGCGTGCGGAAAGTATCGCGTTTTGACAGAAAGATGCCGCCCCTAAGATAAGGAGCATTGTCTTATAGACAGAGGATCAGGCAGCGGAGTCTAGTATATTGCTATGGTTTGCAGTGAAGCAAACGCACGAGTTTCTTCTATGACGATTCTCAGCTTTTGGGTTTCCATCGGTTTTGGCAAGCGCAGGATGCGCTTGTGTCCTATATTGGCCGCGCCTGCCACTCTGTGCCATGCGTTTTCTTGCTCTGCATAGACACTAAAAGCCTCTATCTGCTGACCGGACTCTGTGTGTTCTTGCAGAACGATATACGTAACTTCTTGCGGGTGTCTCAAGTCCAATCGAAGCTCTATCGAACCGTCCGCTGCACCACTGTGCCAGTAGGCATTCTTGTCCGGACTCAAGGCTTCGGCGGCGGAGTGGGCGGCATCCGATTCTGCGCTTGCCGTGAGAATGGCACCCTCTGCCAAGTTCTTTCCGAATGCGGCGCGGAGCTTTTTGCCCAGTTGTGCGCAAGCGGATACATCGTTTTGATGGAACAGCCCATTGGGCATGGGCGGCATGTTGAGGATGAGATTGGCATTGCCGCCGACGCTGCCAAGATAGATGTCAAACAGTGTATCCGCTGTGCGCACCGCCGCATCTTCCCTCTTGTGGTAAAACCAGCCCGGTCGGATGGATGTGTCCATCTCCGCCGGATACCAAATCAGTTGATCTGCTTTGGCTATCTCCTGGCGCGAGCCTAAGTCAGGTGCTGTGGGGTCGATGTCAGAATACGGAGGTACGGAAATCGCACCCGTGAAGTGCCTCTCGTCTACGATGCTCCATTCGGCGGCGCGGGCGTTGCCGCCCTCGTTGCCAATCCAGCGGGCATCCGGTCCGCAGTTGACGATGGCACAGTTCGGCTGCAATTCGCGCACCAGTGCATGGTACAGGGCAAAATCGTATTTTTGGCGGCCGCCGCCTTCGGCATCTCCGCCCGCGATTCCGCCGCCGCCGGCACCATCGAGCCAAACCATAAACAAATCGCCATAGTTTGTGCAAAGCTCGCGCAGTTGGGCGCAATAGAAGTCGTCATAGGCTTTGCCTTGCCCATAGTATATGCTATTGCGGTCCCATGGGGAGAGGTACACACCGAATGCCAGGCCGAATTCCTTGGCGGCTTCGGCGCACTCGCGGACAACATCCCCTTTGCCTCCCTTCAATGGGGAGGCGGCGACACTGTGTGCGGTGGTCGCTGTCGGCCAAAGGCAGAAGCCGTCATGATGCTTGGCTGTCAGAACCATGCCGGTCATGCCAGTGGCTTTCATTGTCCGCGCCCATTGGCGGCAGTCCAGTGCTGCGGGGTTGAATAGGGAAGGGGATTCCGTACCGTCACCCCACTCATGGCCGGTGAATGTGTTCATCCCAAAATGGATGAAGCCGTAGAATTCTCTGTCCATCCAATCCGATTGTACCTTGGTGGGTACGGTTGCATTGGCGCGGGCTATGAGTTCGGCTTGGTTTATCGGCGTACCGGTTTCCTCCCTCTTTATATCAGACGGCAAAGTACTTTTCTCGCTGTTTTTGGACTCTGCCGCAGAGAAGCTGTAGTATCTCTTTGGCGCCCGGCTTGCCTAAGGCGAAATCAACCATTGCGCGCCCCTCCTCAAAACACAGTTCGTCATGCAGAGTGAAATAGTTCTTCTCAAGAAACAACGCGTAGCGAACCAAACGGAAATCGCCGCAATAGAGCGGGTCGGGATTGAGGTAATCAACGGCTATACTCTTGCCGTTTCGGATCGCCTCCACGAGGGCAGCGCGGGTGTTCGCTTCGGCAAAGAGGATGGTGGCAATGCGGTGCATATCCGGTCCCACGCTGCGGTGCTGATCCGAACCGCCGACAGGGGCATAGGTCAGACCGTTGCCTTTATCCTGATAGTATTGGCTAAGCTGGAAGCCGTTCTGTTCGTAATATTCGGCACCGCCGAAAACCTCCAGCGCGTCAAAGCCGGCAGTTTCCAAAATGTGCTGCGTCAGGGGCGGCGGCACTTGCAGAACATCCTGAATCCAATAGGGATGCGCAAAGACAGCGGCACCGCCTGCTTTGTGTATCATATCGGCAATCCAGACGCTCTCGGCGTAGGGGTAGCGGTCGACACCCTCCGGGAGGTTGAACTGCTTGGCATATTCAGTCATGTACGCTATATGCTCGTCCGGGGTGCTGATGGGTGGCATCGGTTCGGGCGGGGTTTCCCCCGCACAGACAGCACGGCCTTCGGTGCCGGGCACGCCGCGCCAATGATTCATTTCTGCGTTGTTGCACCCAAAGAGTGCATCTATACTCCACAGATTCCCGAAGGCGACATAGTGCAAATCATTGGAGTTGCCGTCCGGACCTTTCGGGCTGTGTACCTCCTCGCCGAGGACGATACACATTTCCGTCGGGCAATCGCGGAAGGCATCCATGGCATCGAGAGAGGGATAGTAGCGGTAATGCTCGCTGATTACGACGAAATCCAAGCCGGACTTTCGGTTATAGGCGGCAACGAGTTCCGGTGGCTCAGAGCCATGGGAGTCGGAGGAATGCAGGTGCGTGTCGCCCTTGAACGGATAAAGACCTTGCAAATCGGCTTCCACGGCATAGACCGGCAGCTCAAAGAGCATTCGCTCCTGTTCGGCGGGGAGACGTTTCGGCCAATCCGGCTCCCCGGAGTGGCAGTGGTTCCATGGGGTTAAGCTTGTGTATATGCGAAAGTAATACTCCTGCTCCGCGAAGAACAGAAACGGCACACGCAGACAGCCGTCGGTATCCGGTTTCACAGAATACGCGAAACGGTTGCGGCGGAAAGGATATTCGTTCGGCATTCCCTCGCCCATCGGACAAACCCGGACGGTATAGGTTTCTTCGGGGACAAAAGCGAAGCTGCGTCCGAGGGGTTCGAGGGTTATGGCTGTCTCTTTACCCACAGGAACAACCTTCGGATATATATCATAATAATATAATTCTTTGGCGTATTCCAAATCCAGAAAGCGCTTCTTGTATCGCTTATCCATGCAGTTATCTCCGATGATATGCGCTATTTATTATATGATATGTTCTCCAAATCCACCTTGCCATCCCTATGGATGCTATAGCGCGTGTAGCCTTGCCGCACGTTGTCACCCATGCACATGGTGGCAAAGCCACCCGGACGGTTGTAGATAAGGCGCAAACCTTTGTAATCAACGGCATAGTCATTGGCATGGTCGTGCCCGCAGACAAAGGCCCATGTGGAGCCAAGTTCCCGCGCTTTGTCCGGTAAGCCGCCGTTGCGGTCAGGCGTGTGATCGGCGCAGATAGATTCACCGTGCTGCTCCCAAAGGAGAGGCAGTTCGCCCTTTTCGGTGAGTGCCCAGGCTTCTCTGTAATCCCATACCGGCATATGCATGAGAATCATGCTCTTCATATCACCGTATTGGGCGCGGGCAGCCGCCAAAGCGCGTTCATACCACGCTGTCTGCGATGCCTGAATATGGGGATGGGAGTCGCGCAACGTGTACTTTCCCTTGGTGAGTTTTCCCATTTGGTTGCGGCCGCCGCTGTCCATGAAGTAGAGGGATTGGGCGATGCGGTTTTCATCCGCCATTAAATGAATCACTTGGTTCCCCCACCCGGCTACACCGGGCATGGCGTACTGCACACAAGCCTTGGGAGACTTCAGGTATGCCCGCACCGTCCCTTGCTGCGTCACGGAGAGGGGCGGTTCCCCCTCGTGGTTGCCCAAAACTGCCGTCCAATATAGACTCGTTTTGGTCATCAGACGCACAAAGTGCCGGGTGCGCAACTGGTCGAAAGTGACAAGCGTCACATCGCCCAACAGCCCGATGAAATCCGGCTGCTCCCGCTCAATCGCAGCGACCAGCTCGGCGGCGGTGCGCGGACCGACATTGTCGAAAGAATCAAAGTGCAGATCGGTAAACACAAGCACTTTCCATTCCGGGTCATAGGAACCGTCTTCTTTGACTTTCGCGAGATAGAATGCGGCATTTTCCGGGTCGTGCCGTAAGAGTTTTACATTATTTGGTATCGGTTGCATGGCATTCCCGGCGCGCCACAGCCCGGACAGATGGAAAGGATGGAAGATTTTTTTCGACATGGCGGTGCCTCCGTTTGGATTTGGTTTTCGGCTTCTCCTTATAATAACATAATCAGGCGCAGAATGCAAGCAAAAAATGGCTTTCCCGCAACTGCCGCTTGCAAAAGCTGTCGAAATATGTTATAATAAGTCTTATGTCCAGGACGACACACTTTGGTAAAAAATGAAATCACGCATCCAAAAGGGGCGATTGCACAATCATGAAAAAACTCCGCCGTATACTCTCTGTTCTCATGGCCGTTGTCTGTTTGCTTGCAGCCGCAAATATCCCGGCAGCGGCGAAGACTTGCACTTGCGACACGCTTCCCGTTGTGCATATACCGGGCATCGGCAGTCCGCTTTATATGAACGGTACCGGGCAAGGCATCACGCTCGGCACGGCGGGCGGGGGGATGAACGCCGCTCTGGGCGGTCTGTGGGATTTGCTGTGGGCTCCCAACACAGAGGAAGCCCTGACAAAACTGAAAAAGCTCGTGAAAGACTTGGTAGGAAAGCTGCAAGCGGATACCGCAGGAAACACCGTTGAGCCGCTCACGCCGGCAAAGAATTGGGCGGATCCGGCACAGGACCATACCAAGAACCGCAACTATTACTTTCATTATGACTGGCGTTTGGATCCAATGCAAGCGGCACGGAGTCTGAATACCTTTATCAAACAGGTACAGGAAGTGACCGGGCATAAAAAGATTATTCTTGCCGCGCACAGCGAAGGCGGTATTGTCGGCAATGCGTACCTCGCCCTTTACGGTCACGGCAGTTTGGATCACTATATCGCGGATGTCAGTGCTGCCGGGGGGGTAACACTTATCGAGGAACTCTTCACCGGCAATCTGATGATTAACCGCACGTCTTTCAAAGCACTGCTCCAACGGATGCTGGGCTGGCTGGTCGGCGGTTCGCTCAGTCTCACCGCCGATGTGGGCTTCTATGACGGCCTGATTAAAGATGCGAAGGAACTCTTAGCGGAAGGCGGCGAGCGCCTGACTGCCGAGGTTTTTACGCCTTATTTCGCGCAATGGCCGGCACTTTGGGCTTTCATTACCAATGATTCCAAGTATACCGCCGCAAAGAAGTATATGCTGGACTCCAAAAAGCACGCGGCGCTGATAGAGAAAATTGATGCCTATCACAACCAAGCCGGACGGAAAGCCGCAGCACTCCTGAAAGCCGCCAAAGCCGACGGCGTAAAAGTGAGCATTATTGCGAAGTACGGTTGGCCGGCGTATCCGTTCTTCCCGGGTTGGGAGGTCAGCACAGACACGATTATTGATACGGCCAGGGAATCCTTTGGGGCAAGAGTAGCCAAGAACAACCAAAATCTCGGTAAGGACTACAAGCAAACCAACAGCGATGGGCATAACCATATCTCCCCGAACAAGCAAATCGATGCCTCCACCTGCGCTTTCCCGGAGAGTACGTGGTTCTTCAAGTCATTGGCGCACGGAAACCAACCGAGCGGCGAGTTTCTCGCATTCCTCTACAACAGCAAGGAACAGCCCACCGTTCACAGCGACAAACGCTTCCCGCAGTTTATGAAATGGGACGGCTTCTTCCGGGTAATTACGGCGGATTCGTAATCACCGCATCAGAGGAGGGTGTGTGTTGCACACCCTCTTTCTCTTTATTCAAAACACGCCAGCACCGTCTGCGCATAGACACGTACCATCCAGTCATTCGGGTGGTTGAAGTTGTTGCCGGCTATGTCGGTATAATTCTGTTTGCGGGAGAGGACGGCGGCGGTGACGGAGGTCATGTCCGCAAGGGCTGCGCCGCGCCCGGAAAGGGTTTTGAGCGGGAGCAAGTATTCTGCGTGCATGCTCTTCATGGCGACGGCGGGATTCGGGAGCATCGTTGCAACGAGGATGAACTCCACGGAAGCATTGTGTGCGCGGAAAGCGGACATTGCTTTGAGCATATTGCGGTAATAGTCCATGACCGAGACACCGAAGCCGTCATTCATGCCAAAAGCCAAGATGACCAGGTCCGGATTGTGGGCTTCGGCAAAGGCGGCGGCGTTTTCTGCGCCAAAATCGCTCTGTTTGCCGCCGATGCTTTCGTTAACCATATCTATGCTCGTGCTGTACTTCGCCTCCAGCGACTGCCTTACAAGCTCATAGTAAGGCGGCATATACGGCTGGAAACCGCCCCAACCGCTAGCTTGGCATCCGAAACTGATACTGTCGCCCAACACGAGGAGCTTCAGGGGCTCTTTGTTTTCCAATTTGGTTAGGGTATGCGGCAGAAACCGTGCCTGCGGGGCGGGGATTGCTCCGGGGAAAGCCGTTCCTGCCGCCGGTCTGTATGTGACCGCCAGTTGCGTGACATGGAAAGAGTCCGTGCCGTTTCCAAGTTCGATATAGTGCCCGTCGTCGGCTCGCTGAATGCGGAAATCACCGGAAGCCTCGGCAGGATAAGCGAACGTATAGGGATAGGTCGGGATGGAACTCCCCGGCGGAATGCGCAGTTTACCGCTGGCGACGGTGTAGTCTGTGCCGGCGGTGTATTCCACCGCCAAGGAGGAATCCCTTACCGACAGGACTTCGCCGATGGGGTAGAGCAGGGAAAAATCCGGCAACTGCCCATCCGGTAAAGCCAGCGGGGTAAGCGCCTCATTGTATTGGATGCCCGTCTGCCAAATCGGGGTCAAGTAGGCTTCGCGGACATATTGGTCGGTCGGATAGAGCGTATTCTGCGGTTCCATAGGCACCCCCGGCTGCGCAATGCCGAATAAGCCATTCCGAATAATCCCAATGACAGCCCAGACGAGGGTCAGGAATCTACCGATTCTTTCCAACATGAAACTCGCTCCTTTAGGGCTATTCTGTCCCACGCTGCGCTGTATTTGCGTGGGAATTGATGGCGGCTGTGCTTTCCATTGTACCATATATTCCATTTGGTGTCAAGAAAAAGCAAAAGCGTTCCTGCCGAAACGCTTTTGCCGATAAAATCATTTGGATAGCCTTACCCTGTACTGTCTGCTTCCGCGGGCGGAGCGGCATACCGCGCCTCGCGCTCGGCAATGACTTCTTGCAGGAGCGCTTTGGCTTCCGCCATTTTGCCTTCACGCGCCAAGCGGTTAACGGGAATCAAATCCTGCGCGGCTTCCCGGCGCCACTCTAAGTCGCCGACAATCTGCTTGACCATCTTCTTGGGGAACTTGAACCAGAAGTAGGGAATCAGGCAGGCAATGTCGCCGATGATGGCTATGACGCAACCGGCAAGCAGTACTTTGGTGCGCATCCCCTCCATATAGAGCACGTCTTGGTTGGAGGTGTAGCCGATGGTTTTATAGAGGTAGGGGATGATGAAGCCTATGAGCGCACCAATCGGTCCGAAGAGCCAACCGAACACTTGTGCGGCATGGGATTCCACACGTTCGCCGCTGATCCATTGCTGGTAGTAGCCCTGGTTCTGCCCCATGTTGACATTGACGATGTTCATGGATTGCCCGATGAGCGTTGAGAAGTAGTTGACGCCGCACATGAGCAATGCAAAGTGTATTGGGTTGCGCATACCGTTGAGCAAACACACAATACAAACGACTTCCACTACAACATTGGTAAGGCGGTTGAAGAAATAGAGTTTGCGGTAATCGATCTTGTTCCAAACAGAGGAAAGCAGTATCCCGGGGGTGTATGCGGTCATCATCAGCGTGGTTATGACTGCCTGTATCCAGTCGGTTTCGCGCACCATATAGAGCCACATCAGCCCTATCCAGCCGCCAATGCCCGTCCCCAAGCCATCAATGACCCCGGATATAGCGCCGATCCATCGGTACTTGTTGCGCAAACCGGCATCCAAGCCTGTCCAGAAGTTGATGTGCGGCTTCTGTTCCATGGGCGGTGTGATAAGCCGCTCTTTTATTTTGCCGATGAAGCCGTAGTACATGATGGCTGCTACGACAAACGTAGCGGGCAGGACGATGCGATAGAACTCTATGGTCTGCGTGCCTTTGACATAGGAGGCAAGTGCCGGGACGGCGAAGCCCCAGATGGAGTTGATACCGTTGGCGAGCGTTCCGGGGAACGCGAGAATGAAGATGCGCTCCTGCTCGTTAGGAGTGATAACGCTCGTGACGGCGTTGGCGGCACCGGAGATGCCGTAGTTGCCGAGCAAGCTGTAAAGCAGGCATAGAATCCAAGCGCGGTTGGCCAGCGTCATCTGGTCGAAGGGGATATAGATAATGAGCGCCGTCAGTACAAGGTTGGGAATCAGGTTGACGAAAACGGTCGTCTTGTACCTACCGATTTTCTCCAGGAGTATTTGCTTCCAGAAGATACCGCGGTAGGCGCCGAACGTCGTGCAGAAGAGGTTGATGCCCCAGTACTTCCAGTAGCCCGGGATGACATTCTCCATGGAGCCGGGACCGGTAACGGGAGCAAAGAGCAGCAATCCCAGTCCGAGAACCAAGAGGGGCGTATAAATCGCGCTGATGGTGCGGGCGGTCTTGCGGGAGAGGAAGCCCAAGTTGTCATTCAAGTTCATGCCAACAACGGTCCACAGGTAACCGATGGGACCGGTAATCAGCCCGATGATCGTGAACCACTGCACGGGGATCTGGTAAATGAATGTGGACATCAGGCATCCGAAGCCGATGTATGCGGGGATGGTCTTGTTCATGCTTTCCTCGCCGGCGACGGCGAAGATGTCAGCGACAATCTCTTTCCAAGAGACGTAGTTTCCAGGTTTCGGTTCGTTCCAGTAGGTCTTGACTTCGGTAAGCCCATCTTTGACCATTGACGGAACGTCCTTTAGATTGAATTTGCCCATGCGTTATACTCCTTCTTCACAGCTTTGCGTTCTCCGTCAAGGATTTTGGCGAGTTTCTTCGCCAACGGCTTAGCATCCATTCGTGCGTCATAGACATCATCGTAGTCGGTTACGGTGCCGGTCACATAGTGCCCTTCCACCATGGCGCAGTATTCGTCAAAGAGCCGTTGGGCTTCTTCGATAACGGCTTGGTTCTTCGTGACGAGCTTCGCGGCCGTGTCCGCTTTGTTGCCGGCACTGACCCAGATGGATTCTGTATTGTAGCGGGCGGCGATTTCAAAGAGCATCTCAAACTTCGCTGTCTTGTCGGCGAGGTTGTCTTCTGCCGCCTGCAGTTCGTTCTTCTTGCCCTCCAGTTCAGCCAGCTTGGTTTCTACGGAGCGGCCTTTCTGACCGTTGAGCGCGTCCAGCGCTTCTTTCAGCTTCCATTGGGCGTTGAGATAGGCTTCGAGGTTTTCTTCACTCAGCGCTCCCTTGACTTCGGCCGGGGCATCCGGAATCAGGGCGAGCAAGGTCTGAACCAGCGTGTTCATGTTCTTCTTGACGCTGGTATAGGAACGGTCGGCGACTTTGCGGGCTGTGGCCTCCGCCTTGGCTTGGGCAGCGTCGGCGTTGTCCGGGTTGGCCTGTCTGGCCGCTTGCCCCATGTTATAAATCTGCCCGAGCTGCGTCTCGTACTCCATGGCAGCCGTGTCAATGCGCTTGGCAGCATCCAGCACCGGCTTGATGTCACTGTCGCGCTTGTCGGCATAGGCATTGAAAGCGTTCTCGAAGGGCTTCTTGCGCATTTCTTCAAAAGCGTTGTTTGCTTCTTCGTAGGCGATGCGCGCCGTGTCGTTCTTCTCGGACGCGGCTTGGACTACCGCTTCTGCTGCCAAGACGGCTTCGGATTTCGGGGGTTCCTCCGCTTCGCCGTCAGTACTTTCCGCTGCGGCAGCGTCTTCTGCTTCCGCTGCGGCAATTTCCGCTTCCAGCAACTCGCTGAGAGCCGTCTGCGCGGCTTTCAGCTCTTTTTGCGTCAGGGTATAAGCCGCATTATTGTCGTCGCGGAGCTTCTCGGCGGCGAGATAGGAAGCCATCCAAGCCAAAGCGGCGGCTTCATCATAATCCGCGTCCGCTTTCACGAGGGTGACGGCCTGCGCCAAAGCCAAATGGATACTCTCCAGTCGTTGCTCTGCGTCCGCCAAAGCGGCATCATAGACGACCTGCGCGGCGGTCCAATCGGCGGCAATCTGCGCTTCATTCGCCTGCGCGTCCGCGACTTCCGCTTCTTTGCCGGCAAGCTCATTGATTTTATTCTGGCGGTTCTCTACAGCTTCCTTGTACTCAATCAGCGCTTGCTCGGAACTGCGGTCGTGCGCGGTGTCTATGTCCGCCATATCCGCCAGCTTCTCATTGCCGATGCGCGTCTTTTCCGTGAAAGCTTCTCTGTCCAAGCCGAACAGAATCGCGGGGTAGTTGGTCTGGAACGGTGCCGGGTCGATTTTCGGCTTCCAAAACATATTGAAGACGATTTTCCCAGTTTGCGGCGGGATAGTCATCTGCGCGTCCTGTTCAATGCTGTTGTTCTCGGTTTGCTCAAAGCTAATCAAGTCCAGATTGCCGCAGAAGTACCATGCATACTCCCCAATCCACTCGACTGTCTTGGGGACATAGACATACGGTCCCAGCTTCTCGCACTTGGAGAAAGCATCCGTACCGATGTAGGTCAGAGAATCCGGGAGGTCGCACTCCACCAAGTTCTTGTTCCCGAAGAACGCGGTGTCCTCTATCCGCAGCAGACCCTCCGGCAGGACAACCTTTGTCAGCGGGTTGGCCCAGTCATTGGAATAGAAGTGATAGAACGCGCCATCCCCGATGACCTCTACGCCGTCGGGGACAACATACTCATTCCCGGGCTTGCCCATGGGGTAGGCCACGAGTTTCTTCATGTCTTTCGTGAAGAGAACACCGTCAACAGATGTAAAATACTCGTTTGCGGGGTCTACGTTGATTTCCCGCAAGACAGGGTCGTTGGAAAAGGCCCAAAGCCCGACATACTGCACCTTGGGGCCTATATTGATGACTTGGAGATTCTGTTGGTTGGCAATGCCGAACGGTGCAATGGCGATAACAGGCTTGTCCTCGTGAATCAGCGTTTCGGCGATACGCTGCTCTTCCTGCTCCTCTTGATAAAGGTCGGAGTGCGTGTAGCTGGAGATGAACTTGTCCACGCGCTCCTTGAGCGTCTGCTTGATCTTAATCTTCTCCGTGACGAAGCTGACATCCAGCTCTGTCTGGGTGGACTCTCCGAGGAAAATTTTCAGGTACCAGCTGCCGGGTGTATCCATACCAATGGCTTTGCCCGAGCCGCCTTTGGTACCGTCGTCCTTAAACCAATCCTTTGTGACATTCCCGCCGCTGCCCATGTAGGAGTATTTCTCCACGATGGAGTCCTTGTCGGTCGTCACGCTTGCATCCGCGTAGGTGGTTTCCACGGCGGCGAAGTTCGTGTAGCCCAAATACTGTGACAAAACCAGAGACAGAATGATAGCCCCCAGAACTACGGCTTTCTTCCACCACTGGACTTTGTGCTTGGGGATACGTTTAATGGATACAAACCCTGTTTCGGGATTAATCTCCCCATCCCCCGGTGCAGGCAGGTCGTCGTATGTAAACAACTGTACGTTGCCCTGCCCGATTTCATCCGTTTGCGTACTTCCGTACCCGAAAATGTGCTTGAACGCGTCCCAATACTCCTCTTTTGAGACAAACGCGGAGAGCCATTCGTTTTCGTGGTCTTTCGGTACCGGTTTCTTGTCCTTTGCCAAAGCAGCACCTTCTTTTTGATAGAATTTAGCTTTGTGTACCCGCCGGAAAGGTGAAGCACTTTTTTGGAGAATACACCCCTAACGTTTATTGTAACAAATTGGCAAGCGATTGTCAAGCATTTTTTGGCTGAATGCGCAAATTAATTTCCCGGGAAATACTTGACAAAGGTACGGGGATGGTGTAGAATATGGGTACAGTTTGAAAAAGTCAGTATTACACATCGTCGGAAAGAAAGGCGTATATATGAGCGAAGAATTAATTCAGGCTGACCATGCATATGAAGGCGCAGAACCATATGTTTTTGTCAGCTATTCGCATGAAGACAAGGCGCATGTCTATCCTATTATAGCGCAATTGCAAAAAGACGGGTATCGGGTTTGGTATGACGAGGGCATCAAGTCCGGCGATTGGGTGGGCATAATCACAAAGAAGTCGCGCAAAGCAAAGCACCTGATTGTTTTCATGAGCGAAGCTGCGCAGAAATCGGAATGGGTGAAAACAGAGCTTACAGTTGCCAAAACCTACCGCGTTCCGATTGTGGCTGTTTTTCTTGCGCCTTTTTCGCGTGACGAGTTGAATGACAGTTTCTTTGGGCTCCTTATCACCAGCACCCATCAATACTCTTCTGAGTATCCGACAACTCCGGATTTGATCCGAGAAATCAAAGCCGGCATACCCCCTGAGGTAAAGGCCGGCGAGAATACACAAATTCCGGTAAATGATCCTCCCGATAAACCACCGGATGAAAAAACCAACGACAACGGATCAAAAAAACCCGGGAACGCAAAACTCCCCCAAAAAGGCGATATCATCCAATTGGGCAGCTATCAGGGCAAGCCGGTGCAATGGCTTGTGTTACAAGTCAAAAAAGACAAGCGGGAAGTCCTGCTTCTGAGCAAAGACTGTATGGAATACCAAGTATACGACCACCTGCGCAGCCCGACTGCTTGGGCGAATTGCTCTTTGCAACGCCGGCTGAATACCGCTTTTTACCGCGCACTCAATACGGAGAACAAACGCATTATCCGACATGAGAATGAGAACCCAAAGAATTTCCGTTACAATACCCCCGGCAGCCCGGTAACAAAAGACGACGTCTTCTGCCTCAGCATAGACCAAGCGGAAACAGCATTCCCGACCGATACGGCCAGAATCTGCTGCTTTGCAAACGCACCCACAAAATGGTGGCTGCGTTCCCCCGGCAGCAGCAGCGACAGAGCTGCGTATGTGGACGAAGACGGCAGGATTCAATACGCCGGAGAGATTGTCAACAGCAGTTGCGGTGTGCGTCCGGCCATGTGGGTAAAGTGGTAATTACAGACAAACCAAAACGCGGCGCAGAGAGGGCAACCTGTCTGCGCCGTGTGATTCAGATAAAGCTCTTACGGATTCCAAACGCCGGGGAAGCGGCCGGAGTCATTGCCCCACAGGAAGCCCAAGAATAGAATCTCCACCAGCCAATAGCCCAGGTCGGAAAAGAAGCGACCGACCTTGCCCCAGAAGTCGAGGTCTATGTATTCAATGGTCAGGGTGTGTTCCACGCCGCGGCCTTCCTCACGATCCGTCGGGGTGCGATAGGAGATGAGCGTGTAGTCCACGGTTCCCATGCCGGGCTCAACAGCCGGGATTTTGCGGATCCAGCGGCGGCCGTCATTGACGATAAACCCCTCCGGACCGTCCCAGTCAAATTGCCCGCTGTCGAGCTGGAGATAATGGAGCAGCTCGCCGGTGTCGGAGTAAGCTTGGGCATAGTAGCTCTCCGGGTCGCCGCGTTCTGCTGACGCACTGACCGCCATGCAACTCAACAGTGTCAGTACAGCAAGGAATGCGGCAAGGATGCGTTTGCCTTTCATAAAGAATCCCTCCAATAAGTAATGGTATCCTGTGTATTACAGTCTATGCTACTATTTTACCATGGTTTCCTTGTACTTGTCAAGGGTTTGTGCGAAAAAATTCATAAAATTATTTCATATATTTTTACAGACTTGACAAATCCGCCGAAAAAGCGTATAATCATGCCGTTATCCTATCATTAGCAAGGAGAATAATGTATGCACTACGAAGCCAATTGGGAATCCCTTGACCAAAGGCGCGTACCGAAATGGTTTGCAGATGCAAAGTTCGGTATATTCATTCATTGGGGCGTGTATTCCGTTCCCGCCTACTGCGACCCCGGCAAGTTTTCGGAGTGGTACCAGTGCTGGCTGGAACACAGTCCGCGTCCCGAGGTCGTCGCCTATCATAAGCAACGCTTCGGCGCCCGCAGCTACAAGGACTTGGCGGAGCTGTTCACGGCAGAACTCTATGATCCGAAAGCTTGGGTGAAGCTCTTTGAACGTGCCGGAGCGAGGTACCTGAACATCACCTCCAAGCACCACGACGGCTACTGCCTCTACGATGCGCCGCTGGCTCGCGGCTGGAACAGCGTGGATGTCGGTCCCCGGCGCGATTTGTGTATGGAACTGCGGGAAGCCTGCGAGGACAGTCCGGTGAAGTTCGGTGTGTACCACTCCATCATGGACTGGAACCAGCCCCTGTGTGCCACGCGGCAGTTTGACCGCTATGCTCTGGAGTACCTTCACCCCATGATGAAAGACCTCATCGAGCGCTATCAGCCGCACACGCTTTTCACGGACGGCGAATGGGACGAACCGGACACGGCATGGCACTCCGTGGAGTTCTTGCAATGGCTCTACAATGACAGTTCAACGCGGGACTTTATCGTACCCAATGACCGCTGGGGCAAAGGAACCCGCACGGCCTGCCACGGCGGCAACGCCACAACCGAGTACGGCTCCCATGATGGGCGCGGAGAGGACTATGTATTCCAAAAGCCTTTTGAAGAATGCCGCGGTATAGGCAAATCCTTCGGCTACAACCGTGCCGAGCCTGCGGAAAACTATGTTTCGGCAGACAAACTAATCGAACTGCTCTTAGACCAAGTGAGCAAGGGCGGCAATCTCCTGCTCAACATCGGTCCGACCGGAGACGGCCGTATTCCGCCCATCATGGAGGAGCGTCTGCTTGCTATCGGGGATTGGCTCTCTGTCTATGGCGACGGCATCTACGCCTCCCGGAAGGGACCGGTCTCACACCAAGACGGTGTTTGGTATACAGCTGCCGCAGACGGTTCCCTCTATGCTTTCCTGCGCAGCTTCCCGTTCGGTGATGTTGTGCTGGAAGATATTTCCTATGACCCCACCAAGACAGCCTCCCTCCCCGGCTTCAAAGGCGAAAGCAACCCCGTCGAAATCTTCAATGCCGACGGCCGGATAGGTCTGCGCTTTCGTCCATTCCCGCCGGAGGCGTTGGAGGCAAAGTGCTGCCGTGGTGTGCGGCTGGGATAATACCGAAAAAGGTCTGTTCGCTTTTGCACACCAAAGCACTAACAAACGATAAAGGAATACACCTGCAAAAGGCAAGACTTCTGCCGCTTTGCAGGTGTATAAAACAACCCCTTTACCGCTCCTTTGGCTTCGCGACAAAGGAGGCAATCAGGCCGCACAGAACAGCAGCAGAAGTGCCGGCGGCGGCGGCAGTGAACGGTCCGGTGAGTACACCAATCAGCCCGTCTTTATCTACAGCCTCTTGTACGCCCTTGACCATCGCATTCCCGAAGCCCAAAAGAGGGACGGTTGCGCCGGCACCCGCCCAGTCCGCGAAAGGCTGGTAGAGACCTAAAGCGCCCAGTACAGCACCCGCCACCACCAGCATTACCAGAATCCTGGCCATGGTCAGTTTCGTAAAATTCAGCAACAGCTGCGCCATAACGCATATAAGCCCACCTATAATAAAAGCTTTCGCGAGCGTCCAGACCAACTCCATATAAAGCCTCTTTTCCGTCTAAAACAGATTCTTCTGTATGTATTGTATACCAACAAGTTGTCAGAATACACGGAAAGTTTTGGACAAAAAGCCGGCACTTGCATATAATGGAATTGACACGCGTATTTGCGTTTGTCAGCCCGGTCTGATACCAACCATTCGCACCCATGCATACAGACCGAGGATGAAATCAAAGGTTCAGATTACGAAAGGAGCGATTCCTATGAAAGACTGCTGTTGCGGCCCGTCCAATTGGCAGAAATATGCGGAAGGCTATGACCACTATATCCACGACTATATGAAGGTAATTTTAGTCGTTGATTATCAACGCTTTCGAGTCTCGAAATTAAGTTTTGATGCATTTTTGATGTGTTCGATTATATAATTGTTTTCGTCATATTGCATATATGTATCTTGAAGTAGTGTAAGGTTGTCCGAATAATCGTGTCATATCATATCATTCAAATCAGTTTAAATGAATATAACACTTTACTATTTGTTCATTATTTCTTATATGAAAATTTTTTATTCTTATCTGTATGCTTATCATTTATTAACCGAACGGATATTTTTGTATTATTTTCTTATTTATATTGATTTTATTAGCATTTTTTATCGAACATAATCTTTGACTTTACTTTGACCAATCATATTTGTAATGATAAAAGGCGAATTATCCATGTGTTTTCATGCGATATTCGCCATTGTATTTTCAATTATGCAAAATATGAATAGTATTATCCGATTTGTGCTTGTGCTTCCTTTCGTTTCCTTCGAAAGTATTAATGTTTGCGCAAACAGATAGGCTCTAAGCCGTCAAGCGGTGTTTCCGTCTTCGCCCCTGTGGCAAGGAAGTCCTCAACGATTACATCCGTGAGATAGTAACGCGTACCTGCGCGGAATACAGGGATGTCACCTTGGCGTATCCAGCGTCGCAAAGCACTCTCGGTGAAACCATACTCGGCGGCCGCTTCCTTGATAGTATATATTTTCGGTCTTCTGTCCATGGTATCCTCTCCTTTTATTGAATCGTAATATAACCTTATGCAGGAAAACATAAATTATGATTCGCACTTGCAGCCAATCCGCAACAATGCGTGTTGACACAGAGCTACCTCAAGTGCCTGTCGAGCTAAAACCGCTCTCTCCGCGTGCGGTTTCGTCCGAGGCGGGGACGAGGGCGGCGGTGACGGCAACAACAGGGGAAACAACAAGTTGGGCGATGCGCAGGCCGTCCTCTACGAAATAGTGCTTGTCCGAGCGGTTATGCAGAGCGACAATGACTTCGCCCCTGTAGTCGCTGTCAATTACGCCAACGCAGTTGGCGGGGGCAACACCGTGTTTTGTTGCAAGACCGGAACGGGCGTAGAGAAAACCGGCATATCCTTGCGGGATAGCCATCTTTAAGCCGGTAGGGATTTTCACGGTTTCGTGGGGAGCAATCACAAGTCCGCCTTTCTCAAGGCAAGCCTTGAGGTCGACGGCAGCGGAACCTTGGGTCGCGGCTTGGGGTGTGTACTCGTCCTCAGGTTTTTGCCCTTTGCCGCAGTAGTGCATGGGGATTAGCATTCTTATTCCTCCTTGTTCCATACATTTAAGCGGTTGTATTCCTGCTCCGTGACAGGGAAGTGCTGCTCGTGCAGTTCCCGGCCGTCGACGGTCGGGCGTTCGGGGTTGTCGTAGTTGATGGGGATGAGTTCTTGCATGGTCGTATCCTCCAATATTTATGCTATTCATGCAGCCTTGGCTGCCTTTATGCTTGCACAATGGAATTAATATCCACATAGCTTTCTTATTATAACACATCTAACCGGTGCTGTCAATACTATTTTGTATGATTATTTATAATAATAATTATTATGAACGTATACAAAACAAAAAAAAACCGTCCGCAAAAGCGAACGGCTTTCCGCAAACGCAGGAGCAAACTCCGCAAAGGCAGTCTTGATACCCGAATATCCTACATCAATACCGATTTAACCATAGTGTCTACCTTTTTCATAGTGTTAAGTAAATCATGCTCCTTTTAAGAAACCGAGCGATTGCTGAACAGCTCATTTTCGATGACAGCCGCCACCTTGCTCTTCGCGTCCGCAAAAGCGTGAGCATAGATGTCCTGTGTAATGCGCACATTGCTGTGTCCCATAGCGTTGGATACCAAAAACGCGTCCGTCTGTGCATTAATCAGAATGGAGGCGGAGGTATGGCGCAGGGAGTGCATATGGATTTCAGGGGAACCCCTACCGCTTTCGCCAAATCGTGGAGCTTCCTTTTGAGTGTAGCCTGGTGAACGTAATCGCCTGTCGTATTGGCAAACACAGCGGCGCCATCAGGCAACGTGAGTTCTTTTGCCTGTCGCCCAAACAGGCCTATGACATCTTCTTCGCCGTTGCCGACCTGCGCGGCGATGCGGACGGATTGGAGCTCGTGGGCATGACGGTCAAGGAAGAGCAGGAGGAGGCCATTGCCGAGCGTAGGCAGCCTTTCCGTTTCGCGTCGCTGGATGTACCGATGGGCGCGCAGTTGACCTTTGTCGACGACAAGAACTTCGTCGCCACGGTACGCAAGGACAATCAGGTCGAGTATGAAGGAAAGAATTGGTCGCCGTCCGCGCTAGCCGCCGAGTTGTATCACCGCGCCGGGCGTTATGAAACCTTGCGTTTAGTGCAAGGTCCGGCGCATTTTGAGTACGAGGGTGAAAAACTCAAAGACCGCCGGCACAATAATCTCCATCATCCCTTGCAATCTACATCAATACGTGGTTTAACGAGGGAGATAAAATAGAAGTGTAAGCAGAAACTTGACTTTTTCGCGCGGATGGGATATAATAGGAACAAGAGGTGATGTAGATGCCTGAACTCAGCCGGTTCCTCGGACTGGTTATCACGATGTACATCCGCGATGTGGATAAGCACCATGTGCCGCACATCCATGTACGCTATGGCGAGTATAAAGCCGTTTTGAGCCTTACGGGCGAACTGCTCAGCGGTTCCCTCCCGCCGAAACAGCTGCGCGCCGTACTGGTTTGGATTGACCTGCGGGAGATTGAGCTGGCGAAGGCTTGGGAGCTCGCCGTGAACAATGACAACCCCGGCTCGATTGCGCCGCTGTCATGATTGGAGGAGCGAATATGTTCGAACAAAACGGTATCATATACGCCGGCGAACCCGGCGCACCCATCGCGGCCGAACCCGATGTTATTGAAGTGAAACCGCTGGAGGATTATACCCTCTGGCTGCGTTTCGAAGACGGACGCGAATTGATGTACGATGTGAAACCGCATTTGAACGGTAAAGTCTACGCCCCGCTCAAGGACGTGCGCGTTTTCAATTCCGTCTATGTCGACTACGGCACCGCCGTTTGGCTGGACGGCCGCGTGGACATTGCCCCCGAATCGCTCTACGAAAAAGGGGTGCCGGCACCGCAGGTTGCATGATTGGAGAACGCATCGAGCTGATATGACGCCAAGCCCCACTTTCCTCGGCAACCGCACCCTCTGGGAGGGCGAGAAGACAGCCTACCTCTGCTCCGAGAAATACCCGGCGGGGGCGGTGCTGCGCAGTCTGGACTGGGCCAGAGCGCAGGTCAAGGCCGGTTGCACGGTCATTTCGGGCTTTCAGTCCCCTCTGGAGCGTGATGTGCTGAACATCCTGCTGGAGGCGCAGTCGCCGGTCATCATCGCTCTCGCCCGCGGCGTATATACCAAACCCTTGCGGGAACATCGCGCCGCCTTTGATGCGGGGTGTGTTTTGTATGTGTCCGTCTTCCCGGAGAGCATCGTCCGCGCCACCCACGGCCTCGCCGAGAGGCGCAATCGCTTTGTTCTTGAAAACGCCGACCTTTGCTGCATCGGCTACGCCCGCCCCGGCGGATCCCTGGAGCGCGTGATTACGGAGACCGGGGTTGTGACGCAAGATATATAGCCCCACCGGCATGCGCATCCTGCGGACTTTTTGGGAAACCTTTTCAAAAAAAGCCCTTGACAACCCACCCCCGACTGTGCTACAATATACAGGTACACAGACCAACGTCTATCCACCCCTGTTAGCACCTCTGGGTGAACCCCACCCCAGTTATGACCCCCCCAACCAACCCGGCGACCCCCACCCCGCATCCCGTAGCAAAACCCCCACCAAATGCTC
>JAISUW010000007.1 GCA_031271865.1 Oscillospiraceae bacterium
GGTTCGCGAACCGCCGAGGGTAGGGGCTTCGCGAAGCCCCGGCCGCGCTTCGCGAAGCGCGGGGTAGGCGGTTCGCGAACCGCCGGGGGTAGGGGCTTCGCGAAGCCCCTACAGCCCAAACTGCTTACTGCGCGCCTCCAGCGTCAAGCTCCCCAACGCGGAGAGATACACTTTCTGCCCGGTCGGCGTATCGGTGACGACAAAGGATTTCGGCAACTCCGGACCTGCCTCGAACACCACGCCGGCCTCTTGGGCTTTCTTCAAATAGTTCCGCGTATGCACGCTTACGGAGGCTGTATCCAAATCAAAGATACCTATAATATCATCTGTCTGAATCATGGATTTATGCCCCAAGTGGAGATACATCGCTTGTCTGCTCCTTTGTGAACTTCTCCAGTAGGGTGAGCAAAGGGCAAATGGGCAAACCCACGATGTTGTAGTAATCACCGGCAATGCCTGTTATGAACGCACAGCCCTTGCCCTGAATGGCATACGCACCGGCCTTGTCCATCGGTTCGCCGGTGGCAATGTAGGCAGCAATCTCCTCGCCGCGCAGCTTACGGAATGTGACACCGGACCGTACCAACAGGGATTGCCGCACCTCGCCCTTCGCAACCACGGCGCACGTCATGACAACATGGGTCTTTCCGGACAGGAGGCGCAGCATCCGCTCGGCGTCGGCGGCATCCTTTGGCTTGCCGAGGATTTCCATGCGTTTTTGGTGCTTCCAAAGCGGGTAGCTATGGGCAGCAATCCCTTTATCCCCGGCAACGACAACGGTATCGGCAGCCACCACCAAGCGGTCGGGGAACTGCTCTGCGGCAGCATCTGCTTTTCGGAGGACGACCGCGCGGACATATTGGTTAGGGTCTGCGTTGTCCCTGTTCTCTTCGTCTATGTCCATGGGATATGCCTCAAAGTCCAGCCCCGCCAGCGCCATGATTTCCGCCCGCCGCGGACTGCCGGAGGCAAGTAGTATCTTTTCCTTGCAATACGTCATGGGCAAATCTCCGTCCAATAGCCGTCCGGATCGGCGATGAAATAAATACCCATTGCCGGATTCTCATAGCATATGCAACCCATCTCCTTGTGCTTGGCGTAGGCGGCTGCATAGTCATCCGCCTTGACAGCCAAGTGAATCTCATTGTCCCCCAGATCGTAAGGGCGGTCGTATTCCTGCATCCAAGTCAGCTCCAGCCGAAAGCCGGGCGCCTCCGGGAACTCCATGAACACAATCTCATATGTACCGTTTTTGCTGCCGTGCCGCCGCACTTCTTGCAGACCCAAGGCCTCTGCATAGAACGCCGCCGACTTCTCAATATCCGCCACATTGCGGTTGGAGTGGATAAACCGAAAACCCATATATCTGTCCTCCGTCATTTGTTGGGATAATTATACACCATTTGTGCGAGAAAAGCAAGCGTTTTTGGGGAATATTATACCATCCGCGTTTAAATTCATTATAATTTAACTTGCATATCCCGGGGATTTGTGATACAATATATACTACTTATAGTAAAAGGAGTATTTGTTATGGTGGGTCTCGGCAAATGGGAATTCTATGCGGACACAATGTTCTATAATGGGAACGTATACTTGATTGTGTCCGAGAAAAACGGCGAATACGACGTGGACATCGAGCTTTCCGGTGTAGATGTCCCCGCCATTGAGGTCAAGAGTGTTTCCGAGGAAGGCAATACACTCAAGGGCATTGCCACTTCCGATATGCTCCGCGGCAAAGAAATCCCCTTTGAGTTCAGTGTCTCTGCCGATGGCTTGACCGCCAACGGCACCATCAAGATTCCGTTCATGGAAAGCGTCAAGCTCAACAACGGCAAGAAAGTCTGACGCAGCTCGCTTTTACAGCGAAAAGGCGGAGTCATACCCGACCAAGTGCAGACTATAAACACCGTCCCGTCCCTCAAAAGACAGGATGCGTGTTTCGTCTGCCTCTCCGATGAGGAGTTCCACTGCCAATTCCGTACCGCCGCCCAGACCGGTAACGCGGGATTTGACTTTGGCGTTCTTTATGCTCTTGATGAGCGCTGCCACTTCCCCTTCCAGCACAGGCGCATAGTGGATGGTGAAGAGGTAATGCCCGCTCTTCAGCTTGTGGGAGAAGCAATACACAAGCGTATAAATCAGGCCGGTGAGCATCGTCCCCAAAAAAGCGGCAAGGTACTGCCCGGCGCCGCAGATAATCCCTATCGTAATTGTAAAGAACATAAACACCGTATCGGTCACGTCCTTGACAGCCGTGCGGAAGCGCACAATGGAAAGCGCACCGACCATCCCCAAGGAGAAGACCAAATTGGAGGAAATGGTTCGTATCACCATGGCGGTAATCATAGCCAACAACAGCAGTGCCAAAACAAAGCTCTTCTGAAACACCACGCCCGAGAAAGTAACGCGGTACACCAAACAAACCGCGGCGGCCAGTCCAAAGGCGGTGAGAATGCTCCAAAGCATGTCGGTCAAAGGAATCTGACCGCTGAAAGCCTCCAAGGCTTTCCCCTTGATGATGTCCAGAAAAGAAGCAAGGGGGAGGTGTATAAAAACCATTTCGAAAATGCCTCACATTTCTTGCAGCGCGTGTGCTGCTTTCTGAAAGTCTTGTGCCGCTGAAAACAAGTGCCAACGGTGCAACCGGTCGGCCGGAATCGGCAGCAGCGCATTGCTCAGAGCAACCGCGCCGGCATGCAAAGCTCAAACTTTGACACAGCCGACGCTTGCAGCCGCGCCGGGGAAAGCAAATGACGCACCGCCGCAGGCAGAACGTCCGTGTATTTAACTTCCAGTATACATACGTCCGGGGAGAGAACCGGGATTCCGCCGAAACCGAACCATTTTGCAGGCACTTCCCCTTGCCCGGGGGTCGGCGGCGTTCGGATTTGTCTCGGCGGCGCACCGCCCCGCAAATCAAAGTCGAATGTGATGCGGCAATCCGCATACTGAAAAGCCGCCCGCTCATAGCGCACCATTACCGTCGGCAAAAGGGGCTTGCACAGCGCGTGCATACGGAAGCGGCCGAGCAAGCCGGGAGCTTCCGGTTCGATTGCATTGGACTTGCCGAGAGCCAAAGCAAAAAACAGATCCGCGTCTACCTGTTGGGAAGCTTTCGCCCGCACGGTGCCGCGATTGGCTTTGGACTCCAAACAGACATAAGACAAATCGCCGTTATAGTACCGCAGGCGGAAGCGTTCGCGGTTGTTGGTGCCTGCCTGTTTGTCTTGCAAGGAATCGGCATTGGGCGTATCAAAGTACAAACTGTCAACGGTATACAAGCCGTGTGCCGAATGCGGGTCGGGTTTCATGAGCGCCGTCAGGCGCCCGGCCAGATAGGCCGCTTCTGCGGTCGGGAGCAAGAATTTTTCTTCACGGCGCAAGCGTCGGTTCGAATCATACATATGCGTCATATCGTTGCAGAAACCATCTCCGGCATATGGTTTTCTAAAAGCTTGCTTACTGCGGCTTCATAGGCCGGGCGGTCGGTGTAGTAAGCCATGTCATGTTCGCAATCCGGAAGCAGGAGCATCTCTTTCTCCGCGCCGCAAGCTGCATAGAGTGCCTCGCACATCGCCGCGGGAATCAGGTCATCTGTAATGCCGTGAATAAAGAGCATGGGCGCTTTGGCTTGCGGGATGAATCCCAATGGGTCGGCATCTTTCTTGAGGTCGGTGTGAATCAGGCACTTCGCCCAAAGATTCAGCGCATATACAGTCGGCCGGAACCGATAATGGTAGAGGTTGGCGGAAGCGGTGTACAGCTCTTCAAAGCCATTGGAGAAACCGCAGTCCTCAATTACGCATTTGACTTGGGGCGGCGGATTGTGCCCATTGCAGAGCATGACCGTTGCGGCCCCCATACTGATGCCGTGCAGGCAAATCTGAATATCCGCTCCGAAGCGGTCAACCAACAGCTGCGCCCAATCCAGGAAGTCCCGCCACTCCAAGCCGGAGAAGGCGGTATACTTTCCCTCGCTGCGTCCGTGGCATCGTTGGTCGGGCATGAGCACATTGCAGCCCAAACGGTCGATATAAAACGGCAGGAACGCCCCCCATTCCCCGCAGCCGTCGACATGGTAGCCGTGCGCCAACAGAATAAACCGGCGCGTGGGCTTCGGCGCCGACCAATAGTATGCTTTTAAGTTCAGTCCGTCAAACGACTGCATTTCCATCGTCTCCGGATTCCGCGCCAGAAAAGCGGCGGCGGTATTATCGCGTTCTTCATTGCGGATGGTTTTAATATCCCTGTCCCCGCTGCCCGTACCTTTCTGCTCTTTGGCACGCATCAGCGTAACGCGGAGCAAGACAAACGCTGTCGCCAATTGCGATACCGCAAACAGCGCAGCTCCGATTCCCAACACAATAAGCACAACTTTTACCGCATCCATTAAACCAAATCCTTCCGTAGTTTCCTTTTCCGCAGGCAAATGTCAGAACCTGTTTGTTACCTGCGCCTTGCCCATCGTCAGCCCGCTTCCTCCCGATGTGCCTGTGACTCCATCCACTGCGCAGGGGACACAAGCACTTTCCGCGGCCGCGGTCCGTCCGGCGGCCCCACAATGCCCTGCTCCTCCATGCGGTCCACTAAGCGGGAGGCACGGGCATAGCCCAGCTTGAGCCGTTTCTGCACATTCGTTGTCGAACAGAATCCCGCCTCGACCACGACCTGCACCGCTTTCTGATACATCTCGTCAAATGCTTCGTCCTCCGCAAAATCCGCATCGGAAAGGTCCGGCTTCTTCCGCTTCGTACCGGCGGTTTGCGCGTTCTTTTGGATTTCTTCCCAGATCTCCTCGCTGTAAGCGTTTTCGCCCTCACCTTGGTTCTTGATGAAGTTGACGACGTGTCCGACTTCCTCGTCGCTGACAAATGCCCCTTGGAGCCGCACCGCCCCGTTCCAGCCGTTTTGGTTCACGAAGAGCATATCCCCATGCCCCAAGAGTTGCTCGGCACCGGCGGCGTTGATGATGACGCGGCTGTCCGTAGGACTGGCGACGGAGAGTGCAATCCGTCCCGGCAGGTTGGATTTGATGACACCCGTAATGACATCCACAGACGGCCGCTGCGTAGCAATCACCAAGTGTATCCCCGAAGCGCGGGCCTTCTGTGTCAGGCGCTGGATGCTGTCCTCCACATCGGAGGGCGCGACCATCATCAAGTCGGATAGCTCATCTATAAAGATAACAATCTTCGGGAGCATCTCAATCGTACTCTCCCGCCCCTCGCGGCGTGCAGCCTCGGTTTCGGCGGCGGCACGCTGGTTGTAGCTGTCAATGTCGCGCACGCACTGCTTGGCGAGAAGATTGTATCGGCGTTCCATTTCATTGACCGCCCAGGAGAGCGTCCCGGCGGCTTTCAGGCTGTCGCTGACCACCGGCACGAGAAGGTGCGGAATCCCGGCATATACGGCAAACTCCACTTGTTTGGGGTCAATCATAATCATCTTGACCTCATCCGGTGTTGCATTATACAGCAGGGAGAGGATAAGAGTGTTCATACATACGGACTTGCCGCTGCCTGTGGTTCCGGCAATCAGCAAATGCGGAATCTTTGCCAAATCCGTGCAGAACAGGTTTCCTCCAATGTCTTTGCCGATGGCGATGGTCAGCTTGGATTTTTTCTGCTCTGCGCGGTATCCGTTGGAGTCAATGACCTCGCGCAGGAATACCATTTCGCGTTCTTTGTTCGGCACCTCTACACCGATAGCGTTTGTGCCGGGGATGGGAGCCTCGATTCTGACTTTATCCACTGCCAGCCACAGGGCAATGTCATTGGCAAGTCCGGTAATCTTGCTCAGCCGGACACCCAATTTCGGCGTTATGCGGTACTGCGTCACAACCGGGCCGGGGAAAGGTTCTTTCTTTTCCACGCCAATCCCATAAGACTGAATAATATTCACGATTTGCTCGGAAAAGTCTTCCTCCACACCCATCCCGCGCTTGCTGCGCGGCGGCGGCGGGTTCAGCGCATGTATCGGCGGCAGGCGGTACTGCGCCTCCGCTTCCGGCGGAAGAAGCCCGGCTTCTATCTGTACGGCAAGCGCAGAACTTCGGGCTTTGTCCCCCGCAGCCAACGCTCTGGTGCGCTTTTGCGGGTCACCGGCAATTTCCATACTCAGCTGCCCGGCGAAGCCGTCCGGTGTATAAGCGGTTTCCGCCTCCGGGTCGGAGAGATTCTCTGCATCCGCCTGCCCGCCGGGGGCATGTCCGTCTGCACTTCCAAAGTCTTGCAGAAAACCGATCAGCTTCTCTTTTTCGGGGTTCTTCGTAATCCCGACAGCGCCCCGCGCCCGGTGGAACGTGGGACTGTCGCTATGCGGGGGCGGCGGCGCACTCCCCGGCGGACGCACACCCCCCGGCGGCCGGGCGGGATAGATAACATCCCCGTTGTCATCAAACGGCAGCCCCTGCGAATAGATGCCGCCTTGTCCGCTGTGCAGTTCGGCATTCAGGTCATCAAATGCCTGCCCGATGTCCGGGATGGTCTGTGTTTCTGCTTTCCCGGCGCGGCGTTCTTGCCGCGACAGCAGTACACCGTGTCCGCCGACGGCAGGCACGGGTTGGATATAGACTCCACCGTCCTCCGTTTGCCCGGAGGTTTTTGTGCGTCCGCCGGCGGGGACGGTTTCCCTGTCATAGACACTGTCCTCTTCGTATTCCTCCTCCGCATCGCCGCGAACGCTGAGCTTGCCACCCTCGGTCTTTTGGAAAACCTTTTTCAGCTTATCCAGAGCGGTCGTACCTTCCGCTTCGCGCTGCGCGTGGGCAGCCTTGGCTTTGCCGTGCAGGTCGTCTGTTTTGCCTTTGACCGCGGTATAGAAGCTCTTGCGCAGCTTCGGAAAAATGCACAGAACCCCCATGCACAAGAGCAGAAAGAACAGAACAATCGAAGGAATCCGCGTCAGCAAAAACAGAAAGCCGCCGGCAAGCGCGGCGGCAATCGCACCGCCGTTGAAGAAATGCTTATCTTTCGCGTTTTGCATCGCCGTTGCGGTCAGTTCCATAATGGCCTTGGCAGGCTCGGCTTCCTTTGCGTCCGCAGAAATGAGCGTCACAAAACCGCCCAGCGCCAAGAACGTGATTATCATCCCCGCAAACTGCGTTTTCACGTCTTTAATCTCCCGTCCGGAGAGCCATACATAGCACAGCCAAAACAGGAATGCAATCCACAGCGGCAGCGTAATCCCGCCGATGCCCCAGAAAAACGCGTGGATGTCCTTCCAAACATTGACAGGGACTTCTTGGTTTGTCCCCGGGAAAAGGGCGGCGATTGTCAGAAACAGCGCAACGGCACCGGTGAGGTAGATCCGTTTGCGCACTTTATCACCAAGTTCGTCGCTTGCCTTTTTCTTCTTATCTTTCTTGGTTTTGCTGTCAGCCGAATCTTTCGGCTTCTTCGAATCCGCTGCTTGCTTTGCCCCGACTGCTTTGGGTGCCGGCACGGCGCTTTCCTCCTTCCGGCAAATGTTTGCCTGATGCTGTAACAATTATACCCTATTTTGCACCATTTGTCAAATAAAAGATTTCCGTCGCACAGGGGCATACTAATCCCGAGCAAATCCCCCGGCGCAGATCCTAATCAGATAGAAACGGAAGGTGTTCCCCATGCGCGCATATCCGGATATTCTCCTCGACCCGGCGCAGTCTGTCCTGGTTGTCATAGACCACCAGCCGCAGATGTATTTCGGCATTCAGTCCCATGACCGGCAGACCGTACGAAATAACACGGTGGCTTTATGCAAGGCAGCCCTCGCTTTCGACGTGCCGGTCATCCTCACAACTGTGGAAGCCAACGGATTCTCCGGCTTCCTCATCCCGGAGATTCAAAACCTGTTCCCGGGCGTTTCTCCCATAGACCGTACGACCATCAACTGCTGGGAGGACGAAAAACTCCGCCGCGCCGTCCGCGCAACGGGCAGGAGCAACCTGATTCTCGCAGGACTCTGGACGGAGGCATGCGTCTGTTTCCCGGCGCTGTGCATGAAAGCCGACGGATACAATGTTCTCGTCGCTGCCGATGCCTGCGGCGGAGCGACCGCAGAGGCGCACGAACGCGCCCTGCAGCGTATGGACCAGTACGGCGTGGAACCCGTAACATGGCAGCAAGTCATGCTCGAGTGGCAACGCGATTGGGCAAACAAAGACACCTACCCCAAGCTCATGGAGATCATCAAGGCCCACTCCGGGGCGTATGGCCTAGGCGTGGTCTATGCCGAATCGATGGTACCGCAAGTCAGTCTGAGCAAGCAATAAGCGCTTTACCGTCCTAAGATACAAGAAAAACAGGGCACACCGAAGCTGTGCCCTGCATTTTTTCAGGAAAGAACGCGTCAAACGGCTTCCGCAACGGCTTCGGGGATGACAATCGGCTCATCCTCAACGCAGGAGCAGGACACGAAGGATTCAATCTCCGCTTCGTCGGCGGCGGCTTCGTCCTTCTTCTTGAGGATGACCTTGGTGATGAGGAAATAGACGCCGACAGCGAACGCTGCGACGGCTGCGATGATGCCGATGATTTTCAGGGCTTTCATGGGGATGAACCTCACTTTCGTCGGATAATAAAATATGCAGGTCTGGCTGTGTTTGCAATATTATAACCCATTCTATTCGATTTGTCAAGGGTTATTTTGTGAATTTTATGGGTTTTTGGCTACGGCAGGCGGAAGTCCGCCGGCAAAGGCACTGCTACACACGGAAATCCCGCTCTCCCTCTTGAATCTGCGCCAAGTGCCGCACGACATTTGCCCGCATTTTTTCATTCGGGATACTGTTGATTTCCGAGGCAATCAATGCTTCCCCGATGCGGCGGGTTTCCGGTGAGGCGTAGTCAATAAGGAACTCTTCTAACGTCATCAAGGCATTCGGGTGGCAGCAGTTCTGAATCTGTCCGGTCTTCGCCAGCTGCATAAAGCGGTCGCCGGTGCGCCCTTCCCGGTAGCAGGCGGTGCAGAACGAAGGTATATACCCCAGTTCCATCAACCAGCGCACGACCTCATCCAAGGTGCGGTTGTCGCTGACATCAAACTGCTCGGTTCCGACGCGGTGGACGGCGCGGTGCGCAGAGTCCATGCCCTCGGCATCGGCATAGCCGCCGACCCCGGTCTTGGAGGCGCCGCTGATTTGCGAGACACCCAAAGGCAGGCACATGGCACGGACAGCCTCACTCTCCCGCGTGCTGATAATCATCCCGGTATAAGGAACCGCCACGCGGATACAGGCGCAGAGCTTGGCGAAGATTTCGTCGCTGATTCCGTTGGAGAAGTCCTCCGGATTAATGTCCGCCGCCGGCTTAATCCGCGGGACACTGATGGTATGCGGTCCCACACCGAAAGCAGCCTCCAAGTGTTCGGCGTGCATCAGCAGTGCCGCGAATTCATAGCGATACAGCTCCAACCCGAACAGTACACCCAAGCCCACATCGTCTATACCGCCCTGCATGGCGCGGTCGTGCGCCTCTGTATGGTAAGCGTAGTTGTGCTTCGGTCCCGTGGGATGCAGCTGCTCATAGCTTTCCTTGTGGTACGTCTCTTGGAAGAGAATGTACGTACCGATGCCCGCCTCTTTCAGCCTGCGGTAGTTCTCCACGGTTGTAGCGGCTATGTTCACATTGGCGCGTCGGATGGCGCCGTTCTTGTGTTTGACGGAATAGATGGTCTGCAAGGACTCGAGAATGTACTCGATGGGATTATTGACCGGATCTTCCCCCGTTTCTATGGCCAGGCGCTTGTGCCCCATGTCCTGCAAGGCACGGACTTCGTCGGCTATCTCCGCTTGCGTCAGTTTCTTGCGCGGGATGGTGCAGTTCTGCTTGTGGTAAGGGCAGTACACGCAGCCGTTAATGCAGTAGTTGGAGAGATACAAGGGGGCAAACATCACAATGCGGTTGCCGTAAATCTCGATTTTGATTTGCCGTGCCAGCGCGAACAGCTCCTCCGCAATCTCCGGGATTTCGCACGCCAACAGAACCGAGGCCTCCCGGTGCGTCAAACCTTTCTTCAGGCGCGCTTTGTCCAGTATAGCGCGGGCGGCGGCGGCATCCTCCTTGTATCGGTCGGCATAGGCGAGCGTTTCCAGCACCTCTTCATGTGCAATGAATTCTTCCGCGCGGGCGGAGGCAGGGTTGTACATAGTCTTCTCCTTCGTGAAAATACAAATAGTCGGATTTTCGAACGATTGTTTACATCTGCTGCGGGAACGCCTTATCCTCCGAGGGATGGTCGAAATTCAGGATGTTGTTGCGGGCGGCATACTGCCATTTCATCCCGAAGATGCGGCAAAGGGTATTCGCCGGGACGTACAGCTCCCCTTTGTCCCCGCGCACACAGCCATCTACGCCCTCCGCAAAAACCGCTTCTTTCTTATAAGCCGCAACAGAAACGCTCCCCGGGGATTTCTGCACCGCACCGCCGATATGCCCAAGCAGCACAGCCGCCGGCACCATCCAGATACCGTCTCGGCAGAACGGAAATACCCCTCTGCCGCCGAAGTTCACCATATCCCCTTTATAAGACAGCTTCGTCTTGAGGTACGTCGGTGCAAGGGCAACGGGGTGAATCGCATCCCGCGCCTTGTCGAGAATGAACTCGTCCGCAATGCGCCCATCCGCCAAGACGGCGGTAACGGTCAGCGTATCCCGCGTCACATGAACCAAGTGCGCCATGGGGAGGTTAATCTCCTGCGGGTAGAAAGCAGCGTGCCACATCTTTCGTGCATTTGAGATATACACGCCGCCGCCGGTTGCCCCGCAGATATAGTTGACGAATCCCTCCGAAGGTTTGTCGCCCATCTCCTCCCCCCGCATGGGGTAGGTGCGCCCGAAGCTGTGCTCATGCCCGCTGAAGAGTACATCCAGGCTCCCCTCCTCTATCGGGCGGCGCAGCCAGGGATAGGCATCGTCATTCTGCCCCTCCGGCATAAGCGGGTATATCGGGAAGTGGTAGCAACCGAGCTTCCAGCGTTTATTGCTTCCTTGTATGTCCGCATATGCCCAATCCGCAACCGTTTGCGGCGCATTAATCCCCATGATGGTAAAGTGCGCATCGCCGTAGTCAAAACTGTAATTCTCCCCCCGGAAACCCACCGGTCCGTTCTGCGGATAGCACCGTTCAAACTGCGCATCAAACAAATCCGCATGGTCCAGATAGAACTTCCCGGCAGGGCTGGGCAGGTACTGTGCAAAGCCGCGGTTATCGTGGTTGCCGGTACACATCATGTGCGGCAATGATTCAATGATTCCATTGAATCCACCGAACATAGCATTCCACTGAATTTCATTCTGCCCGTTGTCGCAGTTATCGCCCGCGGTGAGGATAAAGCGTATATCGGGATACGCAGACAGCATTTTATCAATCATGCGGCGGGGAGCATCGTAGGAGGGATTCTCCCAAGGCTGGCTGCGCTGCTGGTCGGAGATAAGCAGGAAATCGAATTCAGCTAAGTTCTCCGGCTCCGTACAGAATATATATTCGATACTTCGCACATTTATGCTGCCTACGGTATACGCATACCTTTTCCCCGGCGCAAGCCCGCAGAAACGCGCCCAAGCATGCGTATGTATACTCTCATCCGTAGCAATCTCCGCCGTGACCGCCTCCACCCGCACCCATGCCGCGCTTTCTATCGGCCGCAGCAAGGCAAAGGCTTCCGAACCGGGCACAAAGTCGGGCGCGCGGAACCGCCAAGTCACAGCCATTTCAGTCCGGGCGTTTCCGCAGATGGAGAGCATGATACGGTCAAGCATTGGAAAGGGTGCCTCCTGCGGAAAAGATAAGGGGGGTGCCGGCGGCACCCCCGGGGCAGCAGCTAATCTCGCCGCCTCGTAGAGGACGGTCGGGTGGTAGAACGCTCTGTTGTCGTGGGGCGTGAATAGGTCGCCGTGCGCGAGGTGGTGTCGGGCGCTTCGGTCGTCGTCCGTGAAGAACTGCTCTGTGTCGTTGCCCGTGACGTCGACGGCGGCGGAACCGTTGTGTCATCGTCATCGTCATCGTCATCATCGCCATCGCCGGTATGCCCGGTTGTCGGCGGTCGGACGCTGCCGGTCGTAGACTCCCCGGGGCGGCCGTCAGAAGAGCGCGTTGAAGAAGTTACCGATTCGGTCCCCGTCGTTTCCTCCGAGTCCGGGAAAGGGGGACACGGCGGTTCCCTCCTGGCTGACATGGCCGGAACAGCTGCCGGGAAGGTTATCCGTTTTATACCATCCTGTAGCTGTAGAAGTCGTTGCATCGGAGGCAATCTTGCCGCAGACCGTGCAATAGCTTTTCTGTACCGCCTCATCCGTAGAGGGGAACTTCTTCTTCGGGTCAAGGTTCTCATGAATGCGGTTCATGACCTCCACCCAGATTTTCGCCGAGGGGTTCTCCATCTTGCCGAGATCCTTCGGGCGGTCGTAGCCGAACCACACCGTACCGACATAGTACGGCGTCCCTGCGGAGAACCACCTGTCCTTATTGTCGGAGGTGGTACCGGTCTTGGCAAAGTGCTTGAATTTGCTGATATACTTCCCATTGCCGTTAGAGTAATAGCTGTCAATGGAAACCGTACCGAGCATTTCATTCATGACCTTCGCCGCACCCTCCGAGAAAGCGCGCTTCTCCTGCGTGTCCGGCAGGAGGATGGTCTCTGTTTCTTTGTAGTTGCGTACTTCTGTATAGGCATAGGGCTTATGGTACATCCCGCCGTTGCCGAAAACGGCAAAGGCAGCGCACTCCTCCAGCGGGGAGAACCCGTTGGTCATGCCGCCGACAGCCAAAGCTGGAAGAACGCGGTCATTCACCGGATCCAACTGTGTAAAGCCGTACTTATCGGAAAGCCACTCATAAGAGCCGTTTATCTTCACATACTCATTGACAATCCGGGCGGATATGGTGTTCAGGGACTTCTGCAGACCGTACTGCGCCGTTACCATCTCCCCGGTGCCGTTGGTGCCGTCATTATTCACAGGCCACATCATTCCGTTGTAGGGGAAGGACTCATTGAGAATCTTGGTGCTCCATGTAATGAGGTCCTTGTCTATCGCCGGACCGTACACCCCGATGGGCTTGATGGTAGAACCCGGTTGCCGCCAGGAAGCCGCCGCACGGTTCAGCCCACGGTTCTGCGTTTTCTCCCCTGCGCCGCCGACAATCCCGACCACGCGCCCTTCATAGTCCATGATAGCCATCGCGGATTGTACGGGGTTGCCGTCGGCATCTTTCCCGGTTACATCTATGAATGTTTTTCGCTCTTCATATACAATTTCCATCTGCTCCTGAATCTGCAAGTCCACATTGGCGTAAATCTTCAAGCCGCCGTAGTACACGCGGCTGGTAGCCTCCTGCTTGGAGAGTTCCTCCTGCTCCATCAGGTCTGCAACAACCTGCTCAATCAGGAAGTCCACATAGTAGGAGTTGATTTCTTTCTGCGAGGCCGTCACGGCGGCGGACTGTTCCTCCGACGGCTTATAGTCCGGGGAGTTGGTAAAGATGAGCTGGTTGCCCTCAATCTGCGCTTTGGCTTCGTTGTATTCTTCGCGGGTAATCATATCCTGCGTGCGCATCTGCGAGATGCACTCCAAAGCGCGGGCTTTGTTGGTCTCCCATTTGGTCATGGGATCAAACTGGTTGGGCGACTTCGTGATAGAGGCCAGCACAGCTGCTTCCGCAATGGAAAGCTCATCCACTTCTTTGCCGAAGTATTTCTCCGCGCCTGTTTTCACGCCGTAGCACCCGCGCCCCAGGTAGAGCGTGTTAAGGTAGGCCTCCAAGATGAACGCCTTATCATAGTGCTGTTCCGCATTGAGTGCCGAGAGAATCTCGCGGTATTTGCGGATGACCGTAACTTCTTTCTCTCCGGTCACGTTCTTTATCAGCTGCTGTGTCAAGGTAGAAGCCCCTTGCGAAAAGCCGTACTTCGAGATGACCCCGAAGAACCGCACCCAGTCCACGCCGTTATGCTCCCAGAAGCGCTTGTCCTCCAGCGCGATATAGGCATTGCAGATATTCTTGTACGCCGGCAGGAAACTCTTTCCATCCTTGCCGGCGAGGTCAATCCAGATACGGTTTTCCTCCCCATGCAAGCGGGCATACTCTATCCATTTCTCCATGTCCCCCGAGGTATCGCGGGCATAGATAATCGTAGTAAGGCTCTGGCTGTCTTTCTCCGCCTGCAAATCCACAATCGGGTCACCGTAAATGGAAGAGAAAGCGTTGACAAAGAAGTACCCAAAGACAATCACACAGGTCAAAGCCCCGATAAGAAAGACGGAACCGATCACAAGACCCACACGCCGTAAGGTCTTTTTTCTGGCATCCTTCTCACTTTCTTTGCGTTTGTTCGTTGACTGAAAATTTGTTTCGTTTGCCATTGGATGGGAAACCTCCGGGTAAAAATGGGTTCTCCTGTCTTTTGCGCAGTCTTCAAATGTATAAATGGCAGGATTTAGGGGAAAGCTAAGGAAAGTTATACTATAAACCTTTGAAAGGACAGTGCCGAAAAATGAAAAAGGATAATGGGAAACTCCTCGCTCTTATTATGTCCGTTTGTTTGCTTTCCATTACAGTAACAGCCTTAGCAGTTGTGCGTACACCGATAACCGAGGATACTGTACCGGAATCCGTTGCGGCCGATACCTACCGTTATCTGCTGCAGTCGCAGGACGGGGAATTGGCTGTCTATACCGTAATCGATAACCTCCCGCTGAAAATAGCCACCTATGAAGCCACTCTGGATGACTTGCCGGAATCAGATCGGGCAATGCTCCGGCAAGGCATCGCCATTGCAACCCCGGTGGAATTGCAGGCGGCGCTGGAGGACTACATCGCTTAAGCCCCTTCAGGGCACCCATGCCCCTTCAGGGCACCCATGCCCCTACGGGGCACCCCCCAACTCCTTATCCCGCAACCAAGCAGCCCTAACAGCGGCGATCACAGCGAAAGCGAAGCGATTCTCCTCCAAAGCGGCGACGCCTGCGATGGTCGTACCGGCGGGGGAGCAGACATTATCCGCGAGCTGCGCGGGGTGGAGGGGGGAATTCCGGACAAGTTTTGCGCTACCCAGGACGGTTTGGGCAGCGATTTCGAGGGCAGTCGCTTTTGGGAGGCCGCAAAGGACACCTGCGCGGGCCATTTCGTCTATAAAGCGATAAACGAAAGCGGGGCCGCTGCCTGCGAGGGCGACGAAAGCGGAGAAGGCATTTTCGTCCAATTCGATGACCTTGCCGAAAGAGCGGCAGTACTCCGAGAGGAAAGTCTTTTCCTGCGGCAAGATATTTTCATTGGCACACAGTGCGGTCATGCTTTCGCCGACAGAGGCGTTGATATTCTGCATGAGGCGCACGGCTTTGGTGTCCTCACCGATTGGCGCGGTAAGAGCCGCGAGCTTGACGCCGGCGGCGATAGACACCAGCACGGGGGAAGCGTCCCGTACATAGGGGGCGATAGTTTCTAAGAGCACATTCATCTGCTGCGGTTTGCAGCCCAGCTGCACATATGTACAGTTCTGCGCCACTTCTGCGGCAGAAGAAGCGACAGCCAGCCCGGTTGCCTCGGCAAGGGCTTCGGCAGCCGGAACATTCACATCGAACAGCAAGCCATCCTCCGGGCGCAGGAACCCGGAGGCGACCGCCATGCGAATCATAGCACCCGCCATAACGCCGGTGCCGATAAAGCCGAATTTGAATCTTCTTTCCATGATTATCCTTCCGGGAGGGGCGTGAGATTTGCGGGAGTTTCTTCTGCGGGCAATTCACTGGTGCAGAAAGGGCAGCGGGTCGCCGGAATGGGAATGCGTTGGCAGCAGAACGGGCAGTCTTTCTCTGTGGCGGCGACGGCGGCTTCCGCTGCGGCTTCCTTGGCTTCCTCCTGCTTTTTGAGCCGTTCCGACATTTTGGTCAGGCTGCGGACGATGAGGAAAACCACAAAAGCAATGATAAGGAAGTTGATGGCCGTAGTCAGCAGACTACCGTAGGAAATGACCACATGACCGGCATCGATGGCCTGCTGCGCCGTCGCAAAGACTTGAATGGGAAGGTACTCGGGAGGCGGCGCCGTCATGGCATCCACCACGGGCACTTTTTCCATCATCACCGTCAAGTCCAAGAAGAGCCGCGAAAAATCCACCCCTTTGGTAAACATCCCGACAAAGGGCATCACCACATCATTGACGAGAGCCGTCACGACGGAGGAGAATGCGCCGCCGATGACCACGCCGATAGCCAGATTGATGATATTCCCCTTAGAGATAAAGCCCTTGAAATCGGTCCAGAAAACCTTATTCTGTTTCCCCAGTTTTTTCAGAGCTTTGCGCGATACGCCGGACATTTGTTTGATACCCCCAGTTGCAGACTGACACAATTCTCCTTTTTAGTCTGCGTTTTATTGTAAATTCTATTATACCTGTTTTCATCAATTTTTGCAAGGGTTTTGAAGAATTATTTATTTCCCGGGAGAATAATCTGTTCCCGGTGCTTCAAACCTGTGTTCCCCCGCATTTTTTTCCGATATACTTGATTTTCACCGCTTGATGATGTATAATATAGCAGGATGGAAAGACCGACAGGCGCAAGATGCCGGAAAGGGGGACACAGAAAGTGGCTGAAGCCAAAGGGAAGAAACGCAGCCTCAATGAATCCATCATCGGCAGAAGAAACCGCCGCCGGAAGCAATGGAAAACCATCTTCAAAGTGCTTGGAGCCGTCCTGTTTTGTGTGTTCTTCTTGGGTCTGGGGTATGCCGCGACAGAGGTTCTGCTGCGGGTATCCGAAACCCCGATTCCGGCTGCCGAGCTTCCCGCCGCGACGCAATCGGCCGCAGAGAAGGAAGACACAGCCGTCGTCAAAACCGAGCCGCTGCGCGCTATGTATTATCCCGCTGCCAATCTCGGCAACGCAGCCGCAGCCGCCAAATTCATAGAAGAAGCGCAGGCAGCCGGTGCCAATGCGGTCGTATTCACAGCCAAAGATACCTTGGGCTTCCTGTCCTACGGCACAACGGTAGCCGTCGCAGAGGAAATCAAATCCGACCGCAACGCGAAGCCGGGAGCTTCGAACACCTTAAAAGCATTTGAAGAAGCCGGCTTGCGCACGGTCGCCGCCGTCAGTGCTTTCCGAGATGACTTGGCTGCGGGCGCAAAACCGGAGTATGCGATCCAGCTCAAAGGCAGTAAGGTCACAGCATGGAAAGACACCAAGGGCCGCCGCTGGCTGAACCCTTGGTCCGCCGAAGGCAGAGCCTATTTGTGCAGTATAGTGAAAGAGCTTGCCGCCATCGGTATTGACGATATTCTTCTGACGGATGTGTGTTTCCCCTCCGACCCCTTGGCGCAGACCGTATTCCCCGGTCAGAGTGATTTGAGTGTCAACGGCCGCAATCAGATTCTGCTGCAATTCATATCGGAGGCAAAGACTGCCGCCGGAGAAGCGCGGCTTATCGTTTCGATGCCCGCCAAAGTGGCCTTGGACGGCTCACAAGCATGGGGCGGCGACCTCTGGAAGGCCGAAACGGATGTATTCGCCATAGATACCCGCGACGCGCCGTGGATGTCTTCCAACGTATGGGGCGGTACCAAGCCGGTGGTGGAAATCCCCTCCGCCGCACCGGCAGATATGGGGAAAGGCTCCTATATCCTCTTGGCTGAGTAATACCCGTTCCATTTACATGGTATGAAGAGGTGACTATGCCCGTATTTGATTCCCGGAATCCGTTATACAAAACACCGGTAGGCTGTGTCCCTGCCGGCACGCAGGTTCAGTTGAGTCTATGTTTGCCGGATACGTATACAGCAGCGTGCCTCCTAACAGCGGAGTATGATTCCGAGTGTTGCTATGAGTATCCAATGGCGCTGCACAGTACCGCCGCAGGGCAAAGCCGGTGGTCTTGCACCGCTCCGTTTTATAAGACCGGCTTATATCGCTACCGCTTCCGCATCGCGGCTCCCGGCGGCACAGACTTGGTCGGGCATACCGGGCGCGGCTGCGGTTCCATAGGCGACGGCGGCTGGTGGAAACTGACCGTCTATGACGCACGCCGGCAGACCCCCGCTTGGGTGCCCGGCGGTGTGATGTATCAAATCTTTCCGGATAGATTCTGCCGCGGGGCAGGAGCTCCTGCACCGGGCAGCGTCCACCCGGTCTTCCCTGAGTCCACCCATGTGCGCGGGGACTGGGGCGGCGCGCCGGAATGGCAGCCGGACGCATACGGCAACGTCAATACCTTTGACTTCTTCGGCGGCAACCTCAACGGGATTACGGAGAAGCTCCCCTATCTTGCCTCTCTCGGTGTGACCTGCCTGTACCTGAATCCCATCTTCCTCGCCCAGTCCAACCACCGCTACGATACGGCTGACTATTACCGCATTGACCCATTGCTAGGGGGCAATGATTCATTCGCACAATTGTGCGGCAGTGCTGCGGCCTACGGCATACATATCCTGCTGGACGGCGTGTTTTCGCATACCGGCTTCCGCTCCGTATACTTCAACGGCGACGGACGCTTCGGCAGCGGCGGCGCCGCGCAGGACAGGCAATCGCCGTACTATCCATGGTATCACTTCCGCAACTGGCCGCAGGACTATGCCTGCTGGTGGGGTATCCGTCAGCTGCCGGAGTTAGATGAGGAGAACGCGGGCGTAAAGGCTTTCCTGACTGACGTTGGGAAGTACTGGATAGAGAGAGGCGCGGCAGGTTGGCGCTTGGATGTCGCCGACGAACTCCCGGACACATTCATAGATGCCTTGGCTGCGTCTTTGCCGGCAGAGAGCTTCCTGCTGGGGGAAGTCTGGGAAGATGCCTCCGACAAGTTCTCCCATGGCGGCAGACGCCGTTACCTGCAAGGCGGTCAAATGCACTCCGTCATGAACTACCCCTTAGCGGATGCCATCATACGCTTTGTATTGGAGCGCGACGCCGAGGGCCTGTCCGAAACCGTTGCGGCGCAGCAAGAGAACTACCCCCCCTTTGCGCTGCACTCCCTCATGAATCACGTCGGCACCCACGACACCGTGCGCATTCTCAATCGCTTGGGTGAAGACTGCACCGCCGTGGATTGGTCCAACCGCGCCACCTACAGGAACCGCAGACTATCCCCGCAGGCGCGGGAAGCCGGTCTGCGCCGCTTAAAACTTGCGGCTGTACTGCAGTACACCCTCCCGGGGAACCCCTGTGTCTATTACGGGGACGAAGCCGGCCTGGAGGGCTTCATGGATCCCTTTAACCGCGGCTGTTACCCCTGGGGGGCAGAGGATACAAGTCTAATCTCGCATTACCAAACACTGGGAGAGATGCGCCGCACGCACCGCGAGCTGTTCGCGTCCGCTCCCATTGAGACCGTCTCCGCTGCCCTCGGCTGCTATGCTTACCGCCGCCGCGGCAGGGATGGGAGTTCCTCTCTTTTGGTTATCGCAAATGCCAATCCCCACCCCATAGACTACCGGTTGGACGGCACGGCTATTCCTGTGGAAGCGGAGGCTGCTTTCGTGCGCTTCGAGGAAGTATAAGGCTGCTGACGCCGTACGGCGCTCATTCCCGCAGCAAAGCTTTCTGCGGCCGCAGGGCCTCACTCTCCGCTACCAAGAAAGCGCAGAAGAAGAGCATAGCCCCGGCGGCGGGAGCAGAGACAGCCCAGGGCTGCCAAGTCAGCACCGTATCACTGAGCGCAGCAGTATGCACGGTGACAGGAAAGAAGTACAGCAAAGCGGAGCATATGGCGGCGGAGAGAGCGGCATGGACGGCGCGGGAGACATAGAAGTGGGAAATCCGCAATCCAATCTGCCGGATTTCGCCGAGGATTTGGCAGTGAACCGAGAGCCCGCCCCAACCCAAGAGTGCCGCAATAATCGGCAAGCTCATCCCGATGCGCGCCGCCTGGACTGCCCCATTGGAGACCTCCAAGAGTGCCGTGACGGAAGGGATGATGCCGCGCAGCTCCATCGGCAGAAGCTTCAGAAGCGCCACGAGCGTGGAGAACACCACCACCCAAGCGCATACCCCGAGGATGCCGCCGACCGCCCCGCTTACCGCCCCCGGCAGCATCGCAGGAAAGGACTGCCCTTTCCGGCGGGTAACAGTTGATGCTGAACTCACAGCAGAACAATTGTCCGGAACTTCTCTTTCGTCCTCCCGCGCCAAGAGCCGTCCCAAGAATGCCATGGCAAGGGAGCCGAGGGTGGTGGATGCCAACAGAAGCACGCCCGCACGGCTGTCCCCGAGGAGAGAAGCGCCGACTACCCCAATCACAAAGGCCGGTCCTGCGTTCACAGAAAACAGCAGCATTCGCTTGGCTTGGTGGCGCGTGACCAGCCCGTTTTCCAGCATGGCGGCGGCAGCTTTCGCTCCCGTCGGGTATCCGCCCGCCAGCCCAAGGAGCATCGCGCCGAAAGCTGCCCCCGGCAAGCGGAACAGGAAACCCATTACATGATCACTCACGGTCTTCTTCCCCGCTGCCTGCCGCTTGTTCATCAGCCAAACAAACACCGCGTTGAGTACAAAGAACGGGAACAGCGACGGTATCATCACCTGCCCGCACAGCAGCAGCCCTTCCCGAGCTCCCTGCGCCGCAGCCGGACTGACTACCAGTATATACCCTAAGCCGCATACCCCTGCGAAACATATCCAAAACCAAGCCGTCCGAAAGAATTGCTTCGCCTGCACCGTCCGATATGCTCGATCCTTCATCCGCTCTACCCCCACCCGGAAATCCATACTGCCATCCCATTGTATGGCAGCGCCGGATTGTCCTATGATACAAGCGGTAGGAGCGGGCGGCCGCATTGCGGCCGCTGCCGGGGGACCGCAAT